>JAZNWA010000008.1:0-111297 GCA_045593085.1 Lachnospiraceae bacterium | reverse complement strand
AACAAATAGTTGGGTGTTTTCTATAGAAGATAGTGCAACTATAAGTTGAGTTTAAAATTCAAAGAGGTATCTTATCTAGAAATAGGTAAGATGCCTCTTTTTTTGATGGAGTTTTGGGCGTGAGAATTCTGTTATCAAGATATTAGATTTGCATAGTAAGCGGAAAAGATTTATTATCATGAAAGGAAAGAGATTGTTTATGCAATAAAGATTTGATAAGAAGCAAACAGAGTGATAGAATGTAGGTGTAAATTTGAATTTAGTTGCTGGAGGTAAAGAATTAATTATGAGAAAGTTATTATTAATCTTGGTGTTGGGAATTGCGATTTTTGTAGCGGGATGTGGAAATGAAGACACGAAAACACCACAGGGATCACAGACAATAGGAGATTCAAACATTACAAGTGACACAGAAGCAGGGGAACAGACAGATACGGAGCAGAATGATGTTTCGAATTATGATGAGTATATGACATCCATCATAGAGCAATCAGATATCATTAAGGATTCTTTGGAGCAGGATACATTGACTCAGGCGGATATGAATTTGAAGTCCCAGGAATTATATGAGCTTTGGGATGGGGCACTGAATTATTTATGGGGTGAACTGAAGGATAGTCTACCGGAAGAAGATTTTTCAAAATTGCTGGATGAACAACGTATATGGATCGTGGAAAAGGAAAAATCTGTAGAAGAAGCAGGAAAGGAAGTTGAAGGAGGATCTATATATTCAATGGTTGTTAATATGGAGGCTGCAAAGATTACAGAAGAACGTGTTTATGAATTGTATGAACTTCTTAAGTAGTCAAAAAATCAGGGGATGTTCTACAGAATTTCAGCTTTATAACGGCTCATAGACACAGGTTCGCTATATTAATGGTGCAGCCATATAGGGTACTATCAATAACAAATAGTTGGCACTTATCTATATGATTTAGTGTAAAGGATATAGTGAGTTGAAAGTTAAAGGCTCCATATCAATCAGAAATGGTTGATATGGGGATTTTTTTATGTGGAGTTATGGGTGTAAATGTAGGAAAAGGTTTGTTACAAAAGATTTGATATAAAGGGTGTAGAGTGATAAAATGTAGGTACATATTTGAATGACAATATTGGAGAAATTATGTTTAGAAATACGGAAAAGCAACATTATGTTATGAATTGTGCCCGGAACATATTACCGGAAAACTCGTTACTGAATCGTAGAATATAGGATGAACAAACACTAGGATTTAAGGCGAGTACATAGACGAAACATGATGAGATTTTAAGGAGAAATGGCATGATTAGCTGGATTTATTTTGTAGTATTTTTATTGGCGTTAATAATGACCGGAGGATTTTTAATTCGAAACAAGAAGGTAGATAATGCATTCAGTTTATTTAGTATATTAGTTACTATAAATTGCTTCGGATATTATATGATGTCTATTTCCCAGAACGTTGAAACTGCAATCTTAGCAAACAAGATTGTTTATGTTGGCGGTTGCTATGCACCTTTTATGACCGTGATTTTATTGAGCAAGTTGAGCGGAATTAAGATCAATCGAATTGTTGCAGCTTTTCTGGGCATTTATTCTACGATTATAATGGCTTTAGCATTAACAATCGGTCATATTCCGTTATATTATAAGCATGTTGAACTGATTAGAGAAGAAGGACATAGTTATTTGGACAAAACTTATGGACCGGTACATATGCTTTATCCTATTTTGATCATTCTTTATGCACTTATTATGATTTATTTTCTTGTGATGGCGATTAAAAAAAGGAAGGAAATATCTGTCCGTACCGTTGTTGTGCTGTGTGTAACAGCATTCACCATTTTTTTCATGTACTTGCTGGGTAATTTGTTAGATACGAAGGTGAATTTGGTATGTATTGGATATATTGTAGGAATCGCCTTACTCATTAAACATTTTGAAAAGGTCAATATGTATGACATGTCGGCAAATATTTTGAACTCTGTAGAAAACATGAAAGAGTACGGTTACATAGCATTTGATGATAAATATCGTTATATCAATTCTAACTCCTATGTAAAGGAAATTTTCCCGGAGATAAAAAAATGGATTGTTGATAATAAAGTAGAAGCAAACGATTCTTATTTATATACAAATGTAGTTCAATATCTGTTAGACTATTCGGGGGAGGAAGAGAGTAAGATTCTTTCGATTGGAAATAAGTTTTACCAATTAAATATTCGTGAATTTAATCATGGAAAAAGAAACGGCGCCGGATACTTGTTAGAGTTTGTTGACCGAACCATAGAACAGAAATACTACAAGGCAATGGAAGAGTACAATATCACTATGGAGCAGGAGGTACGAAAGAAGACTTCGGAACTTTTGACTCAGCAGAAAAAGACGAAAGAATTGTTTGAACAGTCTGTATTTGCACTTGCTGAAACGGTAGACGCGAAAGACCGTTATACCAGCGGACATTCTACCCGTGTAGCAAAGTATGCGAAAATGATTGCTATGCGCATTGGCAAAAGTGAAGAGCAGCAGGAAGCGATTTATCGTGCAGGGTTGCTTCATGATGTAGGGAAGATTCGTATTCCGGAAGAAATTATTAATAAACCGGGAAAATTGACAGATGAAGAGTTTAATATTATTAAACTGCATCCGGTAACCGGTTATCATATTTTGAACGGAATCGCAGATGAAAGTGAAATTGCAATTGCTGCAAAGTTCCATCATGAAAGATATGATGGAAAGGGATATCCTGCAGGATTAATAGGAGAAGAAATTCCTGAGATAGCAAGAATTCTTGCAGTTGCGGATTCTTACGATGCAATGGCAAGCAATCGTAGTTATCGTGATGCGCTGCAACAAGAGGTCGTTCGAAGTGAAATCTTAAAAGGTCGCGGGACACAGTTTGATCCGTATTTTGCAGATGTTATGCTTGAAATGATGGATGAAGATAAAGCGTATGAATTGAAGGAAAGTGCAAGTGGTCAAAAGAATATGTTAATTCTTGATGCAGACCAATCGCTTTATCAATCTGTTGTTGAAATCATGAAAGAAGAAACAAATTATGTGATTCATCATGCCTTGACATGGGAAGATGCAGATAAACTTTCCACAGAATATGTTTATGACGTTGCATTTGTAGGTTTAAGTATTATTAAAGAACAGGAAGACTATGCGAAACGACTACATGAGAATAAGCTTGCAAGGTTGCATGTACTTATGTCCGCGCAAAATGGACAAAATATGTTTGAACTATGTAAGAAATATAATTGTAGCGATTATATAACTATGCCTTTTAACGAATTGCAGTTTAGAGAAATCGTGCATGCGTTGGCGGTTACACATGACTAATAAGAACGTAATATTTTAAAAGATATGTAAAGGAGCGATATTGGATAATGAAAATCTTAATTACGAATGATGACAGTATTTCTTCAGAGGTTTTGTTGCCTTTGGCTAAGTGGGCAAAACAATTTGGTGAAGTGACTGTTGTCGTTCCAAAATATGAGCAGAGTGCAAAAAGCCACTGCATCGAAATCCGCAAAACCTTTGAGGTAAAGCAGGTTCCGTTCGACGTACCGGATGTGAAAGCATACACGGTGGATTCATCTCCGGCGGATTGTGTTCGTTTTGCAGTAGAGGGAATGCATGAGACATTTGATTTTGTCATTTCCGGCATTAACCGTGGATTAAATCTTGGCACAAATGTGTTATATTCCGGTACTTTGGGAGCGGTATTTGAGGCGGCAACCTTAGGGCTTCCGGCAGTTGCACTTTCAACAGAAGTGGGTGGTTTTGATGAAGCCGTGGGAGCGTTAGATAAAATCAAGGATTATTTTGTCCGTCATGATTTAATGAAAAAAAATACCTTATATAATGTAAACATTCCGATTCATCATAATGATATCCGAATTACCTGTATGGGAGCGCGTTTTTTTGTAGATGAATTTTTACCGCAAGGAAATGACATGTATCTTCCGACTTACAAAGAAATTCCAACAGGTTCTAATGATAATAATATTGATATTAATGCTACCTTTTCCGGTTATATTTCAGTGACACCGGTGACTTTTGACCGAACGGAGAGAGCAGTGTTTGAAGAATTGGTAAAATTGAATCCTTAGTAAAAAAGTGGTTTGGGGTTAGAATTAAAAAAGATTTAAAGGAGAGTTTACGATGTACACAATATATGTGAAATTTGATTGCCATCCGCAAAAACGCCAGGCATTTATTGAAAGAATGAAGGAGACCGGGATTTTGGAGGCAATTCGAGCGGAAGACGGTTGCTTGAAATATGATTATTACCTGTCGGAAAAAGATCCGAATGAAATTTTACTGATTGAACAGTGGGAAACCAAAGCGCATCAGCAAATTCATTTAACACAGCCGCATATGGAACGTCTGCGTGAATTTAAGGCTGATTATATTAACAACACCGTTTTGGGAGAAGTGACATTATAGATACATTAAAAAAAGAAATATTATAAACACTATTTTGGGGGATTTATATGAAAAAATTTAAAGGGATATTAAACGAAATATTTATTGAAGGTCTAAGTGGAATGGCCACAGGGTTATTTGCCACTTTGATTATTGGAACAATTATTCAGCAAGTTGGCGGTTTGTTCGGAGGAACGGTTGGCAACTTTTTATTTGTGATAGGTAAAGTGGCTGCAAGCGTAACAGGCGTTGGTATCGGCTGTGGCGTTGCTGTTCGTTTTAAAGAAAGTCCGTTAGTGATTATGTCTGCGGCAACCTGCGGTATGGTTGGGGCTTTTGCAAGTAAGATTTTGACAGGTGCCATCTTGGTGGAGGGAAGTATTGTATACGCTGGCCCGGGAGAACCGTTAGGAGCATATATTGCAGCATTGGTTGGCATATATATTGGAAGACTGGTATCCGGTAAAACGAAGATTGATATCATCGTGACACCACTTTTAAGCATTTTGTCCGGTTCTGCTATCGGATTGTTGCTTGGCCCGGGTATATCAAAAGTGATGACCGCTATTGGAAATCTGATTAATATAGGAACGCAACAGCAACCATTTATCATGGGATTGGTTGTGTCCGTAGTGATGGGTATGGTTTTAACATTACCAATCAGCTCTGCGGCGTTAGGAATCATACTAAATCTATCCGGACTTGCGGCTGGTGCGGCAACGGTAGGATGTTGTGCAAATATGATTGGATTTGCAGTGGCAAGTTATCGTGAAAACAAGATGAATGGTCTTTTGGCACAGGGACTTGGAACTAGTATGTTACAGATTGGTAATATCATGAGAAAACCGATTATTTGGCTTCCGGCAATTATTACCAGTGCTATTTTGGGACCGGTTTCCACATTGGTTTTCCATATGACAAATAATGCGACCGGTTCCGGTATGGGAACGGCCGGCTTAGTGGGACAGATTACTACATTCCAGACAATGGTGGGAGAAGGCGTTGACCCTGTCATTGTTCTGATTAAGATCGGAGTATTGCATTTCATACTCCCGGCAGTATTGGCTTTGGGCATCTCAGAATTTATGAGAAAAATGAAATGGATTAACAATGGAGATATGAAATTAGAGATTTAACACTTGTTTTGAAAAATACGATAAATCTTTCTTATTGTATTGAAAAAAATGATGTGATATAATATAAATGATTAGAAAAGTGATGATTTGATTGTAAATTTGTGCGAAAAATGATTCACTTTCATAATTGAATTCACTGCAGATATACAGTGTAAGAAAATTTAATGCGAAGGAGAAGGATTAATATGGATATGCTTAAGAAATATTTTCCACAGGCATTTAAAGCGAATGAAATGCAATCTTTTATTGTAAGCCTCATTATTTATGTTCTTATTGATGTTGTATGTGGCGTTGTTATTGGAATTTTAGTAAAGATTCCGATTATAGGTATTATTTTTTCAATTCTTGGCACATTGATTGGACTTTATGCTTTGGTAGGAATCGTTCTTTCTATTCTTGTATTTGCTAAGGTTATTCGCTAAAGCTTCGGTGAAGGAAGATAAGTTAATATTGAATGGATGATAGAAAGGGTTGCTGAATGATTTCAGCAACCTTTTTTCAGTTTAAAAGAATAATTTTTTTCAAATTAATAGTTTAGAAACATTTCGAAAACAAGTCCCAAACATAAGGCCATTATTATAAGCACATAAGATGCGAAACAAAAAAGCAAATAACTTATAAAAGAAAAGGAGAATAAAAAATGTCAAAATTCGTAGAAGCAAATGAAAAGATTGCAGAAAAAGTAGTAGAAGGTTACAAAAAAATTGAAGATGGCGTAGTAGAAGGCTACAAGAAAATTGAGAAAGGAGCTGTGGAAGGTTTTACAAAGGTTACCGATAAGTGCGTCGAGAAAATGTTTGCAAAAGAGGGCGAAACGGTAGAAGAAGCAAAAAAAAGACTTTCCGGAGAAAAATAGATATGGAAAATGTAATGAATCAGGAACAAACATTTTGTTATAAATACTCAGCTACGGAAAACCAAGAGGTTCAGGAAATACGAAAAAGATATCTTCCGCAAAGCGAAAGTAAAATTGATGAATTAAAAAGATTAGATGAACAAGTACAAAAATCAGGAATGACAGAAGGGTTATGCTTCGGCATTATCAGCTGCTTGATTTTTGGAACCGGTATGTGTTTGGCGATGCAGGTTATCGGAAGCACACTTATAACAATGCTTTTAGGTGTCCTCGTTGGAGTAATCGGTACGGGTGGAATGTTATTAGCATATCCGGTATATCGCAGAAGACAGAAAAAGGCAAAAGAGACATTAGCTCCAAGAATTTTGGAACTTGCAGAGGAAATTTATCAAAACTAATTAATAAGAGAAGGCGGGATACCTTAGGGTATCTCGCTATAATTCGTTATGTAAGGGAGCATATATGATTATAAAAACATCGAAAGAAATCAATCGAACTATAGGATAAATTGTTTTTTTATGGTATAATATAGAAAAAGCAATAAAAATCAGGTAAGCAACTTGCCAAAACAGCATTTTTTAATATTACAAAGGAGAAAATTTATGGTTTGGGGTTCTTTTGGAATTGTTCATATCAGCTCTCTTCTTATTGGAGCAGGCATTATTATCGGATTATACTTTCTTTTGCGAAAAGCAACAGAAAAGGTAAAGACAATTGTCTTGGGTATTCTTTCTTTTTCCGGTATCGCAGCAATCATTTTTAATTTAGTGACATGGGGCACACCATTTGAATACCTCCCATTGCATTTATGTTCTTTAACAGCAATGGTGTTGCCGATTGCAGTATTTACAAGAAGTAAGGTGTTGAGCAATTTATTGCTGTTATGGTCTTTGGGTGCACTGATGGCATTGATTGTGAATAGTGCACAGGCAAATTTTGTTATTTTATCACCAACATTTTTCTTTTACTTTTTCCCGCATTTGTTAGAGTTCGGAATTCCGATTCTGTTATTCCGTTTGGGAATGGTAAAAAAAGATGTAAAGTGTATTATTTCAACGGTAGGAATTACATTGGTGATATATACACTGATTCATTTTGCGAATGTTTGGCTGAATAATTATTTTGTTGCAGAACAAATCATGAATCCATCAGGAAACTTAATTCAAGTAAATTACATGTATTCCCTTAGCCCGGCAAATCCGGTACTTGCATTGTTTTGGTCATTTGTACCGCATGCATATTGGTATATGTTGCCTGCATTTTTAATTATCGTGGTTTATTTAGCTTTTGTTTATATAAAGCAAATCAAGGAATTTTTCATAAGAAGAAAAATAACAACTATTTAATCAAAATCCATAATAATATTTGTAGAGGTGAAGTATGAAATCGCGTAAAAAGAAAATGATTGCACCAATTGTTATTACCGTGCTTATGGTTCTTTATTACATTGTATATTTCGGCTTTTTGGTTGTGATTATACCGGGAGTTTTTAAAATTGTTCTCGGTATTTTACCAATCGTTTTTTCCGCCGTAATGGTACATGTGTGCATAGAGAGAATAAAAGAAATAAATGGAGGAGAAGAAGATGATCTTAGTAAATACTGATTTTATCAGTGGAAAAGAATTAGAAACCTTATCTTTGGTTAAAGGTAGTACAATTCAGTCAAAAAATATTGGAAAAGATATTAGCCAGAGCTTTAAAACTTTGGTAGGTGGGGAACTGAAAGCTTACAACGAAATGATGAACGAAGCGAGAGCTCTTGCAACTAAGAGAATGGTTGAAGAAGCAGAAGGCTTAGGCGCAGATGCAATAATCAATATTCGCTACGCATCATCAGCAGTTATGCAGGGTGCTGCTGAAGTAATCGTATACGGTACTGCCGTAAAATTTGTATAGGCATTATTATACGTAGGATACGAAAAAATAAGCCGTGGAATCGATCGGATTCCACGGCCTTTTTGTTTCCCATAAATTTAAAACCTAAAAATTTATTCGCCGACTGCATTACTTGTTAGCATTGTACGAATCATTTTAAATTTACTCGGTTTCTTCATAGATGTCTCTGATTCGCCCATACATAATACATTTTTCTTTGTTTCTAATGAGGATTGCCAAATTGGTAAGTTTGTAGCAAAAGAGGTATTTTGACTTTCGTTTCCGGAGTCATTAGGATTACCGGTTTTTGCAAAATTGCATAGATAATCTGTCATCTGATTGCTTAAGTCATAATCTTTTTCCTGCATTGGACGCCAACAGTTTTCCAAAGTTCCGAACCAGTACCAAAGATCAGAAGAATGCCAAGCACCATTTTCATCACCGGGTAACTGACGGTCAAAGAACCAGGTATAGGATGAATTTATGGTATGTTACGAATCGTGTCATAAAAGTGATGCGATTTTTCTTTTGTAAGTGCAAGATTTCTGTTATTTTGAGGACAATAGAAATACAATATGGTTTATCAGAAAGGAACATTATAAAAAATGCAAGCAAAAACCATTAAAAAGTATCTTATTTGTGCTATTACATTTATCGGTCTGTTTATTTTTTGGACGTTTTTAATTCTAAACGTCGATGTTAGACCGACCGGAGTCAACGATACCTTTATCGGTCTTGCGACGCTAAACCACCAGCTTCACAACCTGACAGGTGTTCATTTTGCCTCGTATTATATTACAGACTGGTTGAGCCTTGTGCCAGCAGGTGTTTGTGTTGGATTTGCAGTGTTGGGCCTTTACCAGTGGATAAAAAGAAAGAATCCTTTTAAAGTCGATTGCGACATTCTTATCTTGGGAGTATATTATGTTGTAGTATTTGTAGCCTATTTAACCTTTGAAATGATTCCGATTAATTACAGACCGGTTCTGATAGAGGGAAGATTAGAGGTGTCCTATCCATCATCCACGACATTACTTGTATTATGTGTGATGCCGACGCTTACGGAGCAGATTGGCCGCAGAGTAAAAAACGAGGGAATAAGGAAGGCAGTTAAATTGGTTGTAGTAACCTTTTCTTTTTTTATGGTGTTAGGTCGATTTGTATCCGGCGTTCATTGGTTTGCGGATATTGTAGGGGGAATCTTATTGAGCATGGGACTATATTACCTTTATAAAACTGTAGTAAGAAGTGTATTGCATAAAAAGTAAATGAGAAAAAACAGAGAGGACAAAGCATGGAATTTCATGAAAAACTTCAGGAATTAAGAAAAAAGAAAGGTCTTACGCAGGAGGAACTGGCGGAAAATTTGTATGTGTCAAGAACTGCCATTTCCAAATGGGAATCCGGAAAGGGCTATCCGAGTATTGATTCTTTAAAAGCTATTGCGGCATTTTTTGCAGTCACAATTGATGATTTGCTTTCCGGAGAAAGCCTGCTTTTCATTGCGGAAAAAGAACATCTTTCCAATATGCAAAAAGTTTCCGGTTTGTTAGATGGGATTATAGATTTGTGTTCATTCTTGTTGCTTGTTTTGCCGTTATATTCAAATACAATGGAGGAACAGGTATATGCTGTAAACTGGTTTCGGCAGACGCAGACAACAGTATTTAACCATAGATTTGTTGGGATATCATCCATAATCTTAATTCTTTTGGGGATGTGCAAAATTCTGTTTATCAGTATAAATCCGGAAAAAGGAAACAAAAATTTATATTACAAAGTCACAACGTGGCTGTCATTATCGCTGGGGATGCTGCTGGTATTATTTTTAGCATTAATGAGGATGCCATATGCGATTGTTTTAGCGTTTATATTGTTCCTTTTAAAAGGGTATCTCATGTTAAAAGGTGAAAAATAGGAAAAAAGCCGAGAAATGTTACTTTCCCAGCAATTTTTCTAATACAGGTGTAATTTCATCTGTTAGAACTCGATATCCGACATCTGTGAAATGTCCTCCGTCAATCGTATAGCCATCATAGACTTCACCGGTTGAAACATCATAAAGTGGTGTGAATAAATCAACAAATTCGAATCCGTATTTTTGTGCCAAAAGCTTAATCGTTACATTATTGTAGGCAGCTTTTTGATTGTTTTTTCCCCAATATTCGCCGCCCATGGCAGTCAGTGAGAGAAGCACAACCTTTGTGTCCGGCAGGTTAGTTTTTAAGCCCTGCAGAATGACCTCGTAGTTTTCCAACATGGAATCAAAGTTGTTGGCGCCGATTAACATTACGATAACCTGCGGTTTTAAATCATAAACGGACACCTGCAATCGATTTTCCAAATCAAAAGTAGTATCACCGCCAATTCCGCGATTAGAAGTAATATATTGCGGATAATATTTAGCCAGGTCATAGGCATCGGTCAGACTATCGCCTAAAAAAGCAACTTCCACTTCATAATCATCATATTTTTCATTTTCTGCCCTGTATAAATCCATTTTGTCGGCACGATATTGTGCGACGCTTTGTGCAAATGCTTCTTTTTCCTTTTGCTTCGGCAAATAGATTGTAAGATAGAGTATCAAAAATGTGGTAAGAAGTACAAGAACACCGCCGGCGATAAGAAACAAATATTTTTTATTCTTCATAAAAGTTCTCCTTGTTATTTTTTCAGTAATTCTAAAAAGGCCTTCGCAGCCGGAGACAATGCACTGTGTTTTAAGTATGCACAGCCAATGTTTCGAGCCGGGAGCGGAGGCGTGATATTTAATTTTTTAACAGCACCTGATTCCAAACTTTCTTCAGCAAATTCTTCAACGATACAGGAAATACCCAGATGAATGGATGCGAACCGGATTAATAAGTCGTGAACAGCAACCTCAATCTGTGGTTTCAAAAGAATTCCTTTTTCTGAAAACTGAGTATCTAAAAAACGTCTGCTGGTTGAATTATCTTCCAACAAAATAAGTGGTTCATCCGCAATATCTTCCCAGGTATAGCGGGATTTCGCCTGATGACCGGCACCACAGACAAATATATCGTGAATCTCCTTGCATGATTTAATTTCCAAATCATCATCTCGAACCGGCAGATTAACAAAGGCTAATTCAACTTTACCCTCCTTCACATGTTCTAACATTCGTGAAGAATAGGAGTTGGCCATTTCGATTCGAATTCCCGGATACATAGCGTGAAAGCGTTCTAAATACGGCAATAAAAAATGTGTGGTTATAGCATCGCCGGCACCAATGACTAAAGCACCGCTGTCTAAGTGATGAAGTTGGGCTAATAAGGTTTCACCTTGTTCAAGAGCCTGCATAGCGCTTTCTACTTTTTGATACAGCAAAGCTCCTTCCTGGGTTAAAGATACGCCACGTCTGGTACGAACAAATAATTGGGTATTTAAGTCTTCCTCTAATTGGCGGATAGATTGAGAAATTGCTGACTGTGAAATATATAAATGGCGTGCCGCCGTTGAAAAAGAGGCATAGCGTGCGGTTTCATAAAACACGCGGTAATAGTCGATTTTTGTTTTCATTTTTACCCTCCGGATAATAAAAGTGAACAAAAGGTGTCAAAAACCATGTGGTATAAGTAAAGTTAATGACAGCGGTAAGTAATATCGTATTTACTTATGCCTATATTCGTATTATAATATTCAGTGGTAAAATGTCAATATCAGGAGGATATTATTTATGGAAAGAAGAGTAGGAACGATTTCAAGAGGTGTTCGTTGCCCAATTATTCGTGAAGGGGATGACATTGCACAAATCGTAGTTGATAGTGTAATAGAAGCGGCAGAAATTGAAGGATTTGAACTTCGTGACCGCGATGTAGTTGCAGTTACAGAGTCTGTTGTTGCTCGTGCACAGGGAAACTACGCATCTGTTGGCGCAATTGCCGAAGATGTTAAAAATAAATTAGGAGGAGAAACCATAGGTGTGATCTTCCCGATTCTTAGCCGTAATCGTTTTGCAATCTGCTTACGTGGTATTGCAATGGGGGCAAAAAAAGTAGTATTAATGTTAAACTACCCAAGCGATGAAGTCGGTAACGGCTTAGTTTCATTAGACCAGTTAGATGAAGCAGGTATCAATCCATATTCAGATGTGTTGACAGAAGCGAAATATCGTGAGTTATTTGGTTCCAACCCACATCCGTTTACCGGTGTTGACTATATTCAGTATTATGGCGATTTAATCCGTTCTTGCGGAGCTGAAGCTGAAATTATTTTGGCAAATGATCCAAGAGTGATTTTAAACTATACAGACAGTGTGTTAAACTGTGATATTCACAGCCGTGTTCGTACAAAACGCATTTTACGGGATGCAGGGGCAAAGAGAGTCTGTGGTTTGGACGATATCTTAACATCCTCTGTAAATGGAAGTGGTTACAATGAAAAATATGGTTTGTTGGGCTCCAACAAGTCTACAGAAGATATGGTAAAGTTATTCCCGCAAGAATGCTTTGACATGGTTTACAGTATGCAGGAAAACTTCAAAAAACGTTGTGGTAAAAACATTGAAGTTATGGTATACGGTGATGGTGCATTCAGAGATCCGGTTGGAAAGATTTGGGAATTAGCTGACCCGGTAGTTTCTCCTGCTTACACAAAGGGACTTGAAGGAACTCCAAATGAATTAAAATTAAAATACCTTGCAGATAATGATTTCGCTGATTTAAAAGGCGAAGAATTAAAGAAAGCAATTGAAGGAGCAATCCGTAAGAAAGGTGAAGATCTTGTGGGAAATATGGCTTCTCAGGGAACTACTCCACGTCGCTTAACAGATCTTATCGGTTCTTTATGCGACCTTACCAGCGGATCAGGAGATAAAGGAACACCAATTGTATTGGTACAGGGATACTTTGATAACATGACAGATTAATTAGGTGATTTTATGAATATTTTGACGCAGGTATGCGGGCTTATAATTATAATTTTACTTTTGTTTTTTTACCAGAGCCAAAAAAAATTATCAACAAAGACGGAACGAATGTATTTGGCAATGCTTTATATTACATTGGCGATCCATTTGTTGGATTTAGCATCTGTGCATGTGAAATTTTTAGGCGAAGTTGTTCCGTTTCAAGTGGTTGACGGAGTGACGAAAGCGTATTTATTTATGGTGGTTGTGATTTTGGTTGCAGCAATCCTATATATAGGCGAAGATGTTTATTCCAGCAGAAAAGAATATAAGAGAAATATTATTTTTCAGGTCGTTTTAATTGATATTGCGAGTATTGGAATTGTACTTTCGCCATTAGAATTGCGTGAGATTAAGGGCATATCATATGCATATGGCCCGGCAGTATTTGTCACCTATGGCATTGCACTTTATTGTATTATTTTGATTCTTGCTATGACAGTTTATTACAAATCCAGAATGAATGCTGACCGTAGAATTGCGGTGTTACTTTGGATGGGAACGTGGTCCGCGATGGCTTTGGTGCAGATGTTCTTTACGAATATCTTACTTGTAACTTTTGCTGTCAGTGTCGGAATGGTTATTCTCTATGTACGATTAGAAAATCCGGGAATGAATATTGACCGTCAAAGTGGTATATTTAATACAAATGCCTTGGCTTCATTTTTGAAACATCAAATGGCCCGTCATGAAAATAATGCGTTGATTTTATTTCAGATGGACAGTATCGGTAATTCCATTTACGGAAAGGGCTTCAATTGGACAAAAGTGGAAAAAACTCTTGATGCTAAGAATGCAAAGCTTTTCCGAAAGACAGAAGATTCCGGTGTATTGATTTTCAATGATGAAAAAGCTGCCAAAGAGTGGGAAGAAGACTTTTTTGAAAGAATTCAAACCGATGAGTGTGAGGATTACTTTTATTTACGTCGTGCACTTTGGGTAAGTATTTATGAGTCCAATCTGTTTGTTGATGTAGATGAATTGTTATATTATATGAGATTTGTGACCGGAACACATATGATTAGTTCTGATTATATGGAATCACATCACATTATCGCTTGTCAAAAAAGCATAGAAAAAATGCGTCAGGAAAAAGAAGCGGAAACATTAATTGATGAAGCGATTGATGAAAACCGTGTGGAAGTATTTTATCAGCCGATTTTCTCTGTGGATGCGAAACGATTTTCTTCCGCGGAAGCTTTAGTGCGAATCCGTGATAAAGAAGGTAATATCGTGCCTCCGGCAGTCTTTATTCCTGCTGCAGAGAAAAATGGAAAAATCATTACACTTGGTAATATCATTTTTGAGAAGGTATGCCATTTTATCAGCGAAAAGAATATAGAAGAGCTTGGTGTTGATTATATTGAGGTGAACCTTTCACCGGTTCAGTGTTCCGATGAACGCTTGGCGAATAATTATATATCCTTGATTAAGCAATATAATGTTAATCCGAAACAAATCAATTTGGAAATTACAGAATCTGCAACCTTCAGACGAAAAGAAACCGTATTAAGAAATATCGCAAAGTTGATGGATCATGAAATCAGCTTTTCGTTGGATGATTTCGGAACCGGACATTCCAATTTGAACTATATCGTAGATATGCCGGTTAATATTGTAAAATTTGACCGTGGCATGATGGAAGCGTTCTTTGTTGACGACAAGGCAAATTATGTATTGAAGTCAGCAACGCAGATGATTCACGGCCTCGGTCTAAAGATTGTTTCCGAAGGTATCGAAACGAAGGAACAGTTCGATGCGATTCGTGATATGGGTATCTCATACATTCAGGGATTCTATTTCTCGAAACCATTACCGGAAGACGAGTTCTGTGAATTTGTAAAACAGAAAAATCTTTGCAATGAAATGAAGAAATAAAACATGAAATTAAGAAGTGGCTCGACACGGATGATATGACGTCCGTTAGTAGCCGCTTCTTTTTATTGCTTGAAATCCCCGTGGTTGGGTCTTGGGATTTCGAATTTTATACAAGACCCATTTTTTGCAAAAAAATCAGCCCAGATGTCAGCTTTTGGGTCTTGGGATGCATCATTTTATCAAAGACCCACGAAAACAATAATTCGCTGGGTCTTTCCCGTAATTGAAAATATAATGACCCAAAATTCGCATATTATGGACTTTTATGATAAAATTTTGGGGCTGAGCAATAAAAACAGTTATTATGTACCCAGTTATCAAAGTAGAAAGGTGGATCGTGCGACTATAAGCGCGGATTGAGATTGCCTGCCTGCTGAAAAAATGATATACTTTATCAGAAATAGTGCTTTTGGGAGTCATATTTTGGTTTGATTGGAGATTAATAGTGAATACACCGATTGTCAATTTTGTGAAAGAATATGCAGAAAAAAATATAACGCGCTTTCATATGCCGGGACATAAAGGTCAGTCTTTTGTAGGCGTTGAGAAGTATGATATTACAGAGGTTGCGGGAGCGGATGATCTTTATATGTCGGAGGGTATAATTGCCCAAAGTGAGGATAATGCAACAAAATTGTTTGGAACAGGGAAAACAGTTTATTCTACAGAGGGTTCCAGTCAGTGTATTCGGGCAATGTTATATATGGCGTTAATGAATGCAGAAAAGAGTGCAGATAGCCGTCCCTATATTATTGCGTATCGAAATGCCCATAAAGCATTTATATATGCGGCAGCATTGTTAGATATTGATGTTGTTTGGTTATATCCGGATGAAATGAGTTCGTTGTGTAGTTGCATGGTACATCCCATGAAATTAGAAGAAGAACTTGCAAAAAGAGAAAACGCTCCGATTGCAGTTTATGTAACAACTCCGGACTATCTGGGAGGCATGAATGATGTGGGATATATTTCGGAGATCTGTCATAGGCACAACACCATGTTGATTGTGGACAATGCCCATGGTGCATATCTTCGATTTTTAGAAAAATCCCTGCATCCTATGGATTTGGGTGCGGATTTGTGTTGTGATTCGGCACATAAGACATTTCCGGTTCTTACAGGCGGAGCATATTTGCATATCCATAAGAACGCCCCGAACAAGATGAAAGAAATGGCGAAGCAGGCGATGGCTTTATTTGGTTCTACCAGCCCGTCGTACTTGATTTTGCAATCGTTAGATCTTTGCAATCAATATCTTTCCGGCAATTATAAGCAATGTCTGAAGGAAAAAATTGAAGAAATCAAATATGTGAAAGCAATGCTTATAAAAAATGGCTGGAATGTGTTGGAATCTGATCCGTTGAAACTGACCATATCTGCACCGGATTGCATGACCGGTCAGGAGCTTGCAGAAATACTTAGATTTCATGATATGGAGTGTGAGTATTCAGATGCAGAATATGTGGTTTGTATGATTACACCGGAGAATGACTCTGAGCAAATTACACGTTTGGTGAATGCACTTGGTGAGAATAAAAATGCATATAGTGAACAAAAACCGCTTCCTCCTGTAATGCCAAAACAGGCTTGCAGTGTCCGCGAGGCCATCTTTGGAGATGTAGAAAGAGTTTCTGTAAAAAATGCACTTGGTCGCATTTGTGGGGCACCGCTTGTTAGTTGCCCGCCTGCGATTCCGATTGTGATTTCAGGAGAATTGATTGATGAAAATGCAATTGAAGTGTTTAAATATTATGGTATTATAGAAATCGATGTATTAAAGAATAAAATAATAAAATAAGAAAATAAAAAAGAGGCTATCTTAAACTAGGAATGTGTTTAAATCGGAGTTTTAGATAGCCTCTTTGAATGCTTTTTATCAAACACAGCCATAATAAAAAGAAAACGGAGGTGTTTGATTTGGTATTTATCAAAGGAATCGGAGCGTTACTTTTAACTTTGATTAGTTTTTCGATTTTTAGCATGAAGCTTCCAAGAGGTGACAAGGCGATGCGTGGTTTGGCAGATGCAGCAGTTGCAACCTTTTTGGTGGAAGCTATTTTTCGATATATTTGCGGAGATTTTTTGGGCTTTGAATTTTTGGGAACAGTTGGTGAAGTTGCCGGAACGATGGGCGCGGTTGCAGCGTTGGCATTGGTGGGGCTTGAGATGGGAATGCACCCGGTTTATGCAATTGCAGCTGCTGTTGTAGTTGATGGTTACAGTATTTTGTCCGGTTTTTTAGCAGCGTATATATTGTTTTTCGTCATGAGACTTGTATCAAGATATCTTCCGGCGGGACTGAGTATTATCATCGGCACTTTGGTTGCAGCGGGAATTGCAAGAGTGATTGCAATGTTTGTTGATCCTTATGTTACAAAAGTGATTGCAACAGTAGGCGATTCGATTTCAGTGGCAACCGGACAATCTCCAATTTTTATGGGGCTCATTCTGGGAGGAATTATAAAAATGGTATGCACTTCACCACTTAGTTCTATGGCACTTACTGCAATGCTTGGATTGAGGGGATTGCCGATGGGAATAGCGGCCATTGCATGCTTTGGCGGAAGTTTCACAAATGGAATTGTTTTTCGTAAACTGAATTTGGGAGGAAGAGACCGTGTTCTGGGCGTCATGTTAGAACCCCTTACGCAAGCGGATATTATTACAAAACATCCGATTCCGATTTATGGAAGTAACTTTTTTGGAGGGGCATTAGCAGGTTTAAGTGCAGCGCTGTTCGGTATTGTGAATGATGCACCGGGAACGGCTTCGCCAATACCGGGGTTGATTGCGCCATTTGCGTTTAATCCGCCGTTTAAAGTAATTTTGGCATTAGTTATTGCGGCGCTTGGCGGAATTGCGGCAGGAATTGCCGGTTCTGTGCTTTTTAAAAAACTGGGTTTTAACTGTGAAGAAGTTTCGAAATCTTAGGTCAATGACTTGAGTTTTTGTACAGGTTCGAATAAGATTTATTATAGGTAAAGTGCACAAAGGAGGGTAAATATGGATTTACAGCAGATAAAAACATTTTTACAGGAAGAAATTGTAAAATACAAAGACGAGTGTTTTGAATTAAATAAGTATATGGCTACACATCCGGAAACCTCCGGACAAGAATTCGAAACATCCAAAAAAATCGTAGCATTTCTGCGTGAAAAAGGAATGACTGTGCAGTATCCGTATTTAAACATTCCTACAGCATTTTTTGCAAAAAGCACCGCCGAGCAAAAAAAATATAAGATTGCCGTGATGGTAGAATATGACGCATTACCTGAAATCGGGCATGCTTGCGGCCATTGTCTTAGCGGAAGCATCAGTATTTTAGCGGCGCTTTCCTTGATGAAATTCCAGGATGAACTGGATGCCAATGTTCATCTTATCGGAACCCCGAAAGAAGAGCATGGCGGAGAAAAATGTACAATGGTAAATCAGGGCATTTTTGACGATTACGATATGGCTATTATGATTCATATGTATGATAAAAACATGCTTGCAACGACCTTGCTGGCAGTTGAAACCTTTGATTTGTATTACTACGGAAAAGCTTCCCATGCTGCAAATGCACCGTGGGAAGGCCGAAATGCATTAAACGGAATGCAGTTGTTTCTTCACGGAATGGATATGTTGCGTCAACACGTAAAACCGGATGTTCGGATGCATGCGGTAATTAATAATGGGGGAAAAAGAGCAAATATTGTACCGGAAGAAACAAAGGCGGAAGTGTATGTTCGATCCTTGGACAGAAAGTATTTAAAAGAAGTGGTAAAAATGGTGGAAGACTGTGCGTATGGTGCGTCGATTGCAACACAGACAACATATAAAAGAGACGATTCGGACGGACACATTTATGATGATTTATTAATGCTTGACAGTGGTATGGAGATTTTAAATAAAATATTTGAAGAATTGGGACTGAAGGTTACAGATCATAGGAAGGTTGTATTTGGTTCTTCCGATGCAGGTAACGTAAGTTATACCTGCCCAACCTTCCACCCGGCTCTTCAGGTGGTGGATGAAGGAATTTCCATTCACACCAGAGAATTTGAAGCTGCGATGTGTACGCCAAGAGCATATGAAGCGTTGGAAAATGGTGCAAAACTGATTGCTTATATGGTGGCTGAATTGACGATGGATGAGCATGCTATGAACCGAATGAAAACAGAGTTTAAACAAAAACGAAAATAATTCTTACCAGAGCTGAAAATAGTTGATTTTCTTGAGTTTTTTAGTAAAATAATAGTATACTGTGCAGAATTTTTTTATAAGGAGATAGACATAGATGAAAAGAATCGGATTAGTGGCCGCAGCGCTTGCAATTTCACTGAGCGGATGTGGATTGTTTCACGAACATCAGTGGCAGGATGCCACTTGTGAACAGGCAAAGATTTGCCTGGAGTGCGGGAAAGAAGAAGGCAATGCTTTGGGACATCAGTTTTCTGAGGCAAATTATCAGATGCCTGCAACGTGTTCGATTTGTCAGCTGACGGAAGGTGAAGTTTTAACACCTGATTTTGAAATATATGAATTGAAAGCAGACGCGGAAGCAGATGTTGATGGTTGGTATGATTACTATACCTGCGGAAATGGTAAGACGGATATTGAAGTTGTGGGAGAATTACAATTCCTCAATTTTAAAGTGTTTGCATCAGACGAGACTCACGAAGCAAAAGAGGGATATGAATGGCGCACGGTTGAGGCGTTATTAACATTCTCCGATGAAAAAGTTTTGACACATGGTGCAGAGTGGAGCACTTCATGGGATGACTATTACAATATTGAAAAGCATGATTCCACAGCGACTGTCATTGATGAAGATGGTATAACCTATCGCTACACGGTGAATTATAATGGAGTTGATTATACCGATTGTATTTTTATTAAAGATCTAAATCATTCCGGCTGGGAAGGTAATAATTATGTGGTAAGATACGAATTTTCTTTCCAGGTACCGATTGGTTATGATGGTTGTGTGATTGGTTTTTATCATGGCGCTACAACATGGGATGAAGGCGAGCATATCTACGATGTCGCAGATGAAAATACTATCTTTTTCCGCTTAAAACAGGAGTAAATATTGGAAGGAGTACATAAATGGAATTATCAAGACTAGGTTTACAAAACAAAGCTGAGTGGGAAGCAGCAGGCTATGCATTGCCACAATATGATAGAGAAGCCGTTACGGCTAGGACCAAGGAGGATCCGTTTTGGATTCATTTTGGTGTAGGTAACATTTTTAAAGCATTTCAGGCAAATGTTGTTCAGAACCTTTTAAACAAAGGAGTTCTTGACAGAGGACTCGTTGCGGCTGAAGGTTTTGACTATGAAATCATTGAAAAAATGAATCGTCCACATGATGATTATTCAATCCTTGTTACTTTAAAAGCGGACGGAAATATTGAAAAGACAGTTGTTGGAAGCGTTGTGGAAACTTGTATTTTAGATTCCGAAAACGATATGGAATATTCCCGCTTAAAAGAGATTTTTGCAAAGGATTCCTTACAGATGGTATCTTTTACCATTACGGAAAAAGGTTACAGTTTGGTAGATGGTAAAGGTCAATTGTTAAAGGCAGTGGAAGCAGACTTTACAAACGGACCGGAAAAACCTGCAAGTTACATTGGAAAAGTGGCTTCTTTACTTTATCATCGTTTCTTATCAGGAGAAAAACCGGTTGCTATGGTAAGTATGGATAACTGTTCCCACAACGGTGACAAGTTATATGCAGCCATCAATGCTTTTGCTGAAAAATGGACACAAAACGGAAAGGCACAGGCAGGATTTTTAGCTTATGTAAATGACAAGAGTAAAGTGACTTTTCCATGGTCTATGATTGATAAGATTACACCACGTCCGGACGCATCGGTGGAAGAAATCTTGAAAAAAGATAATATTGCGGGCTTAGAACCGGTCATTACATCCAAGAATACATATGTAGCACCATTTGTGAATGCAGAAGAGTGCGAATATCTTGTTATTGAAGATGCTTTCCCGAACGGTAGAGAGAATTTAGAAGCAGGCGGTTTCATGTTTACAGACAGAGAAACCGTAGATAAAGTAGAAAAAATGAAAGTTTGTACCTGCTTAAATCCGCTTCACACGGCATTGGCTGTGTACGGATGCTTATTAGGGTACGAAAAAATTTCTGAAGAAATGAAAGATGTCCAGCTTCGTAAGTTGGTTGAGGTAATCGGATATGTAGAAGGACTTCCGGTTGTTGTAAATCCGGGAGTATTGGATCCGAAGGAATTTATTGACACGGTATTAAATACCCGTATTCCGAACCCGTTTATGCCGGATACACCACAGAGAATCGCAACCGATACATCCCAGAAACTTGCTATTCGTTTTGGTGAAACCATCAAAGCATATCAGGCATCAAATGAATTAAAGGTAGAAGACTTGAAATTAATTCCATTGATTTTTGCAGGTTGGTTACGTTATTTGATGGCAGTAGATGACAACGGTCAGACATTTGAATTAAGTCCGGATCCGATGTTAGATACGATGCGCCCGATTATTTCCGCATTTACTTTAGGAAAAGAAGCAGATGTAGAAGCTGTTCTTGCTCCTGTATTAAGAAATAAAACAATTTTCGGTGTAGATTTATACGAAGTTGGTATGGCTCAGACCGTTTGCGGATATTTCCGTGAAATGTTAAAAGGTCCTGGCGCAATTCGAGAAACATTAATGAAATATGTTGGTTAATTAGATAAAAGAAAAGCAGTCTGAATCATAAGAATCATCGTTAAGAAAGCTTATGTTCGGACTGCTTTGATTGTATTAGACGGAGGAATATATGAAAAAATTTATGGACCGCGACTTTTTGCTCACAACGGAAACGGCAAAAAAGTTATATCACGAATATGCGGCTGTTATGCCGATTATTGATTATCATTGTCATATCAATCCAAAAGAAATCTATGAAGACATAGCTTTTGATAATATTACGCAAGTGTGGCTTGGGGCAGACCATTATAAATGGCGTCAGATGCGTTCAAACGGCGTAGAAGAGCGTTTTATAACAGGCGACGCATCAGACTGGGAGAAGTTTGAAAAATGGGCGGAAACCCTTGAAATGGCTATTGGGAATCCATTGTATCATTGGAGCCATTTGGAACTTCAAAGATTTTTCGGTTATGAGGGTCACTTGTGCAAGGATACTGCAAAAGAGGTTTGGGACTTATGTAATGCAAAATTACAGAGCGGATTGACAGCCAGAAAAATGATTGAAATGGCAAATGTAAAACTCATTTGTACCACAGATGACCCGGCTGATTCTTTAGAGTGGCATAAGAAAATCAAAGAAGATAAGAGTTTTAATGTTCAGGTGCTTCCGGCATGGAGACCGGAGAAGGCAATGAACTTAAATAAGCCGGATTATTTGGACTATTTGAAACGGTTAAGTGATGTCAGCGGAATTTGCATCAAGGACTATGCATCTTTAATGGAAGTATTAAGAAAAAGATTGGATTTCTTTGCTGCTAACGGATGCTCCATATCTGACCATAGTTTGGAATATGTTATGTATGCTCCGGCATCGGAGGAAGAAGTTTCTGCGCTGTTTGAAAAAAGACTTGCAGGTGAGTTTTTGACAGTGGAAGAAACGAAGAAATTTGAAACTGCATTTATGGTTGATATGGGTAGAGAGTATCACAAGAAAAACTGGGTAATGCAGTTACATTTTGCAGTTAAGAGAGATAACAACAAGAGTATCTTTCATAAACTTGGCCCGGATGCAGGAATTGACTGTATTAGCAACTATACTCCGGCAAATGAAATGGCAGATTTCTTGAATGCACTTGCTATTACACAGCAGTTGCCAAAGACGATTTTGTATTCTTTAAACCCGGCAGATAATGCAGCAATCGGGACAATCATGGGATGTTTCCAGTCCCCGGAGGCAATCGGCAAGATTCAGCAAGGCTCTGCATGGTGGTTTAATGATCACAAACCGGGCATGATTGACCAGATGACATCCTTAGCAAGCTTGGGATTGCTTGGAAACTTCATTGGTATGCTAACGGACTCCAGAAGCTTTTTATCCTATACAAGACACGAATATTTCCGCAGAATCATGTGTGAATTAATCGGCGGTTGGGTTGAAAATGGTGAGTACCCGGTGGACTATAAAGCATTGGAGAAGATTGTCAAGGGTATTTCATATAACAATACAGTACGTTATTTTGACTTTTCTCTATAAAAAGTTTAAAATATAAATATTAATAAAAACTTTCCATAGGAGATTTTTATTAATGACTCAATCAGAAAAATCAATATTATAAAACGATTTTTAGGAGGATTCTTAAGATGAAAAAAAGAATGAAAGACAAAGTGAAAAAAAGCGGTTTTTTTGCAGAATTCCGTAAGTTTATTACCCGTGGCAATGTGATGGATATGGCAGTCGGTGTAATCGTAGGCGGTGCATTTACATCGATTGTAACATCTTTAAACAAAGATATTTTAACCCCGTTACTTGGACTTATTGGAGGAACTGATTTTTCCTATTTAACAGTAACATTGGGCAATGCTGAAGATGCACCGGTTTTAATGTATGGTAATTTTATCACAGCAATTATTAACTTTTTAATCACAGCTTTTGTAATCTTCCTTATGATTAAAACCATTAATACCATTCACGAGCGTTTTAAGAAGAAAGAAGAAGAGGTGCCTGCAGAACCAACGGAAAAAGAGTGCCCGTTCTGTAAGAGCACAATTGCAATTGGAGCAATTAAATGCCCGCACTGTACGTCTGATTTGACGGAATAGGAGGTCTGTTATGGAAGCAAAAAAAACAAAGAAACCAATGAGTAATGAAGCAATTTATAAATTAATGATCCGCTTGGTTTATATTGTGGCTCCGATTTATTTTGTAAAGAATTTATTGGGCGGTGCGATTGTCAGTGCACTCATTATCGGTGTAGTACTGTTGGTTTTTACAGGTGTTTTATTAATTGTTAAAAAACAGCATGCCCCAATGGAAATTCAACAAATTGTTGTTTCTATCAGTTTGTTAGTGCTGGTATTTTTAATTTCTATCAGCAGCGGTTCCTATTATAGTGACGATTATATTCTCTATATGGCAATCGTTTCTTTATCCGGTTTGTTTTTTGAACCGAAAGTTACCAAGGTACAGATTTTCCTTGTTCCTGCATTATTAATAGCGATGTTTATTATTCATCCGGGTAATGTAGAAAGTGTGGGACAGTTTATTATGTGTCTTGCTATAACCACGTTAGCGGTTGTTATCGTATTTTTATTGGTTCAGCGAGGAAGAGCATACATCGAAATCAGTCAGTCCCGTGCAAATGATGCGGAGATTTTAGTTTCTTCTATGAAGAATGTGGGAGAAGAACTTCAGCAAAGCATGAAAAATTCCACCTCCAAGTACGAAGAATTGGATAGTGTGAATGCAGAATTGGTAGACAATGCGGAAGAACTTCGTAAGGGCTCAGAAAACATTATGGAAGGTACATTAGAAGTTGCTGAGGCATGTGATTTGGCACAGAATAAGATTCAGGCAACCGAATCTCAGATTCAAGTATTAAACGGAGAAGTGGGAGAATGTGAAGAGGCTATTGTAGAAAGCCAAAAGAGTCTTGTAGAAGTAGAAAAGCAGATGGATGTTGTTCAGAAGACAATGAACATAACCAATGAAGTCTTTGCATCTATGGAGGAGAAGATGCATGAGATTTCAGAAGTCCTTGAGGAAATTAACAAGATTGCATCAAGCACCACCATGCTTGCATTAAACGCTTCTATTGAAGCCGCAAGAGCAGGCGAAAGCGGAAAAGGTTTTGCCGTTGTTGCAAATAAAGTTCAGGATTTGGCGGTAGATAGTTCCGATTGTTCAAAACGTGTAAATGAAGTGCTGATAGTTATGCAGGGACAGATAAAAGAAACGACGCAACGTTTGAACGAAAGTTCAGAAGCAATTGTGGCGTCTACAGAGTCTATGCGTGAATTACAAGAAGACTTTGGAAACTTGACGTTACGTTTTGAAAACTTGTATAAGAATATTGAGGAACAAAATACAAATATTACGGAAGTAGATAATGTATTCGAAGAACTAAAGATAAAGATTGCAGACATGAGTGCTTCATCCGAAGAAAACCGTGCATCTGTTGAATCAATTTCTTTAGCAATGAACCGCTATCAGGAAAACTTAAGAAGTGTAATTGATGATACAAAGCATGTAAGTCAGGTTTCTGTAAATATGTTAGAGACAACGATTCAGTAGTATTTCTTTCACTTATTTTTATTTTTAGAACATACAAAAAGCAAACGACTATAAGAATTCTTAAATAGGATTTTTATAGTCGTTTTTTTTGCTAAAACTGCGGGAAAGAATTCGGTTGAGAAATCGCCTTGGAATAAAAATATAGGAATTGCAGATACTACTGGCAAAAATGTGTATGAAAAGGAGAGAAAATATGAACTATTATGAAAGGGCCCAAGCTCTGAATGAAGAAATTATAAAACATCGCCGTTTTTTCCATACGAATGCAGAAGTAGGACTCGATATGCCTAAGGCACAAACTTATGTTATGGAAACTTTAAATGGGTATGGCTTAAAGCCTCAGAAGTGCGGATATGGGGTCACAGCAACTGTAGGAAAGGGAGAAAAAACTATATTACTGCGTGCAGATATGGATGCACTCCCTATGAAAGAAGAAAGTGGTCTTTCTTTTGCTTGCCCGACTGGAGAAGCGGCTCATACTTGTGGACATGATTTTCATGCAGCCATGCTTTTAGTAGCTGCAAAACTTTTAAAAGAGAATGAGACGAATCTAAATGGAATGGTGCGTTTTATGTTCCAAACGGCAGAAGAAACTCTTGAAGGTGCTAAAAATATGATCGAGAATGGAATCTTGGAGCCACTCCCGGATGCAGCTTTATCCTTTCATGTAACCTCTGGAAGAATGCCGGTTGGAGCATGTTTTTACAATAATTTGGGAACGATGATGAATTCAGTGGACGGGTTTGAAATTATCATTACCGGAAAAGGAGCTCACGGTGCATATCCTCAAGATGCAATCGATCCAATTTTAGCAGGAACACATATTTATCTCGCACTCGAAAGTTTAATTGCCAGAGAAGCCAATCCAAATAAATCTTGTGTCTTAACGGTTGGAAATTTTCAAGCCGGAAGCGCTCCAAATATTATTCCGGAAACAGCTGTTTTACAAGGTACGATTCGCACAAATGATACAGCGTGTAGAGAACGTTTGGTTCGTCGTATGAAAGAAGTGTCATATAAAACAGCGGAAGCTTTGGGCGCAAGGGCTGAAGTGAAAATGCTGTCAGAAGTTCCACCATTGATTTGTGACAAGCATTTGACAGAAAGTATGATTTCTTATATGGAGGAATTAGGCATCCCGGATTTTAACGCATATAATGATATGCAAGCCAATGCGTCAGAAGATTTTGCCGTTATTGTAGAAAAAGTACCGGGCACAATGATTTATTTGTCAGCAGGCTTTTCGGATGACAGAGGAAATCATCCGGCACACAATTCCAAGGTGCTTTTTAATGAGGAGGTTTGCCCGGTTGGAGCGGCAGCGTATGCGCATTTAGCGACTCAATGGTTGAAAGGTCAAGAAAACTAGTGAATTTACCAAATCTTTCAAAAAAAAAGAAAAGACTTATTAGTATTGGGATTCTATGTCTTGTTCTGTCAATAGCATCACAAGGGCTGGCACTGTCGACTTTGATTTCTCCTTTATTGAAACAGTATGATGCCATAAAATATGTGTCTTTATTAGCAGTACTTGGTTCTGTGGGTATTACCGTTATGACGCCTGTTGGAGGAAAACTGGGAGATTTATACGGACGGAAAAAAGTCGTTATAATTGCCGGTATTGCATGTGCTCTTTGCAATATGGGGGTTGCATTTGCATCAAATGTGTTTCTCCTATCTTTATCCAGGGTGGGAATTGGTCTTGCCCAAGGAACTTATATTGCAACGCCCTATATTATAGCGGGAGCAATAAATGAAAAAAAAGATGTTCCAAAAGCTATGGGATTATTAGCTACAGCACTTTGTGTTGGCGGATTTTTAGGAAGTTTCGTTGCGGGAATATTAACAGACTATGGGTTTTTAAAAATTGCTGTTTTATTTCCGCTGGTTCCACTTTTTATAGGATTGATTTTAATCGGCATATGCTATCCGACGGAAAAACAGCAGAGGAATCAGAAATTAGACATTATCGGTATTGTGTATTTAACCATTTCAATAGCAGGAATTTTGTTTCCGTTAAATTTCGGAACAACTTTTGGGTGGATTCACCCGCTTATTTTGAGTGGGTTTGTAATTGGAGTGTTTGGAATATGTCTTTTGATTCGACAGGAGAAAAAATGTGATGCGCCCATTTTGCCACTACAAATATTCAATTACAAAAAATATCGGGCATTTTTATTTGTTAGTTTTATTTGCTATTTTTACAGAGGAGCAATGGATGTATATGCACCTCTTGGCGTAATGAATATCTTGAAAAAAGGAACAACTTTGGCAGGAGCGCTGCAATTGCCCAGAACAATTGTTATGTTGTTTTTACCGCTTTTGGCCGGTGCTTGGGTGGGGAAGAAACGAGAGCGGATGTGGACGGCCTTGCTTATCACTACCGGATTTATTGCTTTGCCTATGTTTATGATGGGATTTGTTACGCAAAAAAGCAGTGTGCTGATGTATTTTATTCCCTTAACAATTACTGCAGTTTCTGATAGCTTTCGTGGGGCAAGTGTTACACCGGGAGCACAGGAATGTCTGGATGCGCAGGATATTGGAGTCGGAACTTCTGTGATTAACTTTGTAAATGCATTGTCCGGCTCACTGGCCGCAGCATTTTATGGCTTGGCATATGATGCTTATGTTTTAAAGGATTTAGAAAATGTTGATGCACTCACAAAAGGAATTCATGCTGTGTTTTTCCTTGCGGGAAGTGTTTCTTTACTTGGTTTTTTATATGTTTTGTTTCGAATGAAAACACTTTTAAAGCAACGTGTGAATGGTTGTCAGAAAGATGAAAATATCTTATAATAGACAAAAATAACCAGCATAAGAAGGTAGATATTATGAAACGAAGAATGATTCGGGATTTTATTCGAATATTTGGAGAGGGAGAGCCGTGTCATGTTTATTTTGCGCCGGGACGTGTTAATTTAATCGGTGAACACACGGATTATAACGGAGGTCATGTATTTCCATGTGCATTGACCCTCGGTACATATGCAGCCGTTCGTAAAAATGACCTTGGCTGTTTCCGTTTTTTCTCACTCAATGTAAATAATCCATATATTATTGAGGCACCGTTTGAAAAGCCGCAGCATAATCAAAAGTATCGTTGGTCCAATTATCCGTTAGGTGTTATCTGGTCTTTTTGGGAAGCGGGGATGGTTCCAAACCAGGGATTTGATATGCTTGTATGGGGAAATATTCCAAGCGGATCCGGCTTATCTTCTTCCGCATCTCTTGAAGTCTTAACCGGAACTGTATTAAAAGAAGAATTTGGTTTTGATATTTCATCAACGAAGATTGCTCTTTTGTCACAGAAAAGTGAGAATCAATTTAACGGATGTAATTGTGGAATTATGGATCAATTTGCATCTGCGAACGGAAAAATAGGCCATGCGATTTTTCTTGATACTGCAAAATTGGAATTCGAGTATGCACCGATTGCGTTAGAAGGTGCTAAAATCGTTGTAACAAACAGCAAAGTAAAGCATAACCTTGTAGAATCGGAATACAACAATCGAAGAAATGAGTCTGCAAGGGCATTACAGGATTTACAGACCGTAATGCAGATTCAGTCATTAGGAGATTTGTCTATTGATGACTTTGAAGCAAACAAAGATTTGATTACAGATGAGATTTGTAAGAAACGTGCTCGTCATGCAGTATATGAAAACTGTAGAACCATTGAAGCGGTTGCAGCTTTGAAAGCAGGTGATATTAATCGCTTCGGTCAATTGATGAATGAAGCGCACATTTCTATGAGAGATGATTATGAGGCATCCTGTCCGGAAGTTGACTACCTGGTGGATTTGGCATGGAGTGTGCCGGGCGTTATCGGATGTCGCATCACCGGCGGCGGGTTCGGAGGCTGTACGGTTGCCATTGTTAAAGACGATGCGATTGACGAGTATCAACGTATTTTATTAAATGGCTATAAGGAAAGATTTGACAAAAAACCTGAATTTTATATTGTAGATATAGGAGCGGGAGCCGGAAGAATTTAAGAAAAAAATAAACCTGATAGAGCAGTATAAGGTCTGCTTTATCAGGTTTTTTGATGCTTAAAAAGGAAATGTAAGGTTTTTATGATTCGGAATCATCTTCCATATCAAAAAGTTTTACATCAATACCGTTAATCTGAAGGTGAGAGTCCACTGCAATTACGATACACTGTCTGCCGTCAATCATTTTTGTCTGAATTAAATCCGTACGTTCCGGATTTATTTTAATTACAATGTCCGGAGCTTCAATGCAAAAACGGCGAGGACTTGTGATATGGTTAGCCATAAGCGGAGTATCAGCACCGGCATTTTTGTCGTATTCACGGTCAAAATCTTCCATTTTATCATCGGAAACACCGCTGTCATAGAAGATTTGTTTGATCTCATCCTTGGTTAATACAACCGGGTCCGGATTGTCTTTGTTCATTTCAATTAATTCCTGAATGTTCTCGTGAATATTTTTTACCACTTCAAACTCACAGGTTTCTTCCAAAGTTTCTACAATGAGATTATGAAAAAGTTCTTTCTGAACCGGTGCAGTGGGAACAGGCGTAGAACCAAGCATTTGTTCGATGAAATTATCGTGTGCTTCTTTTGGATTTTTTGTATAATAAAGAACACTGTGAATATCCGTTGCACGATCATTAAATGCAGGGAATAAGAAACCATTCATCGGAAGTTCTACCACCCAGTCACGGATGCGTTCTTCAATGGTATGTGTTTCCGTGTTATATCCAAGGCCTGCTTTCGTAAGATTTACAGGACAGATGCTGCATAATATGTATTCGTAAACGGTGTCGGATGCATCATCCAAATCAAGACCGTCACTGGTTTTTCCCGGGACATCATAGTTTACATGAATTAAAATAATATAGTAGTTTTCACCATATGGATAGGATGCGATAACTTTATCAAAAAAGGAATCAAGCAGTGCGTCATCCTGCAGTTTGGAGTCTCTTAACTGCATTAAAAAATGTTGGGTATTACCCGGATTTTCAGCTTCAAGAGGGAAATCCATATTTAAAAGGTTGGAACCTAATGTTCCGGATAAGGTTTTTTTGAATATTTCAAAGTATTTAAAACATTCTTCCGAACTTAAGGAAAAGAAGGCTTCTTTCATACTGAATTTTTTGTTTTTTTCACCATCTACGTAGCAGGTTGCAATGCGATCAATCGTGCTTCGCTCCGGTGTAAACTGTTTTCTGATTTCGGAAATTTCTCGTTTGTTCATAACAAAACCTCGCTTGTATTTTTTGTCCGTTTTTATATTATCATTTCAATTTATCATTCGCAAGAAATACTTGTGTACTTTTGGACAAACCTTGTGGTAAAATATAGATTAAGAAATGAGAGTGGAGATAGTATTATGAAACCACAATTTGAACGAACAAAGAACTTAATCGGACCGGATGCGGTAGAACTTTTAAGCCGGAAAAAAGTGTTGGTTTTTGGACTTGGCGGAGTGGGCGGCCATGTGTGTGAGGCGCTTGTGCGAAGCGGTGTTGGTCATATTGGCATAGTGGATAAAGATGTTGTTGATATTACGAATATTAACCGTCAGATTATCGCAACAATGGAAACCGTCGGACAACGAAAGACAACGGCTATGAAGAATCGTTTGACCGCTATTAATCCGGATGTGGTAGTTGATGAATATGCAATGTTTTTCCTTCCGGACAATCAAAAAGACATAGATTTTACAAAATATGATTATATAGTAGATGCTGTGGATACTGTTACGGCAAAGCTTTGCATTATTGAGAGTGCAAAAAAAGCAGGAGTGCCGGTTATCAGTAGTATGGGAACGGGAAATAAGCTTGACCCGACACGTTTTGAGATTACAGATATTTCAAAGACCAGTGTTTGTCCCCTTGCAAAGGTGATGCGAAAAGAATTAAAGGTGCGCGGTATATCGAAAGTGAAAGTCTTGTACTCAAAAGAAGAGCCGATTGCATCTACTTTTACTGAGGATCCCCGAACCCCGGCCAGCATAGCATTTGTACCATCGGTAGCCGGCTTAGTGATTGCTGGTGAAGTTATTAAGGATTTGATTTTTAACAGATAGTGTTTCGAAGATTATTCTTTTTAACTTCCAAGTACGTGTTTTAAAAATTTTTACTCTAGTAAAATCCAAAGGAGATTTCTATGGAGAATCTTATATTATCTTTAAATGTTGTCCTGCCGTTGGCTATTATTTTGGTGGTTGGTATTATCGTTAAAAAGGTTGGCATTTTAAATGACGCCGGAGTGACTCAGATTAACAAATTAACATTTCGCGTTTTTCTAAGTACCAATCTATTTGTTAACATTTATACAATGGACAGAGATAATCTGTTCAACCACGATAATATGTATACGATTATCTATGCGGTTGCGTGGATTTTGGCGTTGATATTGGTGCCAATGCTGATTTTAAGAAAAAAAGCAAAGAACCGCGATGCATATCCGGTTATTGTTCAGGCATTTTACCGAAGTAATCTGGTTTTATTCGGATTGCCGGTTTGCCAGTTGCTATATCCGGATGCAAATTTATCAATGATTTATCTGGCGATTGCCATCGTAGTTCCGCTGTTTAATATCAGTGCGGTTATTGTTTTCCAAGACTATAAAGGTGTCGGCGTTTCTTTTGGTAAAATCGTACTCAATGTTTTGAAAAATCCTTTGGTTGTGGGAGCGATTTTAGGCTTTCTATTCTGGAGTTTTAAGATTCCGTTGCCTGTACCGGTACAGTCTGCATTAACATCTATGGCGAAGGTTGCAACACCTCTTGCATTTGTAGTATTGGGTGCATCCATCCGCTTCGGAAATTTATTGGGACATCTGAAGGGTATCTTATCATTGGCACTGACCAGATTGGTTTTTGTTCCTGCAATGGTTATTATTCCTGCAATTCTCTTGGGAATGAGAGGATTATCTTTGGTGACGTTGATGAGTATTTTTGCATCTCCGGCAGCCGTTTCCTCTTTTACCATGGCAAAAGAAGAAGGAGCAGATGAACAGCTTGCGGCCGGTGTGGTAGCAGCAACAACGCTGTTGTCGATTGTAACGGTATTTATCTGGATTTATGTTTTGAAAAATATGAAATTAATTTAATGATGATACAACGTAAAAAGGTGGGAGTTATCCCATCTTTTTTCTTCAAAATGTGCTTAAAATTGTTGTCTTAAATTGGAAAGTATGATACATTTATTTCGTGCGACCTGGTAGAGGCGCCAAACTAGGATAAGGGGGGTGTTTTGTAATGGCTAAGCGAATTATTGGAAGCACACCAAAGCAGGACGGGTTCCGTATGCCGGGAGAATTTGAACCGCAACAGCAGGTCTTTATGGTATGGCCGGAAAGACCGGACAACTGGAGAGATGGTGCAAAGCCTGCAAGGGAAGCATTTAAGAACGTTGCATGTGCAATTTCTGAATTTGAACCGGTTACCATGATTGCGTCACCAAAACAGTATCAGAATTGTCGTGAATCTTTACCGGAATACATCCGCGTGGTGGAAATGGTAAATGATGATGCGTGGGCAAGAGACAGCGGCCCTACTTTTGTAATTAATGATAAGGGAGACATCCGAGGCGTTGACTGGACGTTTAATGCTTGGGGAGGTCATGTAGACGGATTATATTCACCATGGGACAATGATGATATGGTTGCCCGTAAGATCTGTGAATTGGAGAGAGTAGATTCTTACAGAACCGAAGGTTTTGTATTGGAAGGCGGATCCATTCATGTGGATGGTGAAGGTACGTTGATTACAACGGAGATGTGCCTTTTAAGTGAAGGACGTAATCCTCATATGACCAAAGAAGAGATTGAAAATATGTTGAAAGAATATTTGAATCTCGAAAAAGTCATTTGGATTAAGGACGGAATCGATCCGGACGAAACCAATGGTCATGTGGATGATATTGCTTGTTATGTAAGACCGGGTGAGGTTGCATGTATTTATACGGAAGATAAGAATCACCCATTCTATGAAGCTTCACAGGCAGCGTATAAGACATTATCAGAAGCTACTGATGCAAAGGGCAGAAAACTCAAAGTACACAAGGTATGTGTAACGAAGAAACCGGTACTTTTATCCGGAGCGGATACCATCGCACAGGTGGAAGGAACCATTCCGAGAAAAGACGGTGAATTATGCATTGCTTCCTACATCAATTTTCTGATTGTAAATGGTGGAGTAATTGTTCCGCAGTATGATGATGAACATGATGCACTTGCCTTGCAACAGATTCAGGAAATGTTCCCTGAACGAAAAGTAGTTGGTGTAAGAACCAAAGAAGTTGTTTTTGGTGGCGGAAACATTCATTGTATTACACAGCATATGCCAAAAGCATAAACAGGTATGAAATAGAACGAAAGATGTTCTGTAAAAAATAAACTAAAATATAAATAAGCCAATACGGCGAGGAGGAAAAAATGGCAGGATTAAGACATTTTATTGACACACAGGATTTTACAAAAGAAGAGATTATGGACATTGCTGAATTATCTTTAAAGATTAAGAAAGCAATCAAAGCAGGATATTATCCACCATTAATGAAAAACAAAACATTAGGTATGATTTTCCAGCAGTCTTCAACACGTACACGTGTATCTTTTGAAACAGCTATGACACAGATGGGCGGACATGCTCAGTACTTAGGACCTGGTATGATTCAGTTAGGCGGACATGAAACCATCGAAGATACAGGTAGAGTATTATCCCAGTTAGTAGACGTAGTTATGGCTCGTGTTATTGAACATGATACAGTAGTACGCCTTGCAGGTGCTTCCACAATCCCTGTAATGAACGCTATGAGTGATTACAACCACCCAACACAGGAAATCGGTGACTTATGTACAATGCTTGAAAATCTTCCAAAAGGAAAGAAGATTGAAGATTGTAAATTAGCATTTATCGGTGATGGTACACAGGTATGTGCTTCTTTAGGTTTCTTATGTACAAAGCTTGGTATGGACTTCGTTCACTACGGACCAAAAGGACATCAGTTAAATGAAGACCACAAGAGAATTATGGAAGAAAACTGTAAAGTATCCGGTGGTACTTGGGTAGTAACAGATGACAAAGAAGCTATCCGTGGCGCAGACTTCATCTACACAGACGTATGGTATGGTTTATATGAAAACGAAATGCCAAAAGAAGAAAGAGTACAGGTATTCGCTGATTACCAGGTTAACCGTGAATTAATGCAGATGGGTGCTTTGGGATGTAAATTCATGCACTGCTTACCGGCAACTCGTGGTGAAGACGTAACAGACGAAGTATTAGACTCTGACGTATCTGTAGCATTTGAAGAAGCTGGTAACAGATTAACAGCTATGAGAGGTTTACTTGTATACTTCACAAGATATCAGAAAGATACAACAGAACTTCAGAAAGCAGCTGCAAAAGAAGAATTAGATGCTTTCTTAGCAGAAAGATTAGCTTATTTAGATTAATTGAGAGTAGGAATTTAGAATGTCAAGAATAGTTATTGCATTAGGTGGTAATGCTTTAGGAAAAACACCTGCAGATCAGATTGAAAAAATCCATCAGGCAACGCCATCTATCGTTGGTTTAATTGAGCAGGGACACGAAGTTGTTATTAGCCACGGAAATGGTCCGCAGGTTGGTATGATTAACCTTGCATTTGATGTTGCAAGCAAGCATGACAGCAATATTGCTTCCTTTGAATTGCCGGAATGTACAGCAATGAGCCAAGGCTATATCGGATACCATTTACAACAGGGTCTTTTGAGAGAATTAAGAATGCGTAAAATGCCATGGCATGCTGCAACTGTTGTAACCCAGGTTGAAGTAGATAAAAATGATCAGGCGTTCAGCAATCCTACAAAACCAATTGGTGCTTTTTATACAAAAGAAGAAGCAGAAGATATCATGAAACAGGATCCGACTGTAACTTTTAAAGAAGATGCAGGTAGAGGATATCGTAGAGTGGTTGCTTCTCCAAAGCCAATCAACATTGTAGAAAGTGATTCCATCGTTCAGTTGGTAAATAACGAATTCATCGTAATCGCTTCCGGCGGTGGCGGTGTTCCGGTTTATAAAAACGAAGACGGAGACTATATCGGAATCCCAGCAGTTATTGATAAAGACTTCGCATCTGCAAAACTCGCAGAGTTGGTTGATGCAGACTATTTATTCATCTTAACTGCAGTTGACAGAGTATCCATTAACTTCGGTAAACCGGATCAGAAAGATTTGGCAACTTTATCTATTGAAGAAGCAAATCAGTACATTGCAGAAGGTCATTTTGCACCTGGAAGCATGCTTCCAAAGGTACAGGCTGCCATGAACTTTGCTCAGTCCAAACCGGGCAGAAAAGCAGTTATCGGCTCCTTGGAAAAAGCAATTCAGGCAATGAATGGCGAAAGCGGAACCGTAATTACAATGTAAATCTATATTGGAATATATATTTGTAACACTCTTCTCGTTCGAGAAATCGATGGGGAGAGTGTTTTTTGTTAATTTTATGTTCCTGAAATTTAAAAACAACCCATACAAAGTGGTTAATTTCCTTAAAAAATCCTCAAAATAATTAAAAATTGACCGTTTTGTAGGGGTCAAAAAAGAAAGAAATGTGCTACGTTGGTACCATATTCGCGGAATTCTTGACAGTAACTTTGAAGCGGTGGTATTGTATGATTATGATAGCTGGGGAAGACCATTAAGCACCACAGGCGAACTTGCACAGAGCATTGGAACCTTAAATCCATTCCGCTATAGAGGCTATATCTACGACGAAGAGACTGGTCTCTATTATGTATCCAGCCGTTATTACGATCCGGAGATCGGACGCTGGATAAATGCGGATAGTGTTATAGCTGGTGTTGGTGGTTCAATACAAGGTTACAATATGTTCGCATATTGTTTTAACAACCCGGTAAATATGTATGATTCCTCTGGCCATTGGCCACAGTGGATGAAGAATGCAGCAAATTGGGTGAATAACAATATTATACAACCTGTTGCAAACTTCTTTAGTTCAAGTAGCAATACAATTAGTGGACATTTCCAAGATGGAATATTCAGAGGATCTGGTTCACTAACTGGTGGTTATAGTGAAATCAATGGACGCTTGCAGGTTAACTCTAAAGATAGTAAAAACAACGGTATGCTGGGTGGATTTGCGAAAGTCTCAACTGGAAATGCTTCTGGAAAGATTGGTGTTGGTAATGACAATGTGGCATTATCTCTAAAGGGAGTAGGAGATGTGCTAACTGCAACTGCGCAAGCTGGCATACAATACAAAAATGGAGCAGGTTTGGCGGTAAAAGCAAAAGCGGCAGTATTATCTGGTAGAGCTACCGCAGAGTTAGAATTGTTTGGATGGCAAATTGAATTTGGTGTTTCAGGTGATCTTCTTTCTGTTGGTGCAGAAGCAATGATAGGGGTTTTCCCTAATGAAGGTTTTACAGCCAAAGTAAGTGTCGGTGCAGGATTTGTATTTAGGGTAAAACCTGCGCAGTAATAGGAGGTAGATTATGAGAAAAGCAATAAAATATATTTATGATGCTAATCCATTTTATGTGCATTGGAAAAAACATTTTTGCCCCAAATGCGGAAAAAAATTAGAATTGCGGTATGTAAGTAAAATCGTAAATTCTAACTCTCCAGAAGCGAAAGATTACGATTTTTCTGTAGGAGATACTTTTTTTGTGGGTGATGTTGAATTTAGAACAAGATATTTCCATTGTGCAAACTGTCAATTTGACATTTCATTTAAGGAAATGAGGAAATACGAGAAAAGTAAATAGCAAGAAAAGATGTATACCAGCAAGCATCGCCTTTTGGGGACAATTCCGTTACAGAGGATACATCTACGACGAAGAAACATAGCTGTATTACTTAAACAGCAGATACTATGATCCGGAGACGGGAAGATTTCTTAATGCGGATGGATACGTGAGCACAGGGCAAGGTATATTGGGGTAAAATATGTTTGCATATTGTTTGAATAATCCTGTGAATTAAAATGATAATAAGGGTACTACTGCAGAGATACTTCAAGGGTGGGAATCCATTGTTATAATACTTCCATTAATTGATGGACCGTTACCTATAGGGGATATTATTGCCGTTGGTGGAATAATAATTTTTGGTGTTATTGTATATTCAGAAACGGAACAAGAATTGCCAAACCAAGGATCTGTTTCTGAAGTTCCTGATATACCTGATGTTTCGTATCCCGGGGATGATCCGACACTTGCACCGGAAGGAACGGAATGGAGAGGAAATGGTGGAGAGTAGGAAAAGATAGAATTACACTGAAAGAATAAGGGGGAAAGTAGAGTGAGCAGTGATTGGCGTTTGACAAATCAAATGAATTATTTGAAGGAAGTAGAACTTAAAAAGGTAGATTTCTACGATGTCCTAATGCATGATCATGAGCACTGCGAATTTTGCTTTGCAAAATTTGGAAATGATGTTGGGCTATTAAAAAAAGGTTATTGTACTTTGGATCATTATCACTGGATATGTGCAGAATGTTTTAAAGATTTCCAAGAATTATTTGATTGGCAAGTAATTGATACGATTTTTTAAATTGGTTTGGTATAAAGAAAAAGTTGTCGGTATCCATAATCAAATATGGATACCGAGACACTATAATGACTGGTTTTTACAAAATGACTTAAATAAATGGGTTAATTACGTATCTATTCCGTTTGGGATATTGAGGAAATATGATTCTAATTGGGGGACATAAATATGAATAAGAAAATTATAATTATCTTTGGCATACTATTAATTGGTGTGTTGACAGTAGGACTTATTTTTTATAATGAATTTGTAAATTCTAGAGTGAAAACATTTAGACTGAATGACGAACCTTATTATCTTCAGGCAATTCAAGATTTTTCATCTGACAAATATTTAGGAGAAATATTAAATGCAGAACAGGCAAAAGAAAAAGCAATAAAGGAATGGCTTGATTTGTTTGGAGATAAAATTTATAACGAAAAACCGTATCAAGTTTTTTTTGATGAAGAAAATAACATATGGCTTGTTAAAGGTACTTTGCCAAAAGGAAATAAGGGCGGAGTAGCATACATTTTGATGAGGAAAGACGATGGAAAAATTCTCGCAATTTGGCACGACCAATAAATAAAATGGCGGCATTTTTGCCGTCATTTTTGTTGTGCATGTTGTCATTGAAAAGACGCAGAGATTAAGGTAAAATATAATATAGAAAATAAGAATGGAGACGGATAATGTTTGACGAATTAACGCAGCATGATATCGAGAAAATTGAAAAAGAAATTGAATATCGTAAGCTGGTTTTACGTAAGCAGTTGATTGAGGCGGTGAAAGAGGCCAGAGCACAGGGAGACTTAAGTGAAAATTTTGAGTACTACGCCGCAAAAAGAGAAAAAAATATCAACGAGAGCCGTATCCGCTATTTGGAAAAAACGATTAAGACGGCCATCATTATTTCCGATGATTCAAAGGACGATGAGGTTGGTATCAATAACACGGTAACGATTTGGATTCCGGAAGATGAGCAGGAAGAGACTTACCGTATTATTACAACCATTCGTGGTAATTCGTTAAAGGGATTAATCAGTATTGATTCCCCGCTTGGCAAAGCCTTGATGGGTCATAAAGTTGGCGATACTGTTACCGTACAGGTTAGTGACAGCTACAGTTACGAAGTGGAAATCCGTCATATTGATAAGAGTACGGATGATACGAATGACGAAATCAGGCAGTTTTAAGAGATTAAGGATAGGATATAAAGAGGAAATATGTCAGATACAAAACTTCGCGTACTAATCATTGATGATAATGATATGAATTTAAAAATCATCGATAAGATTACGCAAAAACTGGGATGCAGTACAACCTGCCTTAATTCCGGAGAAAAGTGCATAGAGGAAATTTACCGCAACACATATGATTTGTTGCTTTTAGACCATATGATGCCGGGAATGGACGGCCTTGAAGTGCTGGCGGAAATGAAAAAACGTTCCGACCACATGTGTACGAAGACGAAGGTTGTTGTTTTGACAGCCAATACCGGAGATGGGATGGCAGAGGAATACATTAGCAAAGGGTTTGACGGATATTTAGGAAAGCCTGTTTCTGTTCAGATGCTTCAAGAAGTATTACAGTTAGTTGCAGAGAATGAGGATGACTGCCAAAACGAGAATACCAATCAAAAAGAAATGACAGAATGGGATTTAAGCAAATTCCATATTGATTTTAAGACAGGTCTTTCTTTTGTATGGGATGACCTTGAGCAGTATCGTATGATGGCGGACATTTTTGCAAATGACTTCGATAAACGAAATGCGAAAATGAACGCAGTTATGAGTTTAGAAACCTTAGCAGATTATGCAATTTTGGTTCACGGACTAAAAGGTAACGCTCGTATGTTAGGTGCGACAGAACTTGGAGAATTGGCATATGCAGAAGAGTTGGCAGCAAAAGGCGGCGACTTGGATTTTATCATAAACAACCATGAGCAGTTATTAAACGAGTGGAAACTGGTTGTAGACGGATTTTTACATTTTTTAAGGGGGAACTAAGATGTTTTGTTTTAACAGCGACTACACCGAAGGATGTCATCAGAAGATTTTAGATATGTTAACGGCTACCAATATGGAGCAGACTGTTGGATACGGAGAGGATGAATATTGTAAAAATGCTGCAAAAGCGATTAAAAAGGCTTGCAAACGGGATGATATTTATGTACAGTTTTTAGTGGGCGGAACGCAGACCAATTTAACTGTTATTTCTGCTGCATTAAGAACGCATCAAGGTGTATTGTCTGCCGAGACCGGACATATCGGTGTACATGAAACCGGTGCTATTGAGGCGACCGGGCATAAAGTATTGCCACTTTCTACAAAAGATGGAAAAATTACGTCAAAGCAGGTGGATGATGCAGTAACTGCCCATTACAATGATGAAACACATGAACATATTGTGCAACCGAAGATGGTTTATATTTCCAATCCGACAGAGTTCGGAACCTTATATACAAAGGCTGAAATGCAGGCGTTGCGTGAGGTGTGTGACAAACATCATCTGTATTTATTTATGGATGGTGCAAGATTAGGCTATGGATTATGTGCCCGGGAAAACGACCTTACGTTAGAAGACTTATGTAGCTTGTGCGATGTGTTTTATATTGGCGGAACAAAGGTGGGAGCTTTATTTGGGGAAGCCGTTATTATTACCAATGAAGATTTAAAAACAGATTTCCGCTATATTATGAAACAGCACGGCGGTATGCTTGCGAAGGGAAGATTGCTGGGCATCCAGTTTTTAGCACTTTTTACTGATGGTTTGTATTTTGAAATTGCCGGACATGCAATTGCTTTGGCAGATCGATTAAGAGAAGGGTTAAAAGAGTTAAAAGTTGAATTTTTAGTAGATTCACCTACCAATCAGGTATTCCCAATCTTATCCGATGATGTGTTGGAACAATTAAAGGAAAAGTATATCTATTCTTATTGGCAGAGAGTAGATGATAAGCATAGTGCGATTCGTTTCTGTACCAGTTGGGCAACCAAGACAGAAGCAGTAGAAGAATTGTTAAAAGACTTAAAGGAGTATATTTCAAATGGACAATAAGAAAAAAATCTTATTAATCGCAACGGGTGGAACCATTGCATCAACAGAATCTGAAAATGGATTAAAACCGGGAATTTCTTCCGATGAAATTATTCAGTTCATTCCGGAAGTTACAGATTTTTGTGAGGTGGAAGCGGTACAGTTATGCAGTATTGACAGTACCAACATGACACCGGAAATTTGGTGCGACATTGTGAAAGAGATTCAGGCTCAATATGATAAATACGATGGATTTGTTATCTCTCACGGAACGGATACAATGGCGTATACAGCTGCAGCATTATCTTATTTAATCCAGAATTCCAAGAAACCTATTGTCTTAACCGGTTCCCAGAAACCAATCGGAGAAGACAATACCGATGGTAAGATTAACCTTTATTCTTCCTTTGTGTATGCAGCAGACGAACGTTCGCAGGGTGTTGTAATCGTGTTTGACGGTAAAGTTATCGCAGGAACCAGAGCAAAAAAAGTACGTTCTAAGAGTTTTAACGCTTTTGACAGCATTGATTATCCTTTCTTGGCAGTTGTACAGGGGAATCAGGTGATTCGTTACATCCCGATCATTCCGTATGCAGAAGATGTCCGTTTTTATACAACGTTAGATGAAAAAGTATACTTGATGAAATTGATTCCGGGTATGCGTCCGCAGGGCCTTGAAGATGTATTTAAATACTACGACGCAATCATCATTGAAAGTTTTGGTGTTGGTGGCATTCCAAGTAGCATTTCAGATGAATTCTACCGCTTGAATAAACAGTATCCGGATACACTTATCATTATGGCGACTCAGGTTTCTCATGAGGGTAGTGATATGACGGTTTATGAAGTGGGTCAGAAGATTAAAAAAGATTGTAATTTCTTAGAATCTTATGATATGACTTTAGAAGCTGTCATTGCGAAAACCATGTGGATGCTTGGTAATGTAAGCAAAGACCACGCAAGTTGTGAAGATGCTTTTTACCAGGAAATCAATTATGACCTTGTTTTCGGAAAAAACAGAAAAGCAAAATAAAGAAAAATGGAAGTCTAACTCGTCCGTCTCACACATATACTGAATAAACAGTGTATGGGAGGCGGATTTTTTATGGAAAAATTAAAGAAATTGTTTCCGGAAATTTATAAGAAGTCAATCGAAGAGGCGTACAGAAGCGGCTATTTTACGGAGTTGTTTTTAAGAATCGGACAACCTGCTATTTTCTTTATTCAGGGACAGGAATATCTTTTGTTAAAAAACGGTACATTGTTTTGTGCCACAAAGGATGAGAGAGATGTGATTTCCCAGTGTTATCTTGTTACAAAATCGGATTTGTATGAGATCCTTCAGCAGGCAACACAAGCCACACCGGTTGCATACAGAGAGGAAATCGGACAAGGATATTTAACCTTAGACGGAGGACATCGTTTGGGGTTTGCCGGTCATATTGCAGAAAATGACAGAAATAATAAAGTGAATTTTTTCAAACATATCAATGGAATGATGTTACGAATTGCAAAGGAGCACAAAGGATGCGCAACAAATACGATTCCATTTTTGATTGAAGGAAATAGGTTATTAAATACATTGGTAATTGCTCCGCCGGGTTGCGGAAAAACAACATTTTTAAGAGATTGTGCAAGAGCATTCTCTGATGGATTTGCTGGTTTTCCCGGAAAAAAAACGGTTGTTGTGGATGAGCGTATGGAACTGGCGGCAGTTTCAAACGGAAGTCCGCAATTTGATGTAGGCAGAAGAACAAATGTCATTAGCGGATGCAAAAAGGATGTTGCTTTTGTAATGGCGGTCCGCTCTTTGTCACCGGAAATATTAATCGCAGATGAAATCGGTTTTGAAGAAGAAAGCAGAGCTTTGTTATACGGAATATATTCGGGATGTAGTGTGTTATGTTCAACCCATGGTTCTTCCGTGGAAGAAGTACAGGATAGAAACAGTTTAAAAGAGTTGTTTCGAGAGGGAATCTTTGGGCGATTTGTTATTTTAAGAAAAAAACAACAGCATTACAGTGTGTTTGTATATGACACCGGGGGCAAGCTTTTAAATGGATAATGTGATTTTATTTGTACGGGGAATTGGCGCTTTGTGCGTGTTAGGTGCCAGTTGTTTGTTTGGAATATCTTTGTGCAACCGTTATGAAAATAAATACGATGAGTACGAAGGAATAAAGCAAATTTTATTAAAAATTCTTCGAAATCAGGAGTACTTAAATCGTCCGTTCCCGGAACTGTTTAAAGAAGCTGCAGCACAGCTGGAAAAAAGTATGCATGCGGGGAAAATTCTAATTCGGGAAACGAAAATTTTGGGTGAAATCATTCCGGAAGTTCCTTTTGAGAAAGCATGGAGTCAGTACATAGAGTGTATTTGCGGGAATATGAAGATGAAGGAGGAACTGAAAAATCAGTTGTTACGATTAGGAAGTATATTGCAGGAAATGGATAAAGAGGGGATTTGTGTACAGATGCAGTCTGTCTTAGATTATTTGCAGGAAGATCTGGATGAAAAGAGAAGAACATTAAAAGATAAGAAAAAGGTGAGTATGGCATGTAGTTTTATGGTTGGCATGTTCGCTGTGATATTACTGATATAAGGAGGGAAAGATGGAAATCGGAATTCTTTTTAAGATAGCTGCTGTTGGAATTTTGGTGACGTTATTAGGCCAGGTGTTAAAACACAGCGGAAGAGATGAACTGGCTTTTTTGGTTACACTAACCGGCTTTATATTAGTAATCGGATGGGTCATTCCCTATGTGTTGGGGCTGTTCGAAAATTTTCAGTTGCTATTTGAATTATAAAAGGAAGCGTATACATGGAAATCATTGCGGTGGGTGCAGTATGTATTTGCGGAGTAATACTTTCGCTTTACTTGGGAGAAAGCAATAAAATGATTGGACAACTTCTATTGATGTTAATTGCCTTTTTCATTGCGGGGCTTATGTTAAATAAGCTGTTTGATTTACTGTCGGTAATCGAAATTATTCGGGATATTTCCGGTGTTAACAGCATTTATACAAAGATGTTACTAAAAATGACCGGAATCATCGTGATTTCCGAATTCGTTTCTGATATTTGTGAACAGGCAGGTCAAAAAGCCATTGCAAAGCAGGTGCTGTTGCTTGGAAGGACAACCATTTTAATGGTGGGATATCCGATTTTATTGGAATTCATTGAGATGATGAGAAGGTTATTGACATAACTGAAGGTGTGGGATGAATTACGAAAACTTGGACGATTTTTTATCTTTGCAGGGAATTGATACTACATTTGCGGAATTCCTTGAAAAAATACAAAGTGGTACAAAAGAAAGCATCGTTGAAATTCTTGGTTTGTTGGGAAAAATGTTTTTGGGAAATTTTCAGGAAATAAAAGGACAGCTACTTCAATTGCTTGGAATATGCGTTTTGTTCAGTGTTATTATCCAGTTGTCAAAAGCATATGGAAAAGAAAGCATTGAAAAATACGGCTCTTACATTTATTTGTTATGTGGGGCAACAATTTGCCTGAATTTGTTTACAGGTGGTTATGAGACTGTGTATCGAAGTATAACCGGTGTATTGCAGTTTATGGAAGTGTTAATGCCGACCTATGCATTTACATTAGTTGTTACAAATGGTGCCAACACTTCCGGAGCCTATTATAGCATAACTTTATGCGTGTTATTTCTATTGGAACTTGTTATTTGCTCTTTTTTTCTTCCCGGAACTAAGATTTATATGGCTATGAGATTTGTAAATCAAGGAGTGGGAGAGAATTTTTTTACAAAATTTATTAAACTGTTTGAAGATGTTTTTGCCGTAGGTTTAAAGATTATTCTTGTTGCAGTTTGCAGTATGAATACGTTGCAGGGGTTACTTTTTCCGGCGATTGATAAAGTCCGAAGAGTATCTGTGGGAAAAGCTGTTAGTATGATTCCGGGAATCGGTTCTCTTTCCGGCAGTGCTGCAGAGGTTCTTCTAAGTAGCGGAACACTTCTAAAGAATTCCATTGGCATTGCAGCAGTTGTGATCTTGATGATTCTGTGCATGCCGGCAATTATGAAGCTTGCAGTACTTATCTTGGGTGTTCGTCTGTTAGAGGCTTGTTTAGAGCCTGTATTAGGACAAAAAGCCGTGGAATTGATGGGAGGATGTCACATGAGTATTTGTATGCTGTGGAAGGTTCAGATTCATACATTAACCATTTTTTCATTGAGTCTGGTACTCATAACGGCATTTTCTTAGGGGGAGTTATGGGATTTATACAGAGTTTTATATTTTATTCTATATTAGTCGGTTTTTTGTTACAGATTCTCGGAGATATGCAGTTAAACCGTTATTTACGGTTTTACGGAGGTTTGATTTTTGTATTGCTCATCATGAGTCCGGTTTATGAATTGTTTACAGAAGAAGAGGTTGCGTGGAATATTGAAATCAACAGTCTTTGGAAGGAATATGAGCAGGCAAAAGATTGGGCCGGGTTTCTTCCGGACCGGGAAGATTTTTATGTTGCACAGACACTAGAGATGTTAGTTCAAAATATGGATGATTTTTTGAACCAACATGGGTATGAAATTATGGAATATGATGTCATGTGGGAAAATGAGGGGGAAGTGGGTACATTGAAATTATACATAGTCAGACTGGGTGAGATGGGAATCACCGTGGGGATGACGAGTCAGACAGATCATGCACTTGCGATGAAAGAATTGCTGAGTCAAACCTATGAGCCGGAATTTGCTTTGGAGGTGTATTGTAATGAGTAAATGGACCGGGTTGATAAAAAAGAAGGAAACTATTTTTATCGTATTGCTGATAGGGCTGATATTATTGGTCATTGCTGTTCCTACAGATAAAAAAAACGAGGATTCACAAACAGGGAACCTAATAAGCAATAGCGATAAAACGGAAACTTTGCAAGAAGAGTATGCGAAAGATTTGGAGAGCCGGTTGGAGGAAATCCTGTCAACAATTAAGGGTGTAGGAAAAGTTGAGGTTATGATAACCATTAAGGACTCCGGACTAAGCGTTGTTGAAAAGGATGAATCCGGGCAAGAAACCACAAGGGGGGAGGAAAACTCCTCCTCGTGGGAGGAAGAGACCATTTATCAAAAAACGGATAAAGAAACTTATCCCTATGTAGTGAATACGATTCGGCCGCAAATACAGGGCGTATTAGTTGTTGCACAAGGAGTAAACGATCCGGTTATTCAACAGGAAATCATAAAAGGCATTATGGCATTATTTGGAATTGAGAGTCATAAAATTAGTATCATCAATATGGAATAAGTATGGAGGATTGTTGTGAAACGTTTTCGAATTAAAAATCAGGTTTTAGTAACCGGATTGGCATTATTAATAGCGGTAGGCGGTTATATCAGCTATCAGTCATCCATGGGTGACAAAGATTCAAGCCTGACTTCGTCCAATGGAGGAATCGCCTCAGGGGATGCTCTGTCGTCAGCAACCCAGGATGATATGGAAGATGCCGGTGAAGCCATTATTGTATCCGGTGAGGCGGCAAAAAGTTATGCGGCAAAAGCCCGTATGAACAGAGAACAGGCCCGTGCAAAAGCAAAAGAGGAGCTACAGGCTATTTTGGATAATAAGAATTTGTCCGAAGATGCCAAGAAAGAAGCTGCAAATGCTATGGTTGCACTTATTGCGAACCAGGAGGCAGAGTGTGAAATTGAAAGTTTATTAGAAGCAAAAGGCTTTCGGGATGTAGTTGTTATTGTTAGCGAAGATTCTGTGGATATCATTGTGGAAGTGGCTGTTTTAACAGACGCCCAGTTGGCACAAATTGAAGATATCGTGCTTCGGAAAGTAGATATTGATCCGGAGGGCATTGTGATAACGCCGTTTCGAGAAAATCAGTAGAAATCTTAGTAAGAACGCTGTATGATTCTTGACAATAAAGATACCATATTATAGAATTAGTTCGTTTGAGAAACTGATTTTAGACACATATAGTGAGGATAAAGTGAGTAATATTGCTAAAGAAATAGAAAAAAGAAGAACCTTTGCCATTATTTCCCATCCGGATGCCGGTAAAACCACTTTAACGGAAAAGTTTTTGTTATACGGCGGGGCAATTAATTTGGCAGGTTCCGTAAAGGGAAAAGCGACTGCAAGACATGCGGTGTCTGACTGGATGACCATTGAAAAAGAACGTGGTATTTCCGTTACTTCTTCTGTTTTGCAGTTTAATTATGACGGATATTGCATCAATATCTTAGACACCCCGGGACATCAGGACTTCTCGGAAGATACCTATCGAACGCTTATGGCGGCGGATTCCGCGGTTATGGTTATTGATGGCTCAAAGGGTGTTGAAGCGCAGACCAGAAAGTTATTTAAGGTTTGTGTAATGCGTAACATTCCGATTTTTACGTTTATTAATAAAATGGACCGTGATGCAAACGATACATTTTCTTTATTAGATGAAATTGAGAGCGAGCTTGGTATTGCAACCTGCCCAATTAATTATCCGATTGGCTCAGGTAAAGAGTTTAAGGGGGTATATGACCGCAATACGAAAAAAGTCCGCTTGTATTCAGATACACAAAAAGGTACAAAAGAAGGTATTGAGGAAGAATACGATATCAATGATCCAAAGTTGCCATCCATTATCGGGGCAGATAAACTGGAAAATCTTTTGTCGGAAATCGAACTTTTGGATGGCGCCAGTGCAGAATTTGACCAGGAACTTGTTTCGAAAGGAAAACTTTCACCGGTATTTTTCGGATCAGCATTAACGAACTTTGGTGTAGAAACCTTTTTACAGCACTTTTTGCAAATGACATCATCACCCCTTGAAAGAATGTCCGATGCCGGTGCAATTAGTCCGTTTAGTGAAGATTTTTCGGCTTTTGTATTTAAAATTCAGGCCAATATGAATAAAGCGCATAGAGACAGAATTGCTTTTATGCGTATTTGTTCCGGCAAGTTTGAGGCCGGCATGGAAGTATATCATATGCAGGGCAAAAAAATGGTGAAGCTTGCGCAACCGCAACAGATGATGGCTCAGGAAAGAAAAATCGTGGAAGAAGCATATGCCGGCGATATTATTGGTATTTTTGACCCGGGTATTTACTCCATTGGTGATACTTTGGTCGCAGGAAATAAAAAGTTTTCCTATGAAGGTATTCCAACTTTCGCACCGGAGCATTTTGCCCGTGTAAAACAGGTAGATACCATGAAACGTAAGCAGTTTGTAAAGGGAATCTATCAGATTGCTCAAGAGGGTGCAATTCTGATTTTCCAGGAATATAACACCGGTATGGAAGAAATCATTGTGGGTGTTGTTGGTGTATTGCAGTTTGATGTCTTGAAATTCAGACTGGAAACAGAGTATAATGTAGAAATCAAGATGGAAACGTTGCCGTATGAACATATTCGCTGGATTAAGGATACTTCAACAGACCTGGATAAGATTATCGGAACCTCTGATATGAAGAAGATTAAGGACTTAAAAGAACGTCCGTTACTTCTTTTTGTTCATGATTGGAGTGTGGATATGACATTAAAGAGAAATGAAGGTCTTGAGTTGGAAGAGTTTAGCCGCAATTAGTTTTTCAGCAAGGATACGGATATTTTTCCTGAAATGAGAAATAATGAACTTACAAATACAATTACTTTTAGGAGGAACAAAAAATGTCAGTAGTAAATGTAACAGTAGCAAATTTTGATGAAGTTGTATTAAACAGTCAGGTGCCGGTATTAGTTGATTTCTGGGCAACATGGTGCGGACCTTGTAAAATGCTTTCTCCAATTGTTGATGAAGTAGCCGAGGAAACAAATGGAGCATTCGTAGTAGGCAAAGTGAATGTTGACGAAGAAAAAGAATTGGCAAAAAGATTTAAAGTTATGAGTATTCCTACTTTGATTGTATTTAAGAACGGAGAAGAGACAAACCGTTCCGTAGGATATATTGAAAAAGAAGACGTTTTAGCATTAGTAAAATAATTCTGAAACTTCAATTGTCTTGACGAAAAAAATGGAAATGCTATAATAAAGACAGTTGCAAAATGCAGCTGTCTTTTTTCGTTCGAAAGGTGCTCAAATAGCATTTTTATTATTATTTTTTCGATGCAAAGTCCCATTTATGTCCCACAGAAAAATATAAAATAATTTTCGTAATAAGTGTTGACATTTGAGTCAGCATATAATATGATAAGAACATGGAACGAACATTAGTTCGATTTCGGAAGGAGAAGTTATGGCTAGAGAAGATAAGTTGAAAGCTTTGGATGCAGCGATTGCGCAGATTGAAAAACAGTATGGTAAAGGATCCGTTATGAAGTTGGGTGATCCTTCAAGAAATATGAATATTGAGACAGTACCGACAGGCTCTTTGAGCTTAGATATTGCACTTGGTCTGGGAGGTGTTCCGAGAGGACGAATCTTAGAAGTTTACGGGCCGGAATCCAGTGGTAAGACCACCGTTGCATTACATATGGTTGCCGAGATTCAGAAACGTGGCGGTATTGCCGGCTTTATTGATGCAGAACATGCATTAGACCCTGTATATGCTAAGAATATTGGCGTAGATATTGACAATTTATATATTTCACAGCCGGATAATGGTGAACAGGCTTTGGAAATTACAGAAACGATGGTACGAAGCGGTGCAGTTGATATAGTTATTGTCGACTCTGTAGCAGCACTTGTTCCAAAGGCAGAAATTGACGGTGATATGGGAGATTCCCATGTTGGTTTGCAGGCAAGATTAATGTCTCAGGCATTGCGTAAATTAACAGCCGTTATCAGTAAGTCTAATTGTACCGTTATTTTTATTAACCAGTTACGTGAAAAGGTTGGGGTTATGTTCGGTAATCCGGAAACAACAACCGGTGGTCGTGCTCTTAAATTTTATTCTTCCATCCGTCTTGATGTAAGAAGAATTGAATCTTTAAAACAGGGCGGCGAAGTGATTGGTAACAGAACCCGTATTAAGGTTGTTAAGAACAAGATTGCTCCTCCGTTTAAAGAAGCAGAATTTGATATCATGTTTGGTAAGGGTATTTCCAAGGTTGGTGATATTCTTGACCTTGCGGCAGATATTGACGTAATCAACAAGTCCGGTGCATGGTATGCATATGAAGGCGAGAAGATTGGTCAGGGTAGAGAGAACGCGAAGATTTTCCTCGCAGATAATCCTGCAATTTGCGATGAAATTGAAGAAAAGGTACGTGAGCATTACGGCTTAAACAAATCCAATGTAATGTTTGGGGATGAAGGTTTGAACGGAGAACTGAATGAGTAAAGAAGCCAGAAAAAAGGCAATGTATCTGCTGCAACGACAAGACAGAACAGAAAGCCAGTTAAGGGAAAAGTTAAAACAAAGTGATTTTACAGAGGAAGAGATTCAAGATGCAATCACTTATGTAAAAGAGTTTCGTTATCTGGATGATGAGCGTTTCGCAAGGAATTATGTACATTATAGCGGAACACACAAGTCAAAGCAGAAACTTAGAATTGTACTCATGCAGAAGGGTATTTCCCAAGAATTGATTCAACTTGCATTGGATGAAGAGTATGAAGGAGATGAATGTGCTCAGATAAAACATATTCTGAAACAAAAGTCATTTTCTTTATCTTCAGCAACATCGCAAGAGAAGCAGAAAATGATGATGTCTCTATATCGAAAAGGGTTCCGTATAGAGGATATCAAATCTGTTATGGGGAATTTTGATGAAAACTGCATAAATGATTAGTGAAAAATGGCGTCTTAACGATATCTTGTGTCGATAAGACGCTTGTTTTTCTTATTCCTACAAATGCTTGACAATTGTATAGAAAAAGGTTAGAATTTATATGTTGAAACTATGGCATACTATAACTTTTGTTATGGAGTGATAATAGATATAACAACATAATGTACTATGATAATTTAATAAAGGAGGTGCTCCTGTGCAATTTGACGCTATATCTTTAGTGATCGGTCTTGCGTCTGCAGCAGTTGTTTCTATTCCTGTTACAGCAGTTGCGGTTACATCTCATCGTAAAAGAACGTTTGAATCAAAAGTTGGTTCTGCGGAAGAGAAAGCAAGACAGATAATTGATGATGCTGTTAAGACAGCCGAGAACAAGAAGCGTGAAGCGATGCTCGAAGTAAAGGAAGAATCCATTCGCAGTAAGAATGAATTGGAAAAGGAAATTCGGGAACGCAGAAACGAAGTTCAGCGTTTAGAAAGACGTGCGGCACAGCGTGAAGAAAGCTTGGATAAAAAGTACGAAGCTGTGGAGAAACGTGAAGCTGAATTTATCTTGAAAGAAGAAGCTATCAAAAAGCAGAAGGAAGAAATCGCGAAACTCAATGAGGAACGCATTAAAGAATTAGAACGTATCTCTGGTTTAACCTCCGAACAAGCAAAAGATTATCTTTTAAAAACTGTTGAAGAAGACGTAAAACTTGACACTGCAAAATTAATCAAAGAATTAGAAAACAAAGCAAAGGAAGAGGCCAATAAGAAGGCGAAGGATTACATAGTTACAGCTATTCAGAAATGTGCAGCTGATCATGTTTCCGAGACTACCATTTCTGTTGTTCAGTTACCGAATGATGAAATGAAAGGTAGAATTATCGGACGTGAAGGACGTAATATTCGTACACTAGAAACAATGACCGGTGTGGATTTGATTATTGATGATACTCCGGACGCAGTTGTTTTATCAGGATTTGATCCTGTACGTAGAGAAGTTGCCCGTATTGCTTTGGAAAAACTGATTTTGGATGGAAGAATTCATCCGGCCAGAATTGAAGAAATGGTTGAGAAGGCTCAGCGTGAAGTAGAAGCTATCATGCGTGAAGAAGGAGAAGCTGCTACTTTAGAAGTTGGAGTTCATGGAATTCATCCTGAATTAGTGAAGTTATTAGGACGAATGAAATTTAGAACCAGCTATGGTCAGAATGCATTGAAGCATTCTATCGAAGTGGCTCAGTTAGCAGGATTACTTGCTGCTGAAATCGGTGTTGATATTAAATTGGCGAAACGTGCCGGTTTATTACATGACATTGGTAAGGCTGTAGACCATGATATGGAAGGTTCCCATATTCAGTTGGGATCTGATTTGTGTAAGAAATACAAAGAAGGCGCAGTAGTTATTAACTCTGTTGAATCTCACCACGGCGACGTTGAGCCGGAAACATTGATTGCATGTATCGTACAAGCTGCCGATGCTATTTCTGCAGCAAGACCGGGTGCAAGACGTGAAACTTTGGAAACATACGCAAACAGATTAAAACAATTAGAAGAAATTGCAGACAGTTTTAAAGGTGTAGACAAATCTTATGCTATTCAGGCAGGCAGAGAGGTTCGAATTATGGTAGTGCCGGAACAGATCAGTGATGCAGATATGGTATTGCTGGCAAGAGACATTTCAAAACGTGTTGAAGGCGAATTGGAATATCCGGGACAGATCAAAATCAGCGTAATCCGTGAATCACGAGTTACTGATTTCGCAAAATAATTTATGATGCTTGAAAAGGCTCTTGTGTAAAGTCGCAAGAGCCTTTTTTTGTGTTATGGAAATCCACGGAAGAGCATAGAATAAAAGAAAAGACTTTCAAATGAGTGGAAATAAAGAACGTTTTTATCGGATAATGATACATCCGATATTTCTATGGAGTGTTGGAATCCTGATAGCTGCCCTTGTCGTCATTATATTTGCAGATGTGCCAATTAGCAGATTGTTTGTTATGACGGAACATTTCATGTACGAATATGAAAACAAGACAGTTGATAAAAAAGAATTATTATCATCTATTGGTATGGTGCGAATTCCCATGCTTTTACTACTTACATTATTGCACAAAAGCACAAACAGAGAATTTATTAAGACGAGTCTTTGCCTGTTGTGTGGTTTTTCTATGGGATATTTGTTTTTCAGGCTCGCAGAAAACTATGGCTTTAAAGGTATCGTTATGTGTTTGCTTTTGTGGACGCCCCATATATTTCTATATCTTTTTTCCGCGTATGGATTTATGTATAAGACAGAGTCATCTTTAAAAAAGAAAGTGGTGTGGTGTTTGGTTTTTTTAATCGGAATACTTCTTGAAGCGTACTTTAATCCAATATTGATGGAAAGTTTTGTAACAGTATATGGAAAATATTGAAAGAAAGTTGAATTTTGCCTTGCATTAGTGTAAAATAACACTATGTGTGCACCTGTAGCTCAGGGGAGAGAGCAATGGATTCCGATTCCATGAGCGGGGGTTCGAATCCCTCCAGGTGCGCTTTTTTAAAAGAAATGATTGATTGATACAGATAGATGGGATTATGAGGTAATACAATGGAAAAAATACAGCCGATTTTGGACAAGATAAAAGTCCTTTTGCAGAAGATAAAGCCTCTTTTAAGTAAGGTAAAACCTTTTTTAGACAAGGTGAAATCCGTTTTGGTAAAGGGAAAAGATATTCTTGTTACTGCCGGAAAAGCCATTATACATAAGATTAAAAATATTGATTATAATAAAATTCGTATGAATATAAAAAAAGCAATTGATTATGTGATTCGATACAAAAGATATTTCGGAGCGGGCGTAATCTTTGTAGCATTTGTTCTTATGATTATTTTTGGAACAGGAAAAGAACCATTCCGTGGTTGGAACCCTGCCGGAAATGTAGAAGAGGGAATCCTTGCAGTGAATAAGTACGAAGATGTGAACGCATTAATTAATAATTATTATACTGCTTATGCAGAGGGTGATAGAGAACTTTTATCACAGTATGCAGAGCCGATTTCCAAAAATGAGGCAGATTATATTGCGTTGTTTAGTGGATTTATAGAATCTGTTACCGTAAAAAATGTTTATACTTATCCTGGAGTGAAAGAAGGTTCTTATCTTGTTTCTGTAGAGATGGAATATAAGTTTGTAGGAGTAGAAACAACAGCACCGGGCTTAGATTTCTTCTATGTTGAAACAGGAAAAGAGCAAAAACTGTATATTAACAACTTATACAGTCAGTTCAATATGCAGTCCCATGAATACATTCGAACAAACGAAGAAGTGTTAACTGCCATTTATTCTTACAATGAACTACAGGAATTAAAAGATATTCAGGTTAGAATTGAAAAAGACTATATGGAAGCGATGGCAAAGGATGATGCCTTAAATGAAATGGTAATGGTTACTGTTTCCAGAGCTATCAGTGATTGGATGTCAACCATTGAAATTGTTGTTAATCAAGATCCGCCACAAGGAAATTTAGGTATTCAGGATGCTGTTTCTGATGATGAGCAAGACAACAATCAGGATGCAGAAGGGGATAATAATGGGGATGAAAATGAGTCACCAAAACAGGAAATCCTCGATGTAGATGTTGTGGAAAAAGTTGTGACGATTGATAACACAAATGTTCGTGATGCTGCAAGCAAGGAAGGCAATTTGATTAAGACCGTTCCTGCAGGAACAGAGTTGGAAGTAGTAGGTATCGATGACTGGGGCGGTTGGACATGCGTGAAAATCGATGGTAAAAACGGATATATCAGAAATGACTTGATTAAAACCGTAGAAACACAGCATAGTGTGGCAGGTTTGCCGGCGTATCCAAAGGTTGGACAGATGGTTCTATTGATTAGCGATCAGAAGGCATATGTTAAAATGGATGATACAACTACAGTTATTGCGACTCTGAAACTGGGAGCAAGTGTAACAGTAGAAATGAGTTATGCAAATGGTTGGTCAAAAGTATCCTGGGATAACGGTATGATGGTTGGATATGTTCCGACAGCTGTTTTAAAATTAGATTAACGTTTTTGAAGGGGCTGTCATTTTGACAGTCCTTTCCTTGCAAGATGAAGAAATAGAAAGAAGAATACTATGGAAAACGAAAATGGAATCCGCATAAATAAATATTTAAGTGAGGCAGGCGTTTGTTCCAGAAGAGAAGCTGATAAAAAAGTGGAAGCAGGAGAAGTTACAATTGACGGCGTTGTTGCAGTTATGGGAGATCGAATTTCCCCGGGACAGGAAGTCAGAGTGTCCGGTCAACTTATAGAAGCAAAGGAGCCATTTGTGCTATTATTGGTGAATAAGCCGATCGGAATCGTTTGCACTTTGCAAAAACGTGAAAAAGATAATATTATTAATTTTTTAAATTATCCTCATCGGATTTATCCAATCGGAAGATTGGACAAGGATTCATCCGGACTTTTGCTGATGACAAATCAGGGAGATATTTTAAATAAAATTCTTCGTGCGGGAAATGCACATGAAAAAGAATACATTGTTTCCGTAAATAAAGAAATAACAGAGGATTTTTTAGAAGGTATGCGAAATGGTGTTCCTATTTTAGATACTATTACCCGTAAGTGTGTGGTTGAGAAAATTGATAAACGGAAATTTAAAATTATATTAACCCAAGGACTCAATCGACAGATTCGTCGTATGTGTGAGCATTTTAATTATCGTGTTGTGGCGTTAAAACGTGTCCGTATAATGAATCTAAAACTTGGAGATTTGCCGGTGGGACAATATCGGGAAATCACACAAAAAGAGTGGACGGATTTACAGAAAATGATTGAACATTCCTCAAGTGAAACAGTTGCTTGGGATGACTATGAGGACTAATTATGAAAAGACAGCGAATGCAGGAATTGGTTGAGATTTTAAATAAAGCATCGGAAGCTTATTATGGCGGAAGAGAAGAAATTTTGTCCAATTATGAATGGGATGCCATGTTTGACGAACTGACATCTTTGGAGGAAGAATTAAAAGAAATTTTGCCGAATTCGCCAACTCAGAATACCGGTTTTGAAGAAAAAAGCGGAGAACGGGAATTACATGAATTCCCGGCCCTTTCTCTTGCAAAAACAAAAAGCATTGAGGATTTAAAAAAATGGGCAGGCGAGAGGGCAGTATGGCTTTCCTGGAAATTAGATGGTTTGACGTTGGTTTTAACCTATGATAACGGAAAGTTGTCTAAGATTTTAACCAGAGGTAACGGCGTTGAAGGCAGCAACATTACATTTATGAAAGACGCTATTACGGGCTTTCCCCATACGATTACTTATAAAGGACATTTGGTTGTGCGCGGCGAAGCAGTTATTTCCTATTCGGATTTTGAACTGTTAAATGCGACAATTGAGGATGATGATGAAAAGTATGCGAATCCACGTAATTTGGCATCCGGCACTCTTGGACTGGATAAAACAAACATTGACAAGGTGAAAGAACGTCAGGTACAGTTTTTTGCTTTCGCAGTTGTTCATATTGAGGATGAAATTCCAACAGTAAAAGACAGAATGGAATTCTTAGATAAAGAAGGGTTTAATACTGTTGAACGGGAACTTTGCAATCAAAGCAATTTAAGTGATGCAGTGGCGCGATGGACACAGAAAGTAGAAAACGGCCGATTTGATTTTCCGGTAGACGGACTAGTGATTGGTTATGATGATCATCTGTATGCAAAAGAAGGTTCTGTGACCGGACATCACGCAACAAGGGGAGGATTGGCATTTAAATGGGAGGATGTCAGTGCTACAACCACATTAAAATACGTTGAATGGTCATGTGCAGCATCCACAATTTCGCCGGTAGCTGTTTTTGAACCGGTTTTATTGGAGGGAACAACCGTATCCAGAGCTTCCCTTTGTAATCTAAGTGAAATGGAACGACTTGGCATTGGAGAAGACGGAAAAACCACACTTAAGGTTATTAAAGCGAATAAAATTATTCCAAAATGCATAGAAGTCACACAGGCAGAGGGAGTGTTTTCCTATCCAAAAAAATGTCCGGTGTGCAGTGCAGATACAGTTGTGACAGTAAGTGAAAAAAGTCTCACAAAAACACTTCATTGTACCAATCCGAATTGCAGTGCAAAATATGTGAAGAAATTTACCCGATTTGTAAGCAAATCAGGAATGGATGTTGATGGATTGTCGATTCAGACAATTATACGATTTATGAATTTGGGCTTTTTAAAAGAATTTGCCGATGTTTATAAATTAGAAAATTATAAAGATGAGATTTCAAAACTTGAGGGATTTGGAGAAAAGTCCTGCACAAACCTGTTGGAAGCCATTGAGAAATCCAAGAATGTTCATCCGGTTCGCTTAATCTACGCATTATGCATCCCGCTTATTGGAACCGATGCGGGAAAAAAACTGATTGCAGCATTTGGTACAAAAGGCTTTTTTGAAGCATTAAGAGATGGTGTAGGTTTTGAAAATGTGGATGGAATCGGGCCTGAAAAATCCAATTCCATACTTAACTGGTATCAGGAGTCGGATAACCGTTTGATGCTTGAAAATTTACTTGAGCAATTAAATGTGGAACAGATTGAGGCAAAAGAATCCGGCGGAGGAGCCTGTGAAGGATTGACCTTCGTTGTGACGGGTGATGTAAACTATTTTGCAAACAGAGATGAGTTGAAAAATTATGTAGAGAGTCAAAACGGCGTTGTGACTTCTGCTGTGTCAAAAAAGACCAATTATCTAATTAACAATGATGTTACATCAAATTCATCAAAGAATAAAAAAGCCAAAGAACTTGGAATACCGATTATTTCCGAAGAACAGTTTATTGCCATGTTTAAAAAGGACTAAATTGACACATTTTTAAAGTTTTTTGTAAGTTTTGTTTTCAAAACGGAAAACATCTGTTATAATATTCATAATGATTTATAGGAGGATATATTTATGGGTGAAGATAGAAAAGGATTTTTAATTAAATCCAACAAAATGGGTGAAATTACAGTATTTGAAGAAGTTGTTGCCATCATCGCAGGCATCGCTGCTACTGAGGTAGAAGGTGTCAGCTCTATGGCAGGAAATATTACAAATGATATTGTTGCAAAGATTGGTATGAACAAACTTTCCAGAGGCGTTCACGTAGAAATGGAGAACGACGAAGTTTTTGTGATTGTTGCCATCAATGTAGAGTTTGCAGCAAGTGTACCTGAAGTTTCGTACAAAGTACAGCAGAAGGTAAAGGCGTCCATTGAAAACATGACAGGTCTTACGGTATCAGAGGTTAATGTAAAAATTGCAGGAATTGATGTAAGTAAAGACAACTAAAGGTAGCACAGGGTGTCTTCGGACACCCTTTTTTGTTTATAGGACGAAGAAAAAGTATTGAGAGGAAGAGTATGAGCAGAAGAGAATTAAGAGAACACATTTTTAGAATGTTATTCCGTGTGGAGTTTCATCCGGAAGAAGAATTGGAAGAACAATTGGAGCAGTTTTTAGAAGAATCTGAACCGATTTCAGCAGAAGATGAAGCCTATATCCAGAATAAATACTTACAAATCAAGAAACGACTTGAAGAAGTGGATTCCCTAATTGATACCAACACAAAAGGTTGGAAAACAAACCGTATGGGAAAAGTTGATTTGACTATTATTCGTCTTGCAGTTTATGAAATGAAATTTGATGATGACGTACCGGAAGGTGTTGCAATCAATGAAGCGGTTGAACTTGCACGTAAATTTGGTACAGATGAATCACCATCTTTTGTGAATGGAGTTTTAGCTAAGATTTTATGATAAAAAATATCTATGGTGTTTCTCAGGTTAACCAATATATTAAAAATATGTTTGCACAAGATTTTATGTTGAGAAAAATAGCCGTTAAGGGTGAGGTTTCCAATTGTAAGTATCATACCTCCGGGCATATTTATTTCACCATAAAAGATGAGAACTCAGCACTTGCAGCGGTGATGTTTGCAGGGTATGCCAGAGGACTGAACTTCCGTTTAAAGGAAGGGGACAATATTGTTGCAACCGGTTCTGTTCAAGTATATGAACGGGATGGGAAATATCAGTTATACGTAGAAAAGATTGAAAATGACGGAGAGGGGATCTGGTATCGTCGCTTTGCCGAGACAAAAATGAAATTGGAAGAAATGGGAATGTTTGCGGCAGAATACAAAAAACCGATTCCGAAGTATGTTGAGACATTAGGCGTTGTGACTGCATCAACCGGTGCAGCGATTCAGGACATTATTAATGTTTCCAAGCGTCGCAATCCTTCCGTTCAGATTATTCTTTATCCTGCTCTTGTGCAGGGAGAAGGAGCAAAAGAGAGCATCTGTCGCGGAATCCGTGCGTTACAGAATTTAGAAAATCCGCCTGATGTGATTATTGTGGGGCGTGGAGGCGGCTCCATTGAAGATTTATGGGCATTTAATGAAGAAGACGTAGCCAAAGCTATTTTTGAATCGGAAATTCCGATTATTTCTGCTGTCGGTCATGAAACGGATACTACAATCGCAGATTTTGTTTCAGACTTACGTGCTCCGACGCCTTCCGCTGCGGCAGAGCTTGCAATCTATAACAAAGCGGATTTGGTGCGCCAATATGAGCATAGTGTCTATCAAATGGGACAGGCTCTACGTTATAAATTACAAATACAGAAAACATTTTTTCATCAGTTAGGAATGCGTTTGGAACAATGTAGTCCAAAAGCGAAATTGAATCAAATGCGATTTGAGCTGGCCGAACAGGAAAATAGAATGCATACTGCAATGAAAGAGGCATTGGGAGAGGCCAGACACCAATTGCAACTACTGGCATTACAATTAAATGAATTATCACCCTTGAAAAAATTGAATGCCGGTTACAGTTATGTTTCTGACCAAAATCATAAAGCAGTCAAAGATGTTAATCATGTGCATATTGATGATTCATTAAACATTCATCTGGCTAATGGTGAACTGTCTGTTCTGGTTAAAGACATAAGAAAGGTAGAGCGATTGTAATATGGAAAAGAAGATAACATTAGAAGAGTCTTTAGCTGAAGTAAATGATATTGTGAAGCAGTTAGAGAGTGATGAAACAACTTTAGAAGATGCTTTTTCTCTTTACGAACAAGGATTAAAAAAAGTTGCCCGATGCAATAAAGTATTAGAAGATATTGAGAAAAAAATACTGATTTTAAATGATGACGGTTCATTGGAGGAAATGTAAATGTCGGATATGAACATCTTATTAAAAGAAAGAATTGAAGAGGTAGAGAAAATCATTTATTCTTATCTTCCCAAAGTAGAAGGTTATCAAAAAACCTGCTTTGAGGCAATGGAGTACAGTGTTCATTCGCCGGGAAAAAGAATCCGTCCGATTCTTATGATGGAAACATATCGTATGTTTGGCGGTAAATCCAAAGTAATTGAGCCATTTATGTCGGCTTTGGAGTATATTCACTCTTATTCTTTGGTACACGATGATTTGCCTGCGATGGATAATGATGATTACCGCCGCGGTCAATTGACGACACATAAAAAATATGGCGAAGGAATGGGAATCTTAGCCGGAGATGCGTTGTTAAATTATGCATATGAAGTGGCAGCATCTGCTTTTGATATGATTTTTGAAGAAGAAGATGTAAATCCGTACAATGTGGCAAAAGCACTTCAGGTACTTGGAAAAAAGGCCGGAATTTACGGTATGGTAGGCGGTCAGGTCGTAGATGTAGAAAATGAAGGTAAAAAGATTGATCTTGACACCATTGATTTTATATACCGATTGAAAACAGGTGCGTTACTGGAATGTGCAATGATGATTGGCGCAATTTTAGCAAATGCTTCAGAACGTGAAATTGAAATCGTAGAGCAGATTGCAGCAAAAGTTGGAATTGCATTCCAGATTCAGGATGATATTTTAGATATTACTAGTACAACCGAAGTATTAGGAAAGCCGGTTGGAAGCGATGAAAAGAATCAAAAAGAGACCTATGCTGTAAAGGTAGGACTTGATGCAGCGAAAAATGAAGTGGAGCAACTTACAAAAGCTGCTATTGCGTACATGGATGAATTAGAATATAAAAATGATTTTTTGAAAGACTTATTATTGTGGATGATTCATCGCGAAAAATAAAAATGGAATTGGCGTGAGGACGGATATGATTTTAGATCAGATTAAAGAAACAAATGATATAAAAAAAATACCGCAGGAACAATTACCGGAATTAGCGGAAGAGATTCGTGAATTTTTAATAGAAAGTATTTCAAAAACCGGAGGACATCTCGCATCCAATTTAGGTGTTGTGGAATTGACTATGGCGATGCATTACGCCTTTGATTTACCAAAGGACAAAATTGTTTGGGATGTAGGTCATCAAGCGTATACACATAAGATATTAACCGGAAGAAAGGATTCTTTTTCAACCCTTAGACAGTACAAAGGATTGAGCGGCTTCCCGAAAAGGGAAGAGAGCCCTTGTGATGTTTACGATACCGGTCATAGTTCAACCTCCATTTCTGCCGGATTAGGCTATGCACATGCAAGAGATTTGCGTGGAGACAACGAGCATATTATTGCTGTGATTGGTGATGGTTCATTAACCGGTGGTATCGCATATGAAGCACTGAATAATGCTTCAGCAATCAAATCAAATTTTATCATTGTTTTAAATGATAACAACATGTCCATATCAAAAAATGTAGGTGGTATGTCAACGCAGTTAGGTAAATTGCGTACGACGACATTTTATACCGGTTTAAAAAAGGGAATTTTAAGCGGATTAAGTAAGATACCGGGAATTGGACAGCCTATTATTAAAGGAATCCGAAGAACGAAAAACAGTATTAAACAGTTATTTATCTCCGGAATGTTCTTTGAAGAAATGGGAATCACTTACATCGGTCCGGTGGATGGACATGATATTGGACATTTATTATCCGCATTCCAGTCAGCAAAACATGTGGAAGGACCTGTTTTAGTACATGTTATGACAACAAAGGGAAAGGGATATGAGTTGGCAGAACGTCATCCGTCCCGCTTCCACGGAACAGCGCCGTTTGAAATTGAAACGGGTATTACCGGAGGAACAGCACCGGGGTATACGGATATTTTTTCAACGGTTATGAGAAAAATGGGAGAAAGAGACCCGAAGGTTGTAGCGATTACAGCGGCAATGGAAACAGGGGTTGGCTTAAAGCGTTTTCACAATATGTTCCCTGACAGATTCTTTGACGTAGGAATCGCGGAGCAACATGCAGTGTCTTTAGCGGGCGGACTTGCTTTGGGCGGAATGAAGCCGGTTGTGGCAATTTATTCTTCTTTTTTACAGAGAGGTTATGATGAGATTATTCAGGATATCTGTTTGCAGAATATACCTGTAGTTTTTGCAATAGACAGGGCTGGACTGGTAGGTAGTGATGGCCCGACCCATCACGGCGTGTTTGACTTGGCATATTTAACTTCTGTGCCGAATATGACCGTGATTGCCCCAAAGAATAAATGGGAATTTTCGGATATGATCAAATTTGCCATTAATTTTAATGGTCCGATAGCCATCCGTTATCCAAGAGGGGCAGCATATGATAAATTGAAGGAAATTCGAAATCCGATTGAATACGGAAAGGCAGAATGGATTCAAAAAGGTGAAAAAGTAGCGCTTCTTTGCTTTGGAGCAATGGTGAAAGAGGGCGTGGCAGTATTGGACCGCTTGGAACAAGCCGGCATTCATGCTACTTTAGTTAATATGCGTTTTGCAAAACCAATCGACGAAGAGATTTGTAAAGAAGTTGCAGAAACACATTCTGTTGTTGTAACAATGGAAGATCATTCTGTAGTTGGCGGTCTGGGCGATTTGGTTGCATCCTATTATTTAAAAAACGGTATTATTCCGAAAGATTTGATTCGTATTGGTGTTCCGGATCAGTTTGTTGAACAGGGTAGTGTTGGACAATTGTATAAGGAATGCAAGATGGATGCAGATAGTGTTTACGAAGCAATTATGAACAAAATAAAAGAGTAATATGAAACGGGTAGAGAAGGTTATATGAAAGAACGTTTGGATGTATTGATGGTTAATCGAAACCTTGCACCGTCCAGGGAAAAAGCCAAGGCATTAATCATGTCGGGGAATGTGTTTGTGGACGGACAGAAGGAAGACAAGGCAGGAACGATGTTTTCTGAAGATGTTTCCATTGAGGTTCACGGAAATATGTTGCGCTATGTCAGCCGTGGCGGATTGAAATTGGAAAAAGCATTACAGCAGTTTCCCATTTCTTTGGAAGGGACGGTTTGCATGGACATCGGAGCAAGTACAGGCGGTTTTACGGATTGTATGTTACAAAATGGAGCGGCTAAGGTGTTTGCCGTTGATGTAGGATACGGACAATTTGCATGGAAACTGCGTCAGGATGAACGTGTCGTATGTATGGAAAAAACCAATATCCGATATGTAACCAAGGAACAAATCGGAGAGGAGCTTGATTTTGCATCTGTTGATGTTTCTTTTATTTCATTAACAAAAGTATTGCCGACAGCACACGAACTTTTAAGAGACGGCGGAGAAATGGTTTGTTTAATTAAACCGCAGTTTGAAGCAGGAAAAGAAAAAGTTGGTAAAAAAGGCGTTGTTCGCGAGCCGGAAACACATTTAGAAGTAATTGAGAAGATTATTGATTTTTCTTTAAACAATGGTTTTTCAGTGTTGGGTCTTTCTTATTCGCCGATAAAGGGACCGGAAGGAAACATTGAATATCTTGTTCATATAAAAAAAGATGCAAATGCTGGGAAGGAAGGAGAAGTGAACCCGCAGGAAATCGTTTCTGCGGCACACGATTCACTGGATAAGTAAATGAGAAATTTTCTTGTAATTGCAAATGGGGTAATGGAAGAAGCACAGAGTTATGTTCAGAGAATTTCTAAGATTGTAAATGCCCATAATGGTATTTGTAACGTAGTGATATTAGGAAATTATTCCGAACTGGAAGAACAGGTTAAACCATACGAGAATACCGGAATTGATGCGATTTTAGTACTTGGTGGAGACGGAACATTGATTCGTTGCAGCGGAATTTTAAGAAAATGGCGTACTCCGTTTATCGGAATTAATATTGGCAGCATGGGATATTTATGTGAAGTAGATAAAAATAATTTGGATGAGGCATTACTGCAAATCATTAAAAATGATTTTTTTATCGAAGAACGTATGATGCTTGTATCCAATATTAAAGGAAAAAACTACTATGCTTTAAATGATATTACCTTATATCGAACCGGTGATTTACGAGTAATTCAGTTGAATTTGTATGTAAATAATCAATTACTCAGCACCTATGACGGTGACGGTATTGTAATCGCAACGCCTACCGGCTCAACCGGTTATAGTATGAGTTGTGGTGGACCGATTGTAGACCCGGCAGGTGATATGATTGTTGTGACTCCAATTTCACCGCATAACTTAAATGCAAGAAGTATTGTATTAAACAGTAATGAAACCGTTTGTGTGGAAGTCATTCGAAGACATGCGGATGAAGAAGAAACGATTAAAGCAAGCTGTGACGGATATTCGGGAGATACCTTACATGATGGTGATAAAATCTGTACATCCAAAGCAGCAGAAAGCATTCGTTTAATTAAACTTAAAAAGACAAGCTTTTTGGATATTTTAAGTAATAAAATGTTGAAGAGGGATTAAGGGAAACTATGAAGACAAAACGTCATGCAAAAATTCTTGAGATTATAAGAACTTCTGTTATTGAAACTCAGGAAGATTTATCAAATGAATTAAATAAAGCAGGATATAAAGTAACACAGGCTACCATTTCCAGAGATATCCGTGAATTAAATTTATCAAAAGTTCCGGTAGCCGGGGGAAAACAAAAATATGCGGTATTAGATTCCGTGGTTAATAACATGAGCGAAAAATTTGCCCGCGTTTTTAAAGAAGGTTTTGTATCTGTTGACCGCGCCAATAATATGGTTGTTATTAAAACATTAAGCGGAATGGCCATGGCTGTTGGAGCGGCCATTGATGAAATGCAATTTGAAAATATTTTAGGTACAATTGCAGGTGATGATACTATTTTTGCTATATTACGAGAACCGGATGACGCTCTTAAATTTATGGATCAGATTGTTGTGATGGCGGAAAAATAATATTTCAGGGGAGACAAATGAGAAAGGGGAAATAGAAAATTAAAGTATGTTAGTAAACTTACATGTAAAAAATTTGGCCTTGATTGAGGAAGCCGAAGTGGATTTTAGCAGAGGCTTGAATATTCTTACGGGTGAAACCGGTGCCGGAAAATCAATTATTGTCGGCTCTATGAACTTGGCTTTGGGTGAGAAAATTCCGAAAGAAATGCTTCGTGATAATGATGCACCTGCATTGGTAGAATTAATTTTTTCCGTAGATACGGCAGAACAGAAAAAACAATTAGAAGCACTTGATGTATTTCCGGAAAATGATGAAGTGATTTTATCCAGAAGAATAACAGCAGGAAGAAGTGTGGCCAGAGTAAATGGTGAAACGGTTTCCGTTGGACAGTTAAAGCAGATTGCCGGGATTTTTGTTGATATTTACGGACAACATGAGCATCAAACACTTTTAAACAAGAAAAAGCATTTGGAACTTGTAGATTCCTATGGACATGATGCGATTGCTCCTATAAAAGAAAAACTTTCCGGGCTGTATGCAGAATACAGAGAAGTAAAACAGAAGAAAGAAACAAGTGTTTTAAATGAAAATGAAAAGAACCGGGAATTGGATTTGTTAGAACATGAAATCGGTGAAATCCGTTCTGCAAACATTCGCATCGGAGAAGATGAAGAGCTGGAAAAAATATATCGTCGGATGCAAAATTCGGGAAAAGCAGCCAAGTCAGCAGCTGTTGCACTTCAATATTTGTCTGGCGACGGAGAAAGTGCGTCAGATTTGATTGGACGAAGTATCCGCGAGATTTCAAATATTGAGGGCTTTGATGATTCCATTGGGTCCATTGCCCAACAGGTTCGACAGATTGAAGACTTGTTAAGCCTGGCAGGCAGAGAACTTTCTTCTTATTTGGACGAGTTGGAGTTTTCGGAAGAAGAGTTCTATGAAACAGAAACCCGTCTGAATGTATTAAATCGTTTAAAGGATAAATATCACTGTGATTTAGAAGGAGTATTATTGCAGTGCGAAAAGAAAGAGCAGAGAGTACAACAGTTAAAAGATTATGATGTGTACTTGCTGCAGTTAGAAAAACGTTATCAGCAGTTACGAACAGAGGTGATTGAAATTTGTAACCAGCTGACTGAGGCACGAAAAAAATATAGTGCCCAACTTACGTTTAAAGTAACACAGGCATTGATTGACTTAAATTTCCTTGATGTGAAATTTGATATGGCATTTGAAAAATTTGCAGAACCGACCGGAAACGGTATGGATGATCCGCAGTTTATAATTTCCGTAAACCCTGGTGAGCCATTAAAACCGTTAGAGCATGTAGCATCCGGTGGTGAGTTGTCCAGAATTATGCTGGCAATGAAATCTGTTTTGGCTGAAAATGATAAAATCGGAACGTTGATTTTTGATGAAATTGATACAGGAATCAGTGGAAGAACAGCCCAGATGGTTTCAGAAAAAATGAACGATATCGGCCGAAATACACAGGTTATCAGTATTACTCACTTGCCACAGATTGCTGCAATGGCAGATGCACATTTTTTGATTGAAAAAACAGTAGAAAATCAAGCTACAATTTCAAATATTCGCTTGTTGAATAATGAAGAAAGTGTTAGAGAACTTGCACGAATGTTAGGTGGCGTTTCCATTACAGAAGCAGTCATGAACAATGCAAGAGAAATGAAGGACTTAGCAAAAAAATCAAAGCGTTAGTTTGATTGAACAACGAAAAAACGGGACATAATAAAAGAGGAGCAATTGCTCCTCTTTTTTTGGTGTTGGAGGTCCTTATGAAGCAGTCAAAAACCGTTTTTTATTTCAAACTTGTATTGATTTTAATTTTATTGGCAACTTTCATTTATTGTGTATACCGTCAAGTTACACAAAAAGATGATGCACAAAATCTTTCTCACAAAGAATATAGTCATGCACAAACTGTTACGCAGGTTATTCCCGGCGGAATAATGACCGGAATTTATGCGGAAACAAATGGTGTACTATGTCTTGGACTTGGGACGCTTGAAACAGAACAAGGTGAAATTCCATCTCCGGCAGAAGGAATTATAAAAAAAGGAGATTATATTATTTCCTGTAATGGAAAACAGTTAGAAAGCAAAGAAGAATTGATTGAGGCTGTAAAAAATTGTGAAGGAAAACTAATGTATTTTGTGATTTTACGCGGAAATAAGGAAATGGAAGTGAATGTCATGCCAAGATTTTCAGATGGAGCCTATCGCCTGGGAATATGGGTGCGTGATGATATTGCAGGACTTGGAATGATTACGTATGTGACCGCTGACCTACAATATGGTGCGTTAGGACATGGAATAGTGGATGTAGATTTGGGTGTTCATATGCAGATTCGTGAAGGAAGTTTACATGCAGCAAAATTGACGGAGATTAAAAAAGGACAGCAAGGAGAACCGGGACAACTGGTGGGATATATCAGTTATCGTGCATCTAAACCAAAAGGCACAATTGAATTAAATTCCACTGCAGGCATTCGAGGTGTACTATTCGGATTGCCCGAGGAATTAGAAGATGTTTCCTATGTGACACTAGGTGATGAGGATGATGTAAAAAAAGGGACCGCATATTTGATTTGTGATGTTAGCGGAAAGCGTGAAATTTATGAAATTGAAATAGAAAAGGTGTATGGATTGTTATCGACAGGAAATAAGAACTTTTTGATTCGTATTACAGATGAGAGATTATTAGATTTGACCGGTGGAATCGTGCAAGGGATGAGCGGAAGCCCGATTATTCAGGACGGAAAATTAATTGGGGCTGTCACACATGTACTGGTTGGAGATCCCACAAGAGGGTATGGAATATTTATTAATCGAATGATTGAACAGTAATCAGAGGACATAAAGTCCTCTTTTTTATTGTGAATTTTTGTTTACTTGTGAATTTTTGTTTACTTCTATAGAATTGATAGAAAAAAAGGTGTAAAATATACATAACTGTATGTATGAGGTGCATCAATATGGAATTATTAACGAAAGCGGCATTGACTGCAGAAAAAAGCAAACGTGAAATTATGAACTTACAAGTGGCATACGAAGCAGCTTGTGAGAGTATTGTACTGCTTAAAAACAAAAATGTTTTGCCGTTAGAAAGCAAAAAAATTGCAGCATTTGGTCCTGGAGTTGCCCATACGATTAAAGGTGGAACCGGTTCCGGAGAGGTGAATGAACGTCATTCGGTATCCATTTTAGAGGGACTTTTGGAGGCAGGATTTGAAGTCTGTACAGAAAAATGGTTGCAGCGTTATGACACCTATTATGAAAAATTAGAAACAGACTTTAAAAAGAAGCGCTTGCTTAGAACGAATTTTTTAAAAAAGGATTCCATAATGGAAATGGTATGGGGCGTATTTCAACCGCCAACCATGCCAATTACACAGGATGACCTAAAACAGTCAGATACGGATACCTGTATATATGTTATCAGCCGCCAGGCAGGAGAAGGGCGTGACAGAAGGCTGAAAAAGGGAGATTTTTATTTGACGGATGAAGAATATGATGCAATCCGTCTTTGTGCACAATATTACAAAAAATTTGTTTTAATTATCAACAGCGGTTCCGCAATTGATATGTCACGAATAGATGAAATTGATGGAATTGATGCAGTTTTATATATGGCACAGCTTGGCACAAAGGGTGGAAATGCTGTTGCAGATGTATTATGCGGAACAGTAACACCTTCCGGAAAGCTTACGGATACATGGGCAAAAAACTATGGAGATTTGCCTTTTGCCAAGGAATATAGTTATTTAAATGGTAATGTCAAAAATGAATTTTATAGAGAAGGGATTTATGTAGGATACCGATATTTTGACACTTATCAAGTACAACCGAGATATCCGTTCGGATTTGGGTTAAGTTATACCGATTTTCAGATGGAGACTCTTAGTGTTCAGTTAATGGATACAACGGTAATGGTTCAGGTCCGAGTAAAAAATGTGGGAACAGTGCACGCCGGAAAGGAAGTTTGCCAGGTTTATCTGTCTTCACCAAAGGGACAATTACAGAAAGAATATCAGGCGTTAGCAACGTTTGGAAAAACAAAACTGTTACAACCGAATGAAGAAGAGGTTTTGATGTTGTCCTTTGACATAAAGGATATGGCATCCTATAAAGAGGCGGATGCTTCCTATGTATTGGAAGCCGGTAACTATCTTGTTCGCGTAGGAAATTCATCACGAAACACCGTTGTTGCCGCAGTGATTTGTGTAAAAGAAGATTGTATTGTTTCCAAACACAAAAATATTTGTCCGTATGAAGAAATATATGGAGAATTACAAGGACAGAACAGCGTAGAAGTAATTCCTGAGAATGTATTGGTTTTGGAACTTGATTTGAATTCTATTCACACAACGACCTATTCTTACACAGATGGGGAAGCCGCAAAAAACCAAAGAGCATTGGAATTTGTTGATAGCCTGTCTTTAAAAGAACAAATTGAAATTATTGTAGGCATCGGAATGTTTGGTGGAAAAACTGCATTTACTTTGCCGGGAGCCGTAGGGAATACAACCTCTGCTTTTTGGCAAAAAGGCCTTGCTAATGTAACATTGTGCGACGGACCGGCAGGTTTGCGAATTCAAAAACATACCACAATTGAGAAAAACGGAAAGACAAAACCGGTTGAACCGGTAATTTCCATGTATGAAGCATTTCCAAAATTCATACAAAAAATGATGCTGGGTAATCCGAACAAAAGAGAGGTGCTTTATCAGTACACTACGGCATTTCCGGTAACGGCTGCATTGGCGCAGTCCTGGAATGTTTTACTTTTAGAAGCGGTTGGAGAAGGTATTTTTAATGAAATGAAAGAATACGGTTGTACCTATTGGTTAGCTCCTGCCGTTAACATTCACAGAAATCCGCTTTGTGGCAGAAATTTTGAATACTACTCAGAAGATCCAAGACTGACCGGTACGTTAGCAGCGGCACTTACACGAGGTGTTCAAAAAGAAAAAGGGTATTATGTTACCGTAAAACATTTTACATGTAACAATCAAGAAGATAATCGAAACTTTGTTTCCAGTAATCTTTCAGAAAGAACCCTCCGTGAAATCTATTTAAAACCATTTGAAATTGTGGTAAAACAAGCAGAGGCAAAAGGCATTATGACCTCCTATAACAAGGTCAATGGAGTATATACTCCAAATAGTTATGATCTTTGCACAAATGTTTTACGTAGAGAATGGGGCTTTGAGGGTGTCGTTATGACAGACTGGTTTTCAACCGGTGGAAAAAAAGCAAAGAATGCTTTGGCAATGAAAGCCGGGAATGATTTGATTATGCCGGGAACCAGAAGTGCAAAACGTGAGATTTTGCGTGGCGCAAAAACCGGAAAAATATCAGTAGATGATATAAGAAGATGTTGTTATAATGTTGTTGAAGCTATTTTTAACAGTGCTATTCAAGAGGAATATTTAAGATGAAAACATATTTAAAAATATTATTAATTATTTTAGTTGCTTATATACTTCTTTATTGTGGCATTAATTTATTTGGCAATTGGAAAAATTATGATGAACAATCTTTAAAAAACCATATTAAAGTTGAAATTACCCGCAAGGACGGAACGCAGTTAGAACCTTATGAGAACTACAAGTTTCCGGTAATGGATCGGGGCGATTCTGCAGTAGTTACTTTATCTATTCCGAAAGAGTATTATATGGAAAATCCTGCAATTTGTTTCCGGACATATAACTGTGTGTTAAAACTTTATTTTGAAGGGGAATTGCTGTATTCTTACGGAGAAGAACTTCAGGAAAATAACCGACACATAGGTTCTGTGTATAGTACCGTTGCTTTCCCGGAAGAAGCTTTTGGAAAGGAATTGATTTTAGAATGTTATGCTACGGAGAATGAAGCGATGAGTCAAATTGTAGATTTGGCCGTTGTACCGTCCGTTGATGCTGCAAAAGTCCTTTTGAAGGACAAGCTTCCGGAGTTTGTGATTTTTGGTACAATTATGATTCTCGCATTTGTTATTTGCTTGGTAGTTATTTTCTTACGCATCAGCAGTGATTATTTGAAGGTGACCTTATGGAGCACATTTTTTGCGATAATTGGTTCCGGTTATATTTTATCCAACTACGGAGTCTTCAATGTTATTGTAAATGCACCGCCGTTTCTTGGTGATATTGAATATATTTTGTTATTTGCCTTACCAATTCCGTTCTCCGGTTATTTCTATGAGATTTTTAGAGATAAGAGAGGAAAGCGGCTACAAGCTATTATGACAATTGGATATGTCGTGTTATTTGTTTTGGCTACAATACTTAATTACACCACAGAAACACTTCATTTTTCATCTATTCTTACATACTTTTTAGGATTGGTTTTATTGTGCTTAATTTCCTGCTGTATTACTCTTTATTGGAATATAAGGGGTGGCAAATGGGAAGACTGGACCCAAATTTTATTAGTTGGTGCAGTTATTTTTTGCGCGATTGCATTCTTTGATGTGATTCGTTTTAACTTGAATTTATTTGCCGGTACGTTTTTCTCAAATATAGAAAAAACAACACTCCCGATTGGTATTATAGTGTTGATTGCATCCTTTATGATCAGTGGATTAATGTATGTTTCTGAGATGTCAGAAGAACGTAAAGAAAAAGAACAGCTGGCAAGAATTGCATATATTGATGCCTTGACAGGTCTTGATAACCGCGCAAAATACAATTCTTATATTGAAGAGATGAAAGCCGGAGAAGTAAAAGAATTTACCTTTTTCTATATGGATTTAAATAATCTTAAAAAGATTAATGATAAATTTGGCCACAACTATGGTGATCAATATTTAAAAGCCTCTGCTGAAATTATGCAAAAATGTTTTGCAAATGCTGATTTAATCAGTCGTATCGGTGGCGATGAGTTTATGGTTATCTATAATCGTAAACTTCGTCGTTCGGAGCTGGATTTGGTAGAAAAATTAGAAGAACGTTATAAGGGAATGAATTCTTCAGAAGCATTTTTCTATGAATTAAATGTAGCATGCGGCATGGTTTCCAGTACAAAGACGCATCCGATATCCATTGATGAAGCGATTCATTTGGCAGATCAGCGCATGTATGAGAAAAAAGCTGAGCAAAAAAAAGAACATAATGAAGAAGAATAATAAAAATATTGACAAAAAATGTTCAAAATGTTCAAGAAATATGTGCAATATGTAAAAAAAGAAAAATTTTCACATTTTCGACACATTTTACTACTTTTTTCCATTTAAATGTGATATATTACTTCTTGAAGGACCTGGAAGGTAAAATAAAAATATAATATGGGGGAGAAATGTTATGCAAAAATTAAATGTAGCGATTGCTGACGACAATGAGCGAATGTTGAATTTGCTTAGTAAAATTGTGGAAAGTGATGAAGAACTTCAGGTGGTAGGCACTGCAAGAGATGGAGAAGAGGTATGCAAGATTATTAAGGATAAGAATCCGGATGTTGTACTTCTGGACATCATTATGCCGAAGTTGGACGGGCTCGGAGTGTTAGATAAAGTCCGTGCAGACCAATCTATCAAGAAAAGTCCGAAATTCATCATGATTAGTGCAATCGGACAGGAGAAGATTACAGAAGATGCATTTGTTAAAGGAGCCGATTATTATATCATGAAGCCTTTTGATAATGAGATGGTAATCGACCGTATTAAGTCAGTCAGAAGCTCTGCGGCAAAAATATCAGATGTACGCAAAGTTGCGCCATACGAGAAGAAAAAAGATTTTTTAAAGAATAATCTGGAAAGTGATGTTACGGACATTATTCATGAAATCGGAGTTCCGGCACATATTAAAGGTTATCAGTATCTGCGTGATGCCATTATGATGTCTGTAAATGATACAGAAATGCTTCATTCTATCACAAAGATTTTGTATCCAACGATTGCCAAACGTTTTCAAACGACACCAAGCCGAGTAGAACGTGCCATTCGACATGCCATTGAAGTTGCATGGAGTCGAGGAAAGATGGATACCATCGACGAACTTTTTGGCTACACTGTCAATAACGGAAAAGGCAAGCCGACCAATAGTGAGTTTATCGCGTTGATTGCCGATAAGATTCGACTGGAATATAAAAACAATCAATAAACATAAAACAGAATTGTTGTACTGGATGATGAATCTGGTGCGATGGTTCTGTTTTTTTTTGTAAAAAAACAGAAAAATACAAAAGAATTTTTAAAATTAACCACTTGGGCCTGGAAACGGATAGGATTAAAATTGGCACGCGTGTATGATAGTGATATCATCAAATACATGCGTGCCTTTCAATTAAGCGATTAGTGATATGATAGTAGATAAATTCTATTAGTAATAAATAATCGCTTTTTCATCTTTATTATAAAAATAAGCGTGATCCGACAGTATTTCGTCGTCCGGAACGTGGTTTGTATTTACTTCGTGAACCATATTGGAATAATCTTTTAGTTTTGAAGGGCTGGAATCAGGCACGAGAATGACCTCATGAATGCTGCTTGGAAGCAGATAAAATGATGAATGGAATTGTTCTGCAATTTCCTCTAAGAGATTTAAATAAAGAATGGTGGATGCACCGAAACATTTTGATTGATTAGATAACACATACATAGGCGATTCCACATGAGATTGATTTTCGTCGCAATCAGACTCACTGTTATCGGAAGATTGTAGAATAACATCTTCCGGTAAGTTACTTAGAAGCTCCGGATCATTCAATAAATCATGCATGGAAAGAAAATGATGTGGTAAAAGTCGAGGTGTGTTTTCTATTGCAAGTTGGTATAATTCCCGATCCGTGATTTGCCACAGTTCCAGATGCTGATTACGAATCAAAGTTGTTGCATTGCCAAAATATTCGTGATTCATCAAACAGAAAAATACGATTGCCAGATCAAGATATGGAATGTGTGGAATTTCAGACAGCAATTCTCGATTTCGTTCAAAATTTACAATTTTATAGGCAATATTTTTCTTTACTTTTTCAAAATCAGTAAAGAAACTGATATCAATAGTTTTTAATTGTGGTTGTTCCTTGTATGAAGTAAGAATCAGATTCAAAACCTTATCAAGGTCTCCGTGCTCTAAATAATCTTCATAATAATAATTCAAATAAAAGTTTGGTGAAATATTGGTTTCTTTTGTCATAATTGTCAATCCGTCTAAATGAAGTCCATTGTTTTTGGTAATTTTATGTAACTTTATGTCTGCATCTTTAGGCAATTTTTCCTTAAAAAAAGCAATGACATTTTCAACAAAATCTTGGTAACTAATAAATTCTTGATAACTCATAATTCCTCCTAAAATAATAAAATATTCATGTAATGACAATCATTAACAATCATAGGCATCCCTCCCCGTTATGAATTTTTAAATAAATGAAAATTGGCACGAAATGTGCAGAAAAAGATCTCGAATGAAATCTGTGAGTTGATGATAACATCTGTTTCTAATAAAATCAAGACACATTTTTTTCGTTTTTTGATAAAAATTTATCTTTAGGGTTTCTTTTTGGATGAAAATGTGGTACAAATATATTTGGACTGTTTTTTTGGACAGTCGATGATTTGAATGGATTGGAGAATGAACGAATGTCAAATTACGCAAAAAGAAAACAGGCAGAAGCCTTAAAAAGAAAGCAGGAAAATAAAAAAACATTAATTTCCATTTTGATTTTTGTACTTGTTGTTGCTGCGATTATTTTTGGTATTTCATATGCTAATAAACTTCGCGAACAGAAAAATCAGATTACCGGTGATCCGAACTATGATGTTTTTGATTATGTAACATTAGGTGAATATAAAGGATTAGAACTTTATTACATAAAACCGGAAGTAACAGATGAACAAGTACAGGAAAAAATTGATTCTATCCTTGCAAGCAAAGTAAAATATTCTGAGTTTAAGGATAGAGAAGTTAAGAGTGGTGACAAGGTTACAATTAACTTTGAAGGAACTGTCGATGGTGAGAAATTCGAAGGTGGTTCCAGCGAGAATTATACCTATGTACTTGGCGAAGGCAAGATGATTGACGGCTTTGACGAAGGTATCTATGGAATGAAAGTCGGCGAAGAAAAAGTAATCAATGTAACTTTCCCAAGTGACTATGATAAGAAAGAGTTACAGGGTAAAGATGCTCAGTTTAAGATTTCTTTATTAAAAGCACAGGCTATTTCTTATCAGCCGGAATGGAATGACGCATTTGTTAAAGAATATACAAAGGATCAGTATACAACTACAGATGCATATGAAAAATATCTTCGTGAAGCAATGTTAACAGCAGCTACAGAAGCATCTGATTCCCAGTTTGAAAATGATATGTGGGATAAGATTTTTGAAAACACAAAGATTGAAGGATATCCGGATTATCTTTACAATTATTTGAACAGAAATATCACAGCTCAGATTGAGCAGGGAGCAAAATCCTATGGCATTACAACTGAAATGTATATGCAGTATTTTGCAGGTGGTATGTCTATTCATGAATATGTCCTTCAGTATGTAGAATCCAGCTTACTTACAAAAGCATTAATTAAAGATATGGATCTTGTACTCCCGGATGCAAAATACACAGAGTATGCAACTTCCGATTTAGAGTATTATCAGTGCAAAACAATTGCTGAAATGGAAGAGAAATATACCAAAGAAGCATTAATTGAGTATTATACAGAGATTTATTTATTCGAAGTACTTCGCGATCTTTGCATTAAGACAGAAGTAACATCTGATGAATATAAGAATTTAACAAAAGAAGAAACTATTACAAAATAAGATGTTAAATAATCAGGTGTCCTTTTTCTATGATGGTATTTCATCATAGTTGAGGACACCTTTTTTATATGTGCTTTTTAGAGCCCAATGATTGTACTAAATATCGGCAATTGTACGAAATACCAACGAACGTACGCAATACCAACCATCGTACGCAATATCAACATTTATGAAAAAACGAATCGTCCGTGCAAGAAAGCTTATTATCAACACAACGAAGTACAATCTGCGTATTAACTTGTGAGTTTACACATACAGACAGATATAACCCATCTGTTAATTCATAGTGATAAAGGACAACCTCAGGATGACCGGTCAACTGGTATGTGCGATAGGAACCGAAAGTGCCGGAATCGGAAACCAAGGTGAAGTTTAAGGTATGAAAGTCTGTTTTTAATCCGGCACCGGTGTATTTTACATAAGCTTCTTTAAGAGTCCAAAGTCTGGTAAGATAGTCTGTGGGATTTTCACAAGTAGAATAAAAAGAATATTCTTCCGGCGAGCAAATTCTCTTTGCGGCGGCAGGTGTTATATCACGGTGAAACTCAACATCAATGCCAATTTCCACCGGAGAAAAGCCAATAGCCAGGCAGGCGTTTTTATCCATACAACGATGATTGGTAGTATGGGAAATATTAAAATGAATATCCGGATGGGAACTTAGATATGGCTTTTTATCATTCCTATAATCTATCTGATAGTCAGAAGAAGCAATCCCATAAGATGATAAAACTTTTTCAAAAAGAATCTGTTTTTCTTGTTGAATGGTTTCCTGCATGGTTTGCTGAAAAGAAAAAGTACAGTCTGAATCAGCAACTGTACTTATAATCTGTTTATAATAAATCGTAATGACTTTCATATTTATTTCCTTCCTCTGTGTTTACGAAGAACATGGATGACTACAAGAGCCATAAAATAAATAATTAAAGATAATAAAATAACCGGAATTCTTTTAACGAGAAAACCAAGAATTAATTCCAAAACAGCAACCAACGCCAAAATACCATAAGTAGTCTTGGAAAGGAGAACAGCCATCACTGTTTCACAAACTAATAACAGACAAGCGATTACAAATCCGGTATTTGTTAGAAAGCGAATTGCAAATAAGTCTCCGAGAAAGAGAACAACAAAGCAAGAAAGTGTAACGATAACCGGATCAAGGTTTAGATTCCGTTTGAAATTATAAAAAAAATCTTTGATTTGATCAAAAGTATTAGCGTTTTGTTTGTTCATTTTAAAACTCCTGAAAAGTATTTTTTAAATGATTTCGTAATATCATAATTATAGCAATTTCATCAGAAAAGAACAAGATTTTTTCTTTACAAAAAATCGTTTTAATTGTATAATAATTTGGAACAAATAATATGCTTCGATGGCGCAGTTGGTAGCGCAACTGATTCGTAATCAGTAGGTCGTCGGTTCAAGTCCGATTCGGAGCTTTTGCCTTGACCGATGTGGTTCAAGGCTTATTTTTTTCTATGGATGACTGAGGGAAAAAGATGAATCGTCAAAATGTATCCAAACAGATGGATGAACTTATTCAGAAAAACAGACAAGAGAATATTCGACCAACGTTGTTGTTACATAGCTGTTGTGCACCATGCTCAAGTTATGTTTTAGAATATTTGTGTGAGCATTTTAAAATCTATGATTTTTTTTATAATCCGAACATAACCATTGAGGAAGAGTATATTTTGCGCAAAGAAGAGATGATACGTTTTATCAAAGAATTTCCTCCGGCAACGGATGTAACTTTTGTTGATGTGGTTTACGACCCTGAACATTATCTCAACGCAGTAAAAGGATATGAGAACTGCAAAGAAGGGGGAGAACGTTGTCATATTTGTTTCGCATTGCGATTAGAAGAAAGTGCAAAAAAAGCGAAAGAGCTAGGCTGTGATTATTTCGCCACAACCCTAACTATCAGTCCGTTGAAAAATGCAGAAAAGATTAATGAGATCGGAAAAATGATTGGAGAAAAATACGGAGTAAATTATTTGCCGTCTGATTTTAAAAAGAAAAACGGTTATAAGCGTTCTGTAGAACTTTCTTCCGAATATGATTTATACAGACAACAATATTGCGGATGTGAATTTTCGAAAGGAGAAGCATATGGAAAAGAAGTGTAGAGTGGGAATTTTGGGCGCTACAGGAATGGTGGGACAGCGCTTTATTCAGCTGTTAGAGGGCCATCCGTGGTTCGAGATTACGGTATTGGCAGCAAGTGAAAAAAACGTTGGAAAGGCCTACAAAGATGCTGTGGCGGGACGTTGGATGATGGACACTCCGATTCCTGCATCTGTTGAGGATATGAAGCTTCGTTTGGTAACGGATGTAGAAGGCATAAAAGATGATGTGGATTTTGTTTTTTCTGCAGTAGACATGGAGAAAAAAGAAATCTGTGCTTTTGAAGAAGCCTATGCAAAAGCGGAAGTTCCGGTTGTATCCAATAACAGCGCTCATCGTTGGACACCGGATGTACCGATGATGATGCCGGAAATTAATGTGGAACATTTGGAAGTAATCAAAGCGCAGAGAGAACGATTGGGTTGTAAACACGGATTTATTGTTGTTAAACCAAATTGTTCCATTCAAAGCTACACACCAATGCTTGCAGCTTTAAAAGAATATGAACCAACGACAGTTGTTGCTACCACATATCAGGCTATCTCCGGCGCAGGAAAGAATTTTGAAACATGGCCGGAAATGGTTGGGAATGTGATTCCGTATATCGGCGGAGAGGAAGAAAAAAGTGAAAAAGAGCCGCTTCGTATTTTTGGTACGGTAAAAGACGGAAAAATTATTCCTGCAACAGAACCTGTGATTACAACACAGTGTATCCGTGTGCCGGTTTTAAATGGTCATATGGCGGCTGTTTTTGTTAATTTTAAAAAGAAACCGACTAAGGAAGAAATCTTACAGGCATGGGCAAATTATAAAGGAGAACCGCAACTTAGAGAGTTGCCGCATGCACCGAAGCAGTTTATTCATTATTTTGAAGAGGATAATCGTCCGCAGGTGGCCTTGGATGTAGATTTAGAAGGTGGAATGGCTATTTTGGCCGGAAGATTAAGAGAAGATACGGTATATGATTATAAATTTATCGGTCTTTCGCATAACACACTTCGTGGTGCTGCCGGTGGCGGATTATTAACTGCAGAATTATTATATTCTTTAGGATTTCTTTCATTGAATTCGTAAATAGAATATGTTATTATGTTAAAGCATAATTTAATTATTCTATAAGATGAATTGCCCAATGGGCTTATTGGAGGTACATAAATGGCAGCACATAGCCAGCAGCTGGAACGTTTAGAGCAGATTTACCAGGAGTCGGGAAACTCAATGATCTTGCTTTACGGCCGTTCCGGGATGGGAAAAAGAGAATTAATAAAATCCTTTTTAGAAAACAAAAGAGCGGTTTATTATTACGCGACACAATGCTCAGAAGATGAACAGAGACGCTTAATGGCAAAAACCATTGAGCGTATTTGTGATGTCCGCATAACGGATGATAATTATGCGCATTTGTTTAGCCGTATTAAGAGCGGAAACGCATCTAAGCTGGTGCTTGTCATTGATCAGTTTGAACATATTACAAAAAAAGATCCGAATTTTATTCTGAATCTGATTGCATTAAAGGAACGGAAGCGTTATCCGGGACCGGTTATGATTTTATTATGTTCCGATTCATTATCTTATGTGGAAAATGACTTGAAGGAAGAAGGCAAAGCATTATATTCAAAAATTGATGAAGTTATAAAGGTAAAAGAAGTGAACTTCTTAGAGATTGTGCGAACATTCCCTAATTATTCTGTAAGCCAGTCGATTGAAGTTTATGGTGTGCTTGGCGGTGTGCCGGGATATTTGCAGTATTGGAATGACAAAAAGAATTTGCGTCAGAACATTTGTGAGCAGGTTCTTTCACCAAACGGAAGGCTGTTTTCGGAAGCGGAAGATTATATCACAGCACAACTTCGCGAATATGGTGTTTATTATACTATTTTATCTGCAATTGCACAGGGAAAAGAAAAATTAAATGATATTTTTACATATACCGGATATTCCAGACCAAAGATCAGTGTATATATGAAAAATTTAATGGAATTTGAAGTAATTGAAAAGGTTTTATCTTTTGAAACCGGTGGCAATGACAATGCGAAAAAAGGTGTATATCGTATTAAGAATACCTTTTTAAATTTCTGGTTCCGTTTTGTTTTTCCAAATCGAAGCATGTTGTATGTAATGAGTCCGGAACAATTTTACGATGCTTATATCGGACCGGAAATTGATGCATATTTAAATCGTTATTTCATTCAGGTTTGTATGGAATATTTTGAATTGGCCAGTGCAGTAAAGCAGTTACCGATTGCTATTTCAAAAATGGGCACTTGGGTTGGTAAAAAGGGAGACGTAGACATTGTTGCACAAGACCGTTACCGTCACACAATTGTTGGTCAGTGCAGTTGGTCTGAGTCCCAATTTACATATGAGATGTTTGAAGAACTGAAAAATAATATTCAGTATGCAAAGATAAAAACGGAATATTATTACTTGTTCTCTGCAAAAAAATTTGAAGAGAAGCTCATTCAGGCATCAACAGAAGATAGCAAAATAGTTTTGGTCGATATGAACCACTTATAATCATTCGACCGGGGGTTATGAAAAACAGTTAGGAGAAGATTCGTGGGAAAATCACTTATTATCACTGAAAAACCATCAGTTGCCAGAGACTTTGCCAGGGTTTTAAATGTTAGCGGCAAACAGGATGGCTATATTGAGAATAATGAATACGTTATTACTTGGTGTGTAGGTCATTTGGTAGAAATGCTCTATCCGGAAAGTTATGACGAAAAATACAAAAAGTGGAGATTGGAAGATCTCCCTTTTTTGCCAAAAGAGTATAAATACGGCGTAATTGAAGCAGTAGCAAAGCAGTATGAAGTTGTTCACGGTATGCTCATGAGAGAGGATATTGATCGTGTCTATTGGGCAGGCGATGCCGGAAAAGAAGGACAAACCATCGAAGAAAACATTCGTTTCTTCGGCGGTGTCAGAGAAGGAATGGAAGAACTTCGTGTATGGATTGACTCTCAGACGGATGAAGAAATTATGAGAGGCATCCGTGAGGCCAGACCGATGGCGGATTATGCATCACTAGGCCAGTCCGGAATTATGCGTACAATTGAAGACTATGCCATGGGAATTAATTTTTCCCGTGTAATGTCTGTAAAATACGGTAATTTATTAAACCGTGCTGCAGGAACGGAATCATACACAGCTATTGCAGTAGGACGTGTTATGACCTGCGTACTTGGCATGGTGGTCATTCGTGAGCGGGAGATCAGAAATTTTGTGGAAACTCCGTTTTATCGTATTGTGGGAGAATTTGCAGGCGTTTCTTTAGAAGGGGAATGGAAGGCAATTGAGAATACGAAATATTTTGAATCCCCACTTTTGTACAAAGAAAACGGATTTAAAAAAGAAGAAGACGCTCTAAACTTAATTTCTTCCCTTGAAGGAAAACAAGCGAAGATTGTTTCACTAGAAACCGGCACATCCCGGAAAAAAGCCCCGCTGTTGTTTAACTTGGCAGAACTTCAGGCGGAATGTTCCAAGCGTTTTAAAATCAGTCCGAATGAAACTTTACAGGTTGTTCAGGATTTATATGAAAAGAAATTAACCACATATCCGAGAACGGATGCAAGAGTATTATCCAGTGCTGTTGCAAAAGAAATTGTTAAAAATGTTAGTCGTTTGAAATATTATGAACCGGTTAGCGATTATGTAGATACCATTATGAATAATAAGTGGTGTTACATGATTTCAAAATCCCAGTATGTGGATGACAGCAAGATTACCGATCACTATGCAATTATTCCAACCGGCCAGTTAACGGAATTAAAAAGCTTAAACGATTTACAAAGAAAAGTATTCGATTTAATCGTTCGTCGCTTTTTAAGTATTTTTTATCCTGCAGCTGTTTATGAAAATGTAAAATTGGAAATCAGCATTGAAAATGAACACTTTTTTGCAAATGGCAAGGTTTTAAAAGAAGTCGGATATTTAGAGGTGGCAGGTAAAATTGCCGCACAAGAAAAAGAATCGTCTGAAAATGCTGACGGAAGTGAAGAACGAAGCGAAGACGGAAATGATTCTGTTGCTGATGAGGAAAGTAAGAATCAGAAACTTTTAAAACTTGCCGGAGAAATGAAGGCCGGTGACACCATTTCTGTTGAGAATTTGGGCGTTAAGGAGGGAAAAACCAATCCCCCGAAACGCTATACATCAGGTTCTATGGTTCTTGCCATGGAAAATGCCGGTCAGTTAATTGAAGATGAAGAACTTCGTGCCCAGATTAAAGGAAGCGGAATCGGAACGTCAGCAACCAGAGCAGAAATTATCAATAAATTAGTTCGAATCGGATATTTGAATTTGAACAAAAAGACCCAGGTGCTTACTCCGGAACAAATGGGAGAGATGGTCTACGAAGTTGTAAATCTAACGGTACCTGCACTATTAAATCCAAAGATGACAGCGTCTTGGGAGAAGGGCTTGGACGGCATTACAAATCGCACGGTTGATTATTGGGATTATCGAAACAAACTGGAGAAATTCATAGCAGATGAAACGATTGCAATGATTGGCAGTGATTTAAAGGATGAATTATCCTATAAGATACAGTTGTTATTAGACGGAACAGGAAAAAATATAGCCGGTGTAAAGTTGGATTTAACTTGTCCGGTTTGCGGACAATCATTGCAGACCACGCCTTTCGGATATGGTTGTTCCGGTTATAAAAAAGACGGAACCGGTTGCTCTTTCGCGGTTGGAACCATTGCCGGCCGTAATTTGAATTTGGAAGAGTTCACAACCTTGATTACAGAGGGTCAAACTCCTGTTTTAGAAGGCTTTCTTAACAAGAATAACAAGAAATTTACCGCAGCTGTTAGGCTTGAAAAAAATGAAATCGGACAAGTAAACGTTGCTTTGGATTTTGCAGAAACGGAAGCGGATTATTTGGACGATGTTGCCTGTCCGTTTTGCGGTGGCAGAATTCGCGAAAATTCATTCGGCTTTGTTTGCGAACACAATGAAAAAGATAATCCGGAAAGTTGTAAATTCTTTGTCGGTGCAATTGCCGGTAAGAATTTAACAAAACAACAAATGACGGACATTTTGACAAAAGGAAACTCCGGAATTATTAAAGGTTTTACCTCAAAGGCCGGTAAGAAATTTGATGCATCTTTAATTGCAGCAAAAAACGAGGAAGGTCTGTTTACCATTCAGTTCGATTTTACAGAAGTAAATAATATTTTTGTGGAGGATGTTGTTTGCCCGAACTGCGGAGGAAAACTTCGCCAGACTTCATTCGGATTTGTGTGTGAACATAACGAAAAAGACAATCCGGAAAGTTGTAAGTTTATTTTAGGAACCATTGCAGGAAAGCAATTAAATGTAACACAACTAAAAGAACTTTTGAACCAAGGTAAGACATCCACCATTCGTGGTTTTACGTCAAAAAACAAGAAGAAATTTGATGCGTGCTTAAAATTAGAAAAAACCGAAGATGGTCAAACAAATGTTGTTTTTGATTTTGACGATGTTGTTGCAAAAACCATAAAAGACGTTGTATGTCCGTTGTGTGGTGGCGAGATTGTAGTTACTTCGTTTGGCTATGGATGTTCCAATTTTAGCAAAGAAGAGGAGAACAGCTGTCGTTTTATGATTGGAACCATAGCGGGAATGAAGTTAAAAGAAGCCCATATTAAACAACTTCTAACGGATGGTATAACAGAGCCGATTTCCGGTTTCAAATCAAAAAATAAAAAGAAATTTACGGCACAATTAAAGCTTGTAGATGGTCAGGTTCAGTTTTTCTTCCCGGATGCAGTAGAGCCTGTAGAATGTGAGGTTCTGTGTCCGACTTGCGGACATAAGGTGATGAAAGGCAAATGGAGTTATGAATGTGCCTGTGGATTTAAAGCCAGCCATACTGTTGCCGGTTTGGAATTATCGGATGAACTTGCCAATGAATTGTTTAAAAATAAACGTACAGCTAAGAAAGTTGAAGGGCTGAAATCAAAAGCAGGAAAAACTTTTGACGCATGGCTTACTTATTCCAAAGAAGAAGGAATTAAGTTTACTTTTGAAGAACCTGCTGTGCAGATGGAATTGCCATGGAATTAAGGAGTGTGAATATGGAAACAGCTAAAATTTGTAATTTGTATAGTTTAGAACAGACGATTGCGGCTTCACTTTTTGACGGGTTGACTTATCCATGGGAAGCTTTGCCAAAGATTGGAGAATATATTATTTCTTTGGGAACAACGTTGGATCCGGAAAAATATGTACAACTTGGAGAAAATGTCTGGGTTGCAAAAAATGCAAAGATTTATGAAACTGCATACATTAATGGCCCTTGTATTATTGATGAAGAGGCAGAAGTTCGCCATTGCGCTTTTATCCGTGGCAATGCCATTGTTGGAAAAAAGGCGGTTGTTGGCAATTCGACGGAACTGAAAAATGTTGTTCTTTTTAATAATGTTCAGGTGCCACATTATAATTATGTGGGCGATTCGATCTTAGGATATAAAGCGCATATGGGCGCAGGAAGTATTACATCCAATGTGAAATCGGATAAGACCTTAGTTGTAGTGAAAGAGGGAAATGAAAAGATTGAAACAGGCTTAAAGAAATTTGGTGCAATGTTAGGTGATGGTGTAGAAGTGGGATGCAACAGCGTGTTAAATCCGGGAACCGTCATCGGGCCAAATACTAACATTTATCCGCTTTCTTCCGTTCGTGGAGTGATTGCTTCAGATTCGATTTTTAAAGCCCAAGGAAATGTTGTGAAAAAGAATTGATTTTTGTAGACATTTCCACAAAGATTTAACAAAAAACCATGCTATTTCAGCGTTTATAACCTTTACTTAAATGCAAAAACTGTTATAATAGTATGGATTGATAAAAACTTAACTTTTCAAGTGAAAGGAGAAAAATATGATTTACTCACATGAAGTAGAATTAATGTGTCCTGTAGCATTAGGTGCAAGACATGCAAATGCTCCGATTCCTCAGGAAGGACAGTGGACACACGTAAAAGAAGTAAAAGACATTTCCGGTTTATCACACGGTATTGGTTGGTGCGCACCACAGCAGGGTGCTTGTAAACTCACCTTAAACGTTAAGGAAGGTATTATCCAGGAAGCATTGGTTGAAACCATCGGATGTTCCGGTATGACTCACTCAGCAGCTATGGCTTCTGAAATCTTACCGGGTAAGACATTATTAGAAGCATTAAACACAGACTTAGTTTGTGACGCTATCAACACAGCTATGCGTGAAATCTTCTTACAGATTGTATACGGAAGAACACAGAGTGCTTTCTCTGAAGACGGACTTCCAATCGGTGCAGGCTTAGAAGACTTAGGAAAAGGACTTCGTTCCCAGGTTGGTACAATGTACGGAACCTTAAAGAAAGGTCCTCGTTACCTTGAAATGGCTGAAGGATATGTAACAGGTATCGCTTTAGATGAAAATAACGAAATAATCGGTTATGAATTCGTTAGCCTTGGAAAAATGACTGACTTTATTAAAAATGGTGATGATCCAAATACCGCTTGGGAAAAAGCAAAAGGTAAATATGGCCGCGTAGCTGACGCTGCTAAGATCATCGACCCAAGAAAAGAATAGGAGGAAAGAAAAATGGCTTTATTTGAATCATATGAAAGACGTATTGATAAAATTAATGAAGTATTAAACAGCTATGGAATTTCCTCTATCGAGGAAGCTGAAAAAATCACAAAAGATGCAGGACTTGACGTATACGCTCAGGTTAAGGCAATTCAGCCAATCTGTTTTGAAAATGCTTGCTGGGCTTATATCGTAGGTGCAGCTATCGCTATTAAAAAAGGTTGCAAGCGAGCAGCAGATGCTTCCGCAGCAATCGGTGAAGGCTTACAGGCTTTCTGTATTCCGGGTTCTGTAGCAGACCAGAGAAAAGTAGGTCTTGGACATGGTAACCTTGGAAAAATGTTATTAGAAGAAGAGACAGAATGTTTCGCATTTTTAGCAGGACATGAATCTTTTGCAGCAGCAGAAGGTGCTATCGGTATCGCTGAAAAAGCGAACAAAGTTAGACAGAAACCATTACGCGTTATCTTAAACGGTCTTGGAAAAGACGCAGCAAAGATTATTTCCCGTATTAACGGTTTCACATACGTTGAAACAAAGATGGATTACTTCACTGGCGAAGTAAAAGAAATCGCTAGAACAGCATATTCTACAGGACTTCGTTCCAAAGTAAACTGCTATGGTTCTGATGATGTAACAGAAGGTGTTGCAATCATGCACAAGGAAGGTGTTGATGTATCTATCACAGGTAACTCCACCAACCCAACCAGATTCCAGCATCCGGTAGCAGGAACATACAAGAAAGAATGTATCGAGCAGGGCAAGAAATACTTCTCTGTAGCTTCCGGTGGTGGTACAGGCCGTACCCTTCATCCGGACAACATGGCTGCAGGTCCTGCATCCTACGGTATGACAGATACTATGGGAAGAATGCACTCCGATGCACAGTTCGCAGGTTCTTCCTCCGTTCCGGCCCATGTAGAAATGATGGGACTTATCGGAATGGGTAATAACCCAATGGTAGGTGCTACTGTAGCAGTTGCTGTAAGTATCGAAGAAGCAGCTAAGGCTGGGAAGTTCTAGAACTTGATTAGATATTTTAAGTTAGTTTTTTGAAATATCACATGTTTCTTATAGCTTTAAATGAAAATTGGGCTTTTCAGACATTTATCGTGTCTGAAAAGCCTTTTTTTATTTAGAAGCCCCATGAGAATATTCAAATTAGTCATCTTCGTAAGGAGATTTTAATTATTTTGGACATATAAACATTTTTAAATGTTGTATTGTCCAAAAATGCATTTGATTTCATAAAAGTGTTTGCGCTGGAAAGAATTCTGTGTCAAAATGTCTGCAACTGAAAGAAAATAATTGAACCAGGATAAAAAATGCTAATTTATTCCTCTTTTTTGGACAGTAGTCAAAATAGATTATTGTATATGTCCAAATTAGTATTTTAAATAGAAAGGATAATTATACTTTTCTTGGCAAGAGAGAAATGATATAATAAATATGTTAATTAACTAATGTAGGAAAAAGATAAATGCATTAGTACTGTTAGGAGGTATAGGTCAAAAATGGGAAAGAAGATAGTCATTTCATTTCCGGGCGGTCGCGGATATGAGATACCTGTTTTGTATTTTGGATCGAAGCATTATGAAGACCAGGGATACGAGAAAGTGTTTATTCGTCATCCGAAATATGAAGAGTGTGAATTTGATGTTTTATTAGAAAATGCAGACAAAATTATTTCTCAGATTAATTTTGACGAGTACGATGATATTGTGTTCATAGCAAAGAGCATTGGAACAGTTGTTGCATGTCAGATAAAAGAGAAATATCATATTCCGGCTACACTGATTCTTTTTACTCCAATTAATGAGACGTTGCCATACATTCACAGTGAAAACGATATTAAGCTGGTTGCAGTTGGAGATAAAGACAGATATATAGATGTAGAGATGCTTCAAAAGGTTTGCGATAATCAAGGAGTGCTATGCCATATAGATCCAGGTGTTGGGCATAGAATGGAAGTGTTGAACGATTTGGATAAGAATTTGGAGATCATTTCTAATGTTATTAAAAATCTGTTTTAATTAGTACAATAAAAGAATGATGTTTTTAGAAAAAAGGGCACTTGATTTCTCAAGTGCCCTGGTATATAATTTACTTAGAAAGGTGCTCGGAATTGAAATTTCCGATTGCCCTCAGAAGAAAACTACTATGAAATAGCATTCGACTTGGCGGTGGGATGCTATTTCTTTTTGTTATGGTGATTATCTATGTAAGTTAAAATTGCAAAGATGACTAATAACAGAGTAAGAACTTCCATTATGGTCATAATTATCACCTCCCTCCTTTACACTAGAGGGCATATAACATCGGAAAATCGCATCCAACTTTCTGTTCAATTATATGTAGATATTATAACATGAAACGAACATATGTTCAAGTTGAAAGGCGAAATATAATACTGAAAAGAGTTAAAGACTAACGAACTTATTTCTATATAAAATAAATTTGCATCCATCATTTAACTTAATAATTTCATTGACTAGAAGGGCGGACAGTTGGTAGACAACAGAAAAATCAGCAACACAATTAGCATTAGAGGCAGCAATAAACGTGGCTGTCTATTTTTTTGTTTTAGAGGATTTTTCTATTCTTGGAATATGAGAAGTGATATAATTAAATAACAGTAAAATTTGATAAGATACAGAAATCCCTAGATAAATCACAAACTTTACTCGATTCACTTTTGCAACAATATTTTGAATTATAAATTATCAAAACGAGGAAATTTATGAAAAATGATGTTACAAAACAGATGGAAATGATACTTTATCGTACAGAAGACGATTCAGTAACAGTTAGTGCGATTATAAAAGATGAATCTATTTGGATTAGGCAGAAAGCAATGGCAGAGTTATTTGGAGTACAAACCCCTGCGATTAGCAAGCATTTAAAAAATATTTTTGAACAAGGTGAATTGAATGAAGAAGTGGTTGTTTCCAAAATGGAAATAACCACTCAACATGGTGCTATACCAGGAAAAACACAAATTTCTCCAACGAATTATTATAATTTGGATGCTATCATTTCCGTAGGTTACAGAGTTAATTCTATACAAGCAACACAGTTTCGTATCTGAGCAACGAATGTTCTGAAAGAATATATGACAAAAGGATTTGTCATGGATGATGAACGATTAAAACTTGCCAAAACAACCTTTGGAAAAGATTATTTCAGAGAGTTGCTTGAAAGAGTTCGCTCCATCCGTGCAAGTGAACGAAGAATCTGGCAACAGATTACAGATATTTTTGCTGAATGCAGTATCGACTATAGCAGAGATTCAGAAATTACATATAGATTCTATGCGATGGTACATAATAAGTTTCATTTTGCGATTACCGGAAAGACAGTAGCAGAAATTGTGTATGATTCAGCAGACCATACAAAAGAGCATATGGGATTAACAACATGGAAGAATGCTCCGGATGGACGTATTTTGAAGTCGGACACACCGATTGCTAAGAACTATTTGAATGAAAAGGAAATCAGACAGCTTGAGCGTGCAGTAACTGGATATTTTGATTATATTGAAGATTTGATTGAACGTGAAAATGTGTTTACAATGCAAGAATTTGCAGATAGTATAAACGCATTTTTAGAGTTTAGAAAATACGATATATTAAAGGATAATGGGCGTATTTCACATATACAGGCACAAGAAAAGGCGTATGCAGAATATGAAATATTTAATAAAACACAGCCTATTATATCGGATTTTGACCGTGTCGTAAAAGAAATAGCCAAGAAATGATTTACATACAAAAAGCAAGCCTTTACTCCGTACACACAGAGTAAAGGCTTATTTTTTACACAATCCTTGTAAGCATACATGAAGTACCTCTTTTTCTTTAGCGTTTAAAAATCTGTAGTTGTTAATGAGGGCTTGTTCTTCGTCAGAGAGGCTGGGATTTCGCAAAGGATTAGTGTCGTAGTCAAAGAAATCAGCAATGCTAATTTTAAATCCCATACAAATTTTCTCTAAAGTGGGTACTGTAGGACAGTTCTTTTTTTTCAAAAGATTATTTAAACTTGAGTACGCAATGTTTGATTCTTTTGCTAGTTTATAAGGTGTCCAATGGTTATAAGTCATCAATTCATTGATTCGCTCGATAACTTTATCTTCAATCAATCTATATATCCCCTTTCCGTGTTAATCAAAATAATTGTAACTACTTTCAGAAATAGTATGTAGATGATAATATCAGTAATAGATGTTGAAAATATTGCTGAAAATGGTTATAATTTAAAAAGTAACACAAAAAGGTGTTGCATTATATTTTTACAACGAGATAGGAGAAAGTTAATGATGAAAAAGAAATTATTAAGTTTTATACTATGTTTCTGCATGGTACTTGGGTTGCTTGTTGGTTGCGGTAATTCCAATGTAGATAATACTGAAGGAAATAATAATTCAACTAACGAGGAAGCAAATAATCAAACGGATGAAGGCACGAGTGAACATCCAAATGGCGACTCCGGTGAACAAGATACGGAAGATGATATGGTAGATGATTCACAAGATAGTACAGACGATGGATCTGAAGATAGTACAGAAGATGACTCAGAAGATGAGACAATTGATAAGGAAGAAACCGAGGCTAACAAGAAAGAGCAATGCCTTAACGAAGCTGTTAATGCATATAAAAATTATATTGCCAGCCATAAGAATAATCAAGATTCATTTTATTCCATTAACTTAGTTTATTTAGGTGATGGATATTATCCTGCTCTTATAAAATATGGATACGGCTCAAATTTCTGTACTTTATATATTTACAGTCCAACTTTAGGAGTCATTAATGTAAATCAACCGAATGATAGCAGATTAATCAATGGTAGTACTGTATATTATAACGATAAGACCAAAATATTTAGACTTAGTGAGAATGAAAGTCCAGAGGGAACTGTTATGTACGGAAGAGTTACAGATGATTGTTTGGAAATATGTTGTGTGATAGAACGTAACGATGCTATTATTAAGACATATGACAAGAATTACTTTGAGGCAGAGGTAAGAACAGATGTGACTCAAACAGAGTTGGAGGCGCAAATGAATAGTTATGGTAATAGTGATGATTTCTATATAATAAAAGATTCGTTCTCAAATATAGATGAAGCAGCAGAGTATCTTTTGACTGGAACGGAGAGTTTTAGTAGTATGATAAATGGTGTAAAATCTGCTTATAAAAGTTGCTTAGGTAACAAATTTTACGATAATAATATTAATTCAATGATGGCATTTAAGACCGATGATGAAGAGTACCCATGCTTACTTGCATTGTTAGAGAAAGAGGATACAGTTAGTTTGGTATACTGCTATATTTCGGAAAAAGAGGCAGTAGGTCATTATATAGCAGATGGTAAAGTTCTTTTGGAGTCTTGTAATTATCAGACTGTAAATGTGCATGAGAATGGTAATATTGTCTTTTCATATACTGATGTTAGAGGTGATTATAAAGTAGATGTCAGAGAGTTTTACACTTTAGATAATACCAATTTAAAATTAGTTGCAAAGTATGAACGTACTTATTTTATACGAGATGGTGCGTGCGTTAATACTGAATACAAAATTGATAATGTGGTATTATCAGAAGAAGAAGCACTTGAATGGCTAGATAAAAATTGCCCGAATGGATATGTCTCATATTTGTCAATCGAGGATGCTTTAGACAATATGGTCATTTATAAATAAAAGCTTATAAAACCACCGGACTGTAACCGGTGGTTTTTCTTGTATAGCTATACAATAAAATGGCGCTTGATAATTCAAGCGCCTTACTTTGTATATTATTGTGTTTTTTATTGATTAGTTTGTTTTGATTGTTATATCTTTTTTCACAATTTTAAGACATGTTCTTACCATAAGTACTTCAAAGTGCCTATATGGGTAGAAAACGAAGGAAAAATGATGGATATTCATCTAATTAAGCGGCGAGGATATTAAAAAAATATTATATATTGATTTTATAAATGATTTTGTGGTTTGGAATGGCATAAAGTAGTTGTTTTATTATTCGGAAAAATGTAGAATGATAATGAAAGCTAAAACTAAAACTAAAACCATTCTTCTTTTGAATGTATCTATCTTATATAAAGAATATTTATATTTCTTTATATAAAGAATGGTTACAAGGAGATTTGCATGAAGATGAAAAAGATTATTGCAAGATTGTTTTTAGTATTGGCATGTATGTTTTTATCTGTAATGATTAAACCGGAAGTATGTCATGCTGAGGTTTATAAAGTTATTATTGACGGAGAAACATATTATTACCGAGACGGGGAAGAGATTACAGAGGAAGAATACTGGAGCGAGGTTGTTCAGGATTGGTGGTATTCTGATTTTGGAATCCTATATGTAAAAGACGATGGCACTATAGTGTGGTATGGGGCAAATCAGATTTTTGATTCTGAAATTGAAGCAATCACATATTATGTGCAAGTTAATAATGCAACTGGCGGAACTATGCTTTCTGATGGTTCCTATGTTTGGTATTATGAGGGTGAATTTTTAAGCAAAGATGAATATGTTTTAAAATTAGCATCCGAATATGGCTCGAATTGCAGAGTAATTACCTCAATTGAAGATGGGACCAAGGTTTATTTTTACGATGGTAATGCATACTATACGCTTGAAGAATTTTATGCCGGATGCGGAGGCTTTTATACCACATCCGAAGAAGCAGCAATGGCCTATATAGATAAATGGTTTGATCAAGGCTGTAGTGAAGATGAATTTTTTTTAGGATATCAGGGAGATGCTGATATTTTAGGATATTTTAACAGCAGACAAGATGCAATCGAATATAATGCAACAAAAAGTTTTCGAGAGTATCAATTGAAAACGGAGATATTTTTTGATTCTGATTTTGATGGAGCTCTTGAAATTAGGGCATATCTTCATTTGGATAATAAAGAGGGAATCGAGGAATCCAGAAAAGTTGCTAAAAGTGTTGCAGATACACTTAGAGGAAAAAGTACATATGAACAAATAAAAGGTGCATATGATTGGTTATGTAATAATATTCGTTATGACCATTCTTTGGAAAATCATTCGGTATACAGTGCCTTGATAGAAAAGTATACCGTATGTGAAGGTTACGCAATGGCATTTCAGCTGATTATGGAAGAATTAGGGATTGAATCCTACATTGCAGTCGGACCGGACCATGCATGGAATGCAGTTCGTTTGGATGGACAGTTATATTGGGTAGATGCAACATGGGGAGATCAGGAGAGTTATATTTGGTATCAGTGGTTTTTGTTTGGGACCAATTACAGAGCAAATGATACAAGCCTACCGATTGCTTCATCTTCCTATTACACCGGTTTAAATGATGTCCCGTCAGGCGAAACACCGGAAATTCCTAGTGGCTCCGAAATTGAGGGAGGAAACGGTAGCGAAGAAGATTCTGAGGATATAGAGGATTCCGATACAGAAGAGGATATTGAAGATACTGAAACAGATGGTTCTACTGAGGAAGAAGAAACGAAAGATTCTGTCGAAGAAGATGTAGAAGATACAGAATCAAATGATGATGTAACGGATGATAAAGAACAGGAAGAGGATGAACCATTAATAGATGAAGCAGATGATAAAAATGATTCCGGTAATCATGATAAAGACAACAAGTTTGAAAAAGTTGCGATTATTGTGACTAGTATATGTGTTGTGATAACGGGAGTGATTGTCATTTGTCGTTTGATAAAAAAAAAGAGTGAATGACGAAATATAAAATTTGCGTACTTGGAGGAAAAATATGAAAATGCAAAAGTGTAGGATTTTAGCACTTATTCTTGTGCTGGTAATGTTATTTAGCGGATGTGAACCATTTCTTCCGCAATATGCAAATGTTGATCCGATTATGGGACATGAAATTATACCATACGAAAGTATGGAATATACGCGTCCTGATATTGAAGCGATTCAAAAGGTATTTGAGCGTGCTATGGAATCTACATTACGAGAGGATGCATTTGGTGCGGTTGAACAGGCGATTATTGAATGTATTAATGTTTATAATTCCTTTTATACTCAGTATAATCTTTCCTATATCAAGTATTGTGGAGATGTAACAGATACCTATTGGCAGGAAGAATATAATTTCTGTGTAAGTCAAGCGGTGGCGGTTGATCAGTTTTTAAATGAATTATACTGTGCTTTGGCTGATTCCGATTATCGTGCACAATTAGAAACCGAAGAATATTTCGGAGAAGGCTTTTTTACATTCTATGAAGATGATACATTTATCGATGATGAATATGTAGCACTTATGGAGCGTGAAGCAGAACTTTTAGAAAGATACTATGCTTTGGTTGAAGAGTCATCTGCATCCACTTATTATGAAGATGCATATTATGATGCGTATGCAAATCGCTACATGGAACTTTATATTGATATTATTAAGCTGCGTCAGGAAATTGCTGCGTATGTAGGTTACGACAGTTACTTGGAATACTCTTATGTAAATGAATATTACCGAGACTACTCACCAAAAGATGTTGAAAAATATTTGGAAGAAATCGGTACAACCTTTAAAGATGATTATGCTGCATTATGTAATATGAATATCTGGAAATTGGTTTCTAATTATTGCAGTGAGGCTGCCACATTAGAGTATTTAAAACAAAGTACAGATGCAATGGGTGAATTGTATCAGTATGGATATAATGCATTGGCGGAAGGAAAACTTTACGACATCACATATAATCAGAACAAATATGATATTTCTTATGAAGTTTATTTGCCGGATTATGCGCAACCGTTTATTTTTATGTGTCCGTATTCTTACCAAGGGGACAAATTAACATTTGCACACGAATTTGGACATTTCATGAATGATTATGTATGCGGTGGAAGCGGTGCCGGGATTGATGTGGCTGAAATTCATTCTCAGGCATTTGAATATTTGAGTTTGTGCTATGTAGAGGATGTAGATAATCTTGTAAAATATAAGATGGCAAACAGCTTGTGCACCTATGTGGAAACCGGTGTTTATGCATTGTTTGAACACAAAGCATATCAACTATCGGAAGAAGAACTGACCGTAGATAATTTGTTTGCTTTGTATGAAGAAATAGCAACAGAATTTGGTTTTGATGCCAGAGCGTGGGATAAGCGGGAAATTATCAATGTACCTCATATTTTTATTTATCCGCTTTATATGATTAGTTATGTTGTTAGTAATGACCTTGCAATGCAATTTTATCAGTTGGAATTAGAGGAAGAAGGAAAAGGACTTGCATTGTATGAAGAATGCCTCTACAGCCAGGATACTTTTATCATAGAATTTGCAGAAAACTATGGTTTGGAAAGTCCGTTTAAAGAAGGACGTTTGGAAAAAGTGAAAGAAACATTTGAGGAAGTTTTAAATTAATCTAAGACTTTTATAGTTTTGACTTTTTGAGGATTTTTAAATGTCAATTTTTGCATCATTAACCAGGCCTAAAACGGCCTGGTTTTTAGGTAAAGAATATCCGATTGAATACGTTAAAGCGAATCGGTCTTGTATCATGTTTTGTCAGGATAAGTTTTTGGTATATGCTCCAAAACACAATAAAGAGATTGTAAATGAACTGTTGGAGCAATGGTATCGGAAAAAAGCACGAGAAATTTTTACAAAACGAGTAAATTATTTTGCACCGCAAATCGGAAAACCGGTGAATCGGATAGCTATCCGTGGACAACACACGAGATGGGGAAGCTGCAGCAGTAAAGGAAATTTAAATTTTAATTATCGTCTGTTGCCTGCAACACCGGAGGTTATTGATTATGTTGTCGTTCATGAGTTATGTCATTTGTTGCATATGAACCATGGCAAAGAATTTTGGAACAGTGTAGAACAAATACTTCCGGATTATAAGGTTCATAAGCACTGGTTAAGGGAATGGAAGTGTCCGATATAAGTGTTTATAGCCGTTCATAACAATATTTGAATGGAATTTGTGTTCGAAGTGTGGACAAAATGTGAAAAAAGGTGTATAATCCCTCTGCTTAATGAAATTCAAAAGATAAAGGGGCTTGTTATGTTTAAAAAATGGAATGACAGATTTCATATTATGACAATTGTTGTTACAATCGCGGCACTTGTTATTATGATCACATTTAATTATTCAACCTTTAAGTCTAATGCAACGAAAAATATGGAAGATATTGGAGCAGGCAGCTTGGCTCAAGTTACAGAACAGTTAGAGGGTCATTTGTCTACCGGTATGAATGTTGTGGAAACGACTTCAGCAACCTTGGAATATATGATGAACGATGGCGCGAAAAAGGAAGACGTTGAAAAGTTTTTACGTTATAAAACGGATCGATATAAAGTTGAAGTAGACAGTGATTTTACCGGAATTTACGGATATTTTTATGACGATTATCTGGATGGACTGGGTTGGATTCCGGGTGATGATTTTGTCCCGACAAAAAGAGAATGGTATATTGTTGCAAAAGAAGCAAAAGGGGAACCGGCTTTGGTTTCTCCGTATTTGGATGCTCAGACAGGAACAATTATGATGTCAATCAGTAAGTTGTTTCCGGATGGAAAAAGTGTAATTTCCCTTGATATCACACTAGATGAAATTCAAAACATTACCGAGAATATCTGTTTGCATGGTCGTGGATATGGATTTGTTATTGATGGAAATGGTTTGGTAGTTGCACATAATGATGTGAATGAAAAAGGGAAAAATTATTTTGATGATCCGGATATGAAACCAATTATACAACAAGTATATCAAGCAGATGAAACTTGCTTTGAAGTTGAAATCGATAACGAAACCTACACTGTGTTTTCCAATTCCGTCTTAGAAAATTGGAATGTTGTAATGATTATTGAAAACGCAAAGTTGTATGGTGATGTTAATGCAACTTTATCAAGAAATATTATAATCGGTGTATTAATTTCCCTTTGTATTATCTTTTTCTATATTTATACATTCCGCAAAATCGAGCATTCCGCAAAATTAGAGAGAGAAAGCAAGCGTAAAATAGATGAAATGAACCGTCATGTTATTCAGGCCCTTGTTCGAACCATTGATGCAAAAGACCGTTATACGAATGGCCATTCAATCCGTGTTGCTGATTATGCAAAAGAAGTGGCAAAACGTTTGAAAAAATCAGAGGACGAACAGGAAAAAATCTATTATGCTGCACTTTTACATGACGTAGGAAAAATCCGTGTTCCGGAAGAAGTTATTAATAAATCAGAAGATTTAACAGAGGATGAATATGAACAAATCAAAGTTCATCCGGTAACCGGTTTCCATATATTAAAAGATATCTATGAAGATAAAACGATTGCAAATGGTGCGTTGTTCCATCATGAACGATTTGACGGTCAGGGATATCCAAGAGGATTAGTTGGTGAAGAGATTCCGGAAGTTGCCAGAATTATTGGTGTTGTAGATACTTATGATGCAATGGCAAGTAATCGTAGTTATCGTAGGGCATTGCCTCAGGAAGTGATAAGCAGTGAAATTAAAAAGGGAAAAGGAACACAATTCGACCCTAAGATTGCAGATGTTATGTTAGAAATGATTCAAGATGATACGGAATATCAAATGAAAGAAGGGTCAATTGTACCAAATAATGAATTAAACATTCCAAAGGAAACGGAGAATCTATGATTCGATACGAAGGAGCATTATTCAGACCGCCAAGTGAGGCGTATTCGTTAATTGTACAGGCAACCATCGGTTGTAGCAATAACACTTGTACGTTTTGTTCTATGTACAAAGCAAAACATTTTAGGATACGCCCAATCGAAGAAATACTGGAAGATTTCCGGAGGGGCAGACAGCTTTATTCTTTTGTAAAACGAATTTTTGTTGCAGATGGAGATGCTTTAATTCTTCCAACGGATGCCTGGAAAAAGATTTTAACAGAGATTTCCCGACTTTTTCCGGAATGTGAAAGAGTAACCTGTTATGCAACGCCTAAAAGCGTGTTGTTAAAGACGGATGAAGAATTGAAACAATTACGTCAAATGGGACTTCAAATGGTCTATATGGGCTTAGAATCTGGGTCTGATGAAATCCTGAGACAAATTTGTAAGGGTACAACATCCGCACAGATTATTGAGGCTTCCCAAAAACTTCATGCGGCAGATATTGACATTTCCGTTACTGCAATCAACGGTTTGGGCGCAAGAGAACGAATGGAGGAGCATGCAATTGAAACCGGACGGGTATTAAGTGAAATGAAACCGGCGTATATTGGACTTTTGACATTATTGCTGGAACCGGGAACACCGCTGTATGAACAGCACAAAAAGGGAGAATTTTATTTGTTAAATGCAGATGAGATGCTAAAGGAAATTCGCTTAATTCTGGAAAATTGCGATTGTCCTGGGTGTGTATTTCGAGCAAATCATGCATCGAACTATTTGCCATTAAAAGGAACCCTTAATCAGGATAAGGCATATCTTTTACATCAAATTGATAATGCTCTTGCAGGGAAAAAATTGTTAAAAGAAGAGTGGATGCGTGGGTTATAACACTTTTTCTGACGAATGGTATATGATTTGCCAGCTTTTTATATCCATTTTTAAAAGATAGAAGATTTACAAGGCTTTTCTTAAAAAAAGAGAAGCCTTTTTCTTATGTTTGGAAAAAAAACAGCCGATATATATGTTAATAACATAATGTTATTCCTTGCCAAGGAAGGTGAGGTTGTCAAATATCATTTGTTAAGAAAGGAGTCTTAATTATGATTATCAATTCCAGTACTGTGGGTATGTCTTCTGAACGTACCTATAAGTCTTATGTCAGCCATCAGTCGATTTCCGTGGATTTAAGATCTGATGAAGCTGCAACCCTTCAATTAACAGACGAAGGGAAGTCTTATCTTACCCAAATTAAGGAACATGTGAATAAGAGGGAAGAAGAGCGTGAAAAAGCAATGCAGGATAATCGCAGACAAATGCAGAACATGCTAAAATCCATGAAGGAACAACGCGCCAAAAAGGCGGAAGAATGCAAGGTAAAAGGTCCTGAAGAAGATGGGGAGATTCAGATGCTTCGCCACATGCTAAAGGTGTTAAACAAAGCAAGAAAGGGTGATTTTAAGCGTGTTGAATTTGAGTTAAAGCAGATGCAGTCAGCTGAAAGTAATTCCTTAAAACTAAGCAGTAATATGGGAAATATTTTTGCATCCGCAAACTCTAATTTTGAACTGTCTTTTGCATCTATGAGTGCTGCATCCGTAACGGCCATTGATTTAACGACAAATGGCGTTGGCCAAACAAATGGCGGAGGAACCTGGTGGACCAAAATTACAGCAACCGATTCTGTGGTTACAGAAAGTGAGTATACTTCTTACAAGGCGGTTGGAACTGCAATGACAGCAGATGGCAGAGTGATTGACTTTAATGTTGAAATGTCCATGTCCAGAGCATTTGTAGAACAATCCAGTTCCTTTACGATGGAAGAATATCTCGTCACCGATCCTCTTGTTATCAACCTTGGTGACAATAGAGCAAGCGTTACGGATCAAAAGTTTACGTTTGACTTGGATGCAGATGGAGACAAGGAAGAAATTTCTTTTGCAGGAGAGGGAAGCGGTTTTATAGCCCTTGATAAAAACGGTGATGGAATCATCAATGACGGTAACGAGCTGTTTGGTACAAAATCCGGAGATGGATTTAAAGATTTATCTGTGTATGATAAGGATGGAAATGGTTGGATTGATGAGGCAGATGATGTTTTCAAACATTTAAAAGTTTGGACAAAAGATGAAAATGGAAAGGACAGACTTATTAGTTTAAAAGAAGCGAATGTGGGCGCCATGTATTTAGGAAGCGCCGATACACAGTTTCATTTAAAAGATGCATCCAATAAAACCAACGGAATCATTCAAAAAACAGGAGTTTATTTAAAGGAATCCGGTGAAGTGGGAACCTTGCAACATGTTGATTTAGTTGTATAAAAATGATTTGACCATAGCTGCCGCAGAGTGTTTTATGACACAAGTTGTAAAACAGCTTTGCGGCAGTTTGCTTTTAAAACAAATGCTTTAAATCGTGTATTATATTTCTGTTATTTTGCGTAAAAAAGATGGAAATAAAAGCAACATAGTGTTATAATATAACAGAATATGACTATAAGGGATAATAGGCATTTTATTGGAGGCAGATTATGCGTAAAGTAATCACTTACGGAACTTTTGACTTGTTCCATCTGGGGCATTATAACATCATAAAAAGAGCAAAAGAGCAGGGCGATTATTTGATTGTAGGTGTGACCAGTGAAAGTTATGACATTGAACGTGGGAAACTTGCAGTTAAGGATTCCTTGACGACTCGTATTGAAAATGTTATGAAGACCGGTCTGGTTGATGAAGTTATTATTGAAGAATATTTGGGCCAGAAGATTCGTGATATTATTAAGTATGATATTGATGTTTTTGTCATTGGTGATGACTGGAAAGGCAAATATGATCACTTAAGAGATTATTGCGAAGTGGTTTATTTAGAGCGCACCAAAAATATTTCCAGCACCCAGATTCGTGAAGAACAGGATAATATTTTTAAGATTGGTATTGTGACCGATCAGGAAAGTGATTACGGATATACGAAAGAAGTTCAATATGTGAGCGGACTTCATGTTGAGAACATTTTTGTTGAAGATGAAGAACTGGGGAAACGGTTTTGTGAGAATTATCGCATTGACCGATATCACACAAACTTTGAAGAGTTTACGAAAGGTTTAAGCATCGTAATTGTCTCCACTGAATCGGAAAAAAGAGAAGGTTATGTAAGAAAAGCTTTAAACGCCGGAAAACACGTGATTGTAACGGCTCCGATTGTTATGGATTCCGATAAATTAAACGAGCTTCAACAGCTGGCAAAAGAGAAAGGTTTAGCCTTGATTGAGAATATTACCACTGTTTATTTAAGAGCTTTTACACAACTTATGTGGATGGTTCACAGCGATATTTTAGGGAATGTATGCAGCATTCATTGCTCGATTTCTCAGGATAGTGTAGAAGGTCATTTGAATTATTCCGACATGGAAACATTAGGAATCACCATGATTGTTAAGACACTTGGAACGAAGATGGAAAATGTTGTTAAAAAGTGTGTGACGGATAAAGATGGAAATATTAAGTACACGAATTATTATTTCAACAATGGTCAGGCAGTCGGCAATTTGGAAATCGGTGTGGGGGTAGAACTGGACGATGAACTTGTCATTGTAGGCGAAAATGCTACTGTGATTGTAAAGAACGATTGGTGGAACACCGGATATTTTGAAGTGAAGTATTATAATGAGAAATTCGTGAAAAAATATAGTTACAACTTTGAAGGTACCGGTTTCCGATATATTTTACAGGAATTATTGATTATGCTTCGCGATAAGCGTAATGAGTGTACCAGATTATTCAGAGAAGAATCTTTGGCAATTGTAGATATTTTAAATCAGGCAAAATAGTCTGAGTAAAGAGGAAAAATAAATGTATTATGTAGATGAACACATAAAGAATACCCAAAGGGTTTTCCCGGAACAGAATCGATATGATTATAAACGTTACGATATGAATGAAAATCCGGAAGGGTTACCACAGACATTCGTGGATGAGGTGTTAAAAGAGATTACACCCCAATTCTTATCGATTTATCCGGAGCCGGATCGCTTTTTAAATAAATATGCAAACTATGTTGGGATGGAATACGACAACGTTTTGGCAACGAACGGGTCCGACCAAGGCATCCGTTATTTGCTTCAAACCTTCGGTGAGCGGGGGAAAAAAGTAGTTACGGTTGCCCCAAGTTTTGAGATGTACTGGGTGAATTGTAAAATCTTAGGACTGAAGCATGAACCGGTATCGTACAAGGACGATTTAACGATTGATGTAAATGACATTGTTTCTGCTATTGATAAGGATACTCGTATTGTTGTTTTGTTAAATCCGAACAATCCGGTTGGGGATGCTTTTTCCGATGAGGAAGCAACCAAAGTTATTGAAAAAGCAAAAGCGGTCGGAGCGATTGTTATTATTGATGAAGCTTATCACTATTTTTATGAAAATTCCTTCTTGGATAAGGTTAGACAATATGACAATGTTGTTATTTTAAGAACTTTTTCAAAACTGTTTTCTATCGCAGCGGTAAGACTAGGAGTTATGATTGGTCACAAAGACATTATTTCTTATGTGAAAAATTGTAAGTTAACCTTCGATGTGAATGCAATTGCTTTACTGTTTGGGGAACGTTTACTCGAACATCCGGAGATTGAAGAACAGTTGATTGCGGATGAAAAAGAGGGAAAAGCATTTTGCATCAAAACATTGCAGGAACATGGTTATGAAACCACTCAAGGCAAAGGTAATTTCTTTTTTGTAAAGCCACATACTAATCCGATGGAGCTTTCAAAGAAGTTGGTACAAAACCATAAAATATTAGTAAAAACATTTGGAAATCCGTTGCTGAAAGATCAATTACGAATTTCCACCGGCTCAAAAAAGAGTATGGAAATCTTTATGAATGCATTTTTACTGGAAGATAAATTATAGATAATAAGGAGTTTAAAAAATGGTAAACAAACGAATTAGAAATGACGAACGCCCGGTATTTCCGAAAAGAGCAATTATCACCGGCGGTATGCCATATGGCAATAAGACACTTCATTTTGGTCATGTTGGAGGAATGTTCGTTCATGCAGATACATTTGCAAGATTTTTAAGAGACAGAATCGGTAAGGATAATGTTATTTTTGTATCCGGAACCGACTGCTATGGTTCCCCGATTGTTGAGAACTATAGAAAAAAAGTAGAAGAAGGTTTTTCCGGAACCATGGAAGAATATGTTATGGGAAATCATGAAGACCAGAAAAAGACTCTGGCTGATTATGAAATCAGTTTAAACTTATTCGGTGCATCTGCATTTGGCGCAACCGGAAAAATGCATGAGAAGGTTTCGGAAGAAGTATTTAATCGTTTGTATGAAAACGGTTATTTACAGAAAATGTCAACACCACAGTTTTTTGATCCTGTGAAAAAAGTATTTATCAACGGACGTCAGGTTATCGGTAAATGTCCGATTGAGGGATGTACCTCTGAAAAAGGTTATGCGGACGAATGTGATTTAGGACACCAGTATTCTCCGGATGAATTAATTGACCCAATCAGTACATTATCCGGTGTGAGACCTGAAATTAAACATGTTACAAACTGGTATTTTGATTTAGATGACTGTATGGATATGTTAAAAGAACGCATGCAGTTTTTATCCACTACAACAAATACCCGTAAATATGAGATTCGCGCAATGGAAGAATTCTTAAAAGAGCCATGCATTTACGTTCAGAAGAAACAGATTGATGACATGGAAGCTTTGGAGAAAATGTTGCCGGAGCATGAAACCATTGATGAGGAAAAGAAACCATCTGTTACATTTATCTTTAAGAACTTATCTTTAAGAGATAAAGCAAGAGAAGTGTTGGATGGTCAGGAAATACATTATAGAACCGGTAAGACATTAGTTCCGTTCCGTTTATCAGGAAACATTGACTGGGGCGTAAAAGTACCGGAAAGAGACGGCATCAACGATTTGACATTCTGGGTATGGCCGGAATCTTTGTGGGCTCCGATTTCCTTTACCAGAACTTACCTGGAAAATAAAGGGCTTCCGGAAGATGAATGGAAAAAATGGTGGGAAGACGATGAAGCATGCGTTTACCAGTTTATCGGACAGGACAATATCTATTTCTACGGACTTGCTGAAATGGGTATGTTTGTTGGCTTAAATCATAAAAAAGGCGAGCCTGTAAATATGGAAACCATCGTGTTACCGCATATCGTTGCAAACAACCATATTTTATTTATGGATAAAAAAGCAAGTAGCAGCGGTGCTATTAAACCACCAATGGCAGCTGATTTATTAGAGTACTATTCCGCTGAACAGTTGAGAATGCACTTCTTAAGCCTAGGACTTTCTTCTAAGAGCGTTGGTTTTAAACCACAGATTTATTTGCCGGAAGAAGAAAGAGAAGGAGTGGATCCGGTATTAAAAGAAGGCAATCTTTTAACAAACGTATTTAATCGTCTGGTTCGTAGCTGTTTTTACTCAACACAGCAGTATTACGATGGAATTTTACCAACCGGTGAAGTTAGTGAAAAGATTAAAAAGATTGTAGAAGAGTCTATTCTTGAATACGAAAGACATATGTATAACCATGAATTCCATCGTGTGACATATGTACTTGATACTTTAATCCGTGAAGTTAATAAACACTGGGTAAATAACATCAAGACCGCTGAAAAAGATAACAATGATGAATTAAGAAGACAGATTCTCGTTGACTGTTTCTACGGTGTAAAAGCTATTACAGCGCTTGTTCATCCGATTGCGCCTACAGGCTGTGAAATGGTTCAGGAATACTTAAATGTAGATGACAGAATCTTTAATTGGAATTATATCTTTGAATCATTAGAAGCAATTGTTGAGGAACCGAAGAATCACAAACTCAAATTCTTAGAGCCGAAGGTTGACTTCTTTAAGAAACCGGCTTGTCAGTTTAATGTTGAGGATTAAGTTTTTGATTGATATATTTTATTAAATAATAAATAAACTCCTTGTCATTTTGACGTAGATACGTCTCAAGACAAGGAGTTTTGTTTTTTAAAATATACTCATTTAGAATTCTTCCAAATACTTCAAATACTTATCGGATATCGTAACTTTAATATATTCATCCGCATATTTCTTAGAGCTATATTCTTCAATAAAATTAATCGGAAAGTTCTTGTTAATTCCGGCTTTCTTTGCCATGTCTACTGCTTTGTTATAAGCAATTGCAGCAGTGGCTTCCTGATCATATATTCCCAGGACCCAATCGCCTTTTATATGAATTTTAGCACGATATTTTTCCCTGGAATCCTTCATAACGATACTAACACCATGATATTTTGTGTAAATTAACAGGTTTGAACTACGATAATCACCTTCATCGCCGTTAATAAAGCGATAATCTTTTCCAAGGACTGCATAATTTTTTATTCCATAGCGGGAGCTAAGAGAAACTTGCATTCCGTAGTCTGCGACAAACAAATGATTGCCACGCTGATTGATAGTTCTGGTGCTGTAATAGAACAGGTCTTCCATATCAAATTTCAAATCTTTGTTTGCACTTAAAAAATATTGAAAGTATTTATTGCGGATATAGATTGGTGTTTTCATATAAATACCATTGTCTCTGAAATTCAAAAGGGAAATAATCTTTTGAAAGGAGAGTACATATCCGTTATAGTCGGATTCCGGAGTCAAGGATGTTTCGCGTAAAATTCGAAGTGCATCTAAATAAGCATCGGCAGCTAATTCTTCAGAAGAAAAGCTGCCAAGGCTGATATGTTTATTCTTATATGTAATGTTGGAACGGTAATATAAAGTACCGTCTTTTTTCTTTGCTAAATATACACCAGTTAACATAGTTTAAATCGTAAATAAGAAGTTTACAGTACCGAATGTGAAAATAATCGGTAAGAAATAGGTGTCGCCGGAAGGGGTATACAACTGATCAGAAGTATTTTCCGGAGGAGTTAATGTTAATTCAATATCATACAAATTAGACATATTTACAAGGAACAATCCGTTGTGAAGATTTAAGAAATCTTCTAAGGAAGCCTGGCAATATTCATCGTATTCAGGAAAATCCTCGCCGGCATAACGGGAAGCAAAAACTTTTCCGGTACGTTCGTCTAAATCGATAGCAGTACTGATGTTAATAGAACCTTCGATTTTCTGTGTTGCAGAACAAATTGTATGATAATCCGTCATCGGAACAACATTTAATGGTGTAAAATCAGAACCGATAAAACGAATAAGATTGTTAAACAACAAATTCAAATACGCCACCAAATTATCGTCATCTGTGATGCAAGTAAATGAACAGAAAGAGTTTACTAAGTGATGAACTTCATCCCTTCTTTCGTTGTGATGATCCAGTGTACGAATTTTATATTCTGTCTGGTATTCGTGAATCAAATCATCAAGTTGGGAAGCAGTGATAATGTCTTGTTCAACCAAAGCATTACCAACCTTTAAGTAACTTGGTGTCTGTTGGCGAAGAATATCATCCAACTGTTCTTCTGTAAGATATCCCTCACGAATTGCAATTTGGCCAAAAAGTGCATCTTCATGTGTTTGGCAAATATAAACGCGTTCAACTTGTTCCGGTGTCATATATCCGCTGTGAATAGCTAAGGAGCCGATTTTAATATGAGCATCAGAACTTGATTTAATTGCTTCAATTAATTGCTCTGTATTTACGATACATTTCTGAAGTAAAAAGTTACCAAATAATTGAGTAAACATAGAATACCTGCTTTCTGTAAAATAATTTATGACAAATTGAGATTTAAAATATCTAAAATGCGTTCCGTTTTAAATGGTTTTTGGATAAAATCCTTAGCACCTGCATCAATCGCAGCTTTGATTTGTCCGCGGGTACCCACAGAAGAGAGCATAATGATTTTTGCAGAAGGATTGTATTCAATGATTTGACGAACTGCTTCAACACCGTCCATCTTTGGCATTACAATGTCCATAAAAACTAAATCCGGTTTTTCTGATTTGTATAATTCAACGGTTTGCTCACCATCTTTTGATTCAATGATGGATGTACAACCGTGTTCCATTAAAACATCTTTTACCTGCTTACGTGCTAAAATGGAATCATCACAGATCTGAATTTTAAATTTTTCTAAGTTCATAAATTCTCCTCATATATGCATTTTTACACTATTTTAAAATATACTACACCAAATTATCTGACTTTTCAACGATTTAACACAGATTTCACCGTTTGTTTGAAATTGTTGCATAAGAAGAGGAAGAATGTTAAAATGTGGGCAAACGGAGGTGTTAGATATGAATAAAAAATTAATTCGCAGATGTTGTATTATTGTTGGAATTCTATTGGTTCTTACATTTTTATGTCCGTATCTTATTCTTTGGGCAGCAAAACAGCCAAAGGTTGCAAAGGAATATGCGTATAGTGAAAGTTTTTGTACAACGTATGATGAAGTAAGAGCAAGAATTCAAAGCAGAATTGATACATTAAAAGCAGAAGGTGTAGATGTCCAATCAGAAAGTTACGCGATTAATGCGGATGATGATTTGTATGTGGATACTTTTTATGTACCGAGTACCGGCGAAAAGGAGAATTTAATTATCCTTACTACAGGCGTTCACGGAATTGAAGGCTATATCGGCGCAGTTATGCTTGACGTATTCTTTGAAGAAACATATCCGACATTAGACAAAGAAACAACAGGTGTGTTAGTTGTTGCAAACGTGAATCCGTATGGAATGAAATATATGCGTCGTTATAATGAAAATAACGTGGATTTAAACCGAAATTTCATTCTTGACTGGTCTAGCTTTGATTTGGCAACCAATGAATTATATCCAACGGTAGAAAAGTTCCTTGGTCCAAAAGGCAAGATGAGAAATGCATTCTGGAATGAAGTTGGTTTTTACGGGAAATTAGTAAAAGAAGCAATTTTTACCGGTGCCGATACCATATCTGATGCATTATTAAATGGACAGTATGAATATGAACAGGGCGTGTATTACGGCGGAAACGGTGATGAAGCTTCAACCGCTTATTTGAAAAACATATTTAAACAGTGCCTGGAAGGAGAATATCAGAATTTGATTCATGTAGATATTCACTCAGGATATGGCCCGAGATATAATATGATTATTTTCAATTCTGTTTATGAAACAATGAATGAAGAGCAGACAAAAGCAGCATTTGGATATGACTATGTTTTGTCCTATGATTCGGAAGATTTTTATGCTACAACAGGCGATACAACAGATTATTTTTACCGTCTGGCTGAAAGCATGAATACAGATAAGACTTTATTCTCTACTTGTTTTGAATTTGGTACACTTGGTGACGGATTCTTCGATACAATTATGTCTTTAAAATATTCTGTGGAAGAAAACAGGGATCACTGGTATCCAACAACCAACAAGGTAATGGATAAAATTGTAACAGAGCATTTTAAAGAATTATATTATCCAACGGAAACGGAATGGAGAGAAAAAACTGTCGTTGATTTTGTTGAAGCGATGGAAGGCGTATTAAATACAAAACTTCAGTAATATCACATAAAAGAAAAGACCGTCTTATTGACGGTCTTTTTTATCGTTCATCAATCGGAACATATTTTTTGTGAGGCAGAACGGACATATAAGCCGGTCGGATGATTTTATTTCCGCTGATAAGCTCTTCAATTCGATGAGCGGACCAGCCGGCAATACGGGCAATTGCGAAGAGCGGAGTATATAATTCTTCCGGAATATCCAGCAGGTGATATACATAGCCGCTAAAAAAGTCTACATTTGGACTAACGCCTTTAAAAATCTGACGTTCTTTTGCAATAACTTCCGGTGCGAGTTTGGCTACGGTTGCGTATAAATTATATTCATTCTGCTTGCCTTTATCGTTAGAAACTGTTTTTGCCAATTTTCTTAAAATCTCTTCACGTGGATCGGAGAGTGAATATACGGCGTGACCCATTCCGTAAATCAAGCCGGATTTGTCAAAAGCATTTTTATTCAACAACTGAACCAAATAGTTCTTTATTTGCTCCTCGTCGTTCCAGTCGGTAACATTTTTCTTTAAGTCTTCCATCATTGCAACAACCTTATGGTTGGCGCCACCGTGGCGGCTACCTTTTAAGGAGCCTAAAGATGCGGCGATAGTAGAATAGGTATCCGTGCCGGATGAGGTTACCATGTGCGTTGTAAAAGTCGAGTTGTTTCCACCGCCGTGTTCCATATGAAGCATTAGACAGGTATCTAACAATTTGGCTTCATGGGAAGTGAATTTACCATCTGCCCTTAAAAGATATAAGAAATTTTCGGCAGTGGAATATTCCGCCTTTGGTGGATGAATGACCAGACTGCAGTCATCCGCATAATGACGGAAAATCTGATATCCATAAACGGCAAGAAGCGGGAAAATACTTGTTAACTGTAAACATTGGCGCAAAACGTTAGGAACGCTGATGTCTTCGGCAAAGGAGTCGTAAGAGTAAAGCGTTAAGACGCTTCGTGCCATAAGATTCATAATATTATTACTTGGGGACATCATAAGAATATCCCTTACAAAACTTGGAGGAAGTTCCCTGTAGTCACTCATACGAATGAGAAAATCATCTAAGTCCTCCCGAGTAGGTAATTCTCCGAAAAGTAAAAGATACAAAGCCTCCTCATAACCAAAATGATTGCTTTTACCAATACCTTTTACTAAATCTTTAATATTGTAACCGCGATAAAATAATTCTCCGTCAATCGGAACCTCTTTTCCTTTGATCATGCGTAAAGCATTCACCTCGGATATATCCGTAATTCCGACTAAAACACCGTGTCCGCCAATGTCACGAAGTCCGCGTTTGACGTTATATTTAGCATAATATTCATTTTTAGGGGTAGCGCTGTCATAACATTTTTTTGCCAACATTTCGATTTCAATTTTATGATTTTTCTTCATAGCAGTGCCTCCTTTAAAAATTTTATTGGTTTTACTATAGCATTTTTCTATAATTTCAACAATATATATTTTATTGTATTGAAAAAAAGGTATCGTTATGATACTCTCTTGTTGATGGTTTTATAAGTATATATATACTTATAAGTATTATGCAATAGGGTATTTGAGGAGGTAATGTAATGGCTACAAAAGCAAATTACAAAAGAAGCGAGATAGGACCTGGAAAAGTTGGTTTTGCAAAGACCAGATCCATCATCGAAGCGGCATTTTACGGAAATAATGTCGTTATGGTTAATTCTTTAAAAGAGGCTTATAAATTAGCTCTTAATTCACCTGGAACAATTGTTACAGACATGCCGGTTTATCGTGGGGAAGAATTCGGCCTTGATGCTGATGCAAGAGTTTTATTGTTTAACGATGGTTCTATCACAGGTAGATATGCACCTGCAAGAAGAATTACAGGTCAGCCTGGCGTTAACACAGAAAAATTAGACAAATTATTAATGGATGCTGTATATGATACCAGATGGAAAAAAATGTATCATGCACAGGTATACATTGGTTTAGATACAGAATTTATGGTAAAAGCACATCTCTTAATTCCGGAAGGAGAAGAGAACTTAATGTATTCCTGGATGTTAAACTTCCAGTACCAGTCTGAACAGTATGTTAAGATGTACAAAGAATCTAAATTATATGAAAAAGAAGCAGATATTTATATTTTCTCTGATCCACAGTGGAAGGGAACAACTCAGACGGATATCTCTGATCCGAACTGCTTATGTTATTTCAATACAGAAACCAACTGCGCAGCAATCTTAGGTATGCGTTATTTTGGCGAACACAAAAAAGGTACTTTAACTTTGGCATGGGCGATTGCAAACCGTAATGGCTATGCTTCCTGCCACGGCGGACAGAAAGAATATACTTTGGCAGATGGCAGCAAATTCGTTGCAGCTGTATTTGGTTTGTCCGGTTCCGGAAAATCAACACTTACACATGCAAAACACAGCGGAAAATATCCGGCAATCAAAGTTTTACATGACGATGCATTTATTATTAACTCAGATACATGCGCATCTGTCGCATTAGAGCCTACATATTTTGATAAAACAGCAGATTATCCGATTGAAAGCGAAGACAATAAGTTCTTATTAACTGCTCAGAACTGCTCCGCAACTATGGATGAAGATGGAAAAATCGTTCTTGTTACCGAAGATATTCGTAATGGTAACGGTAGAGCAATCAAATCCAAATTATGGTCACCAAACCGTGTAGATAAGATTGATTCTCCTGTTAATGCTATTTTCTGGATTATGAAGGATCCAACCATCCCACCGGTAGTAAAACTGAAAGGTGCTTCTTTAGCCTCTGTTATGGGTGCTACATTAGCGACAAAACGTTCTTCTGCAGAAAGATTGAAAGAGGGCGTTGATCCAAACAAATTGGTTGTTGAACCATATGCAAACCCATTCAGAACATATCCATTAGTAAATGACTATGAAAAGTTCAAAAAATTAGTGGAAGAAAAGAATGTAGATTGCTATATCATCAATACCGGTGACTTCATGGGCAAGAAGGTTCAGAAAGAAGATACCTTAGGTGTATTAGAAGCAATCGTTGAAGGAAAAGCACAGTTCAAACAGTGGGGACCGTTCTCTGATATTGAAATCTTTGAGTGGGAAGGCTTTGTTCCAAACTTAAACGATAAAGAATACGTTGAAACCATGAAGAACCGTATGCAGGATCGTTTAAACTATGTTGAATCCTTAGATACAGAAATTGACGGTTATAACAAACTTCCTGAAGATGCAGCAGCAGCTATCAGAAAAGTAGTTAATGAAGCAAATACATTATAAATTTTTTTTGACGATGTTGAGCTTTGTATTCTTTTCGTTTTGAACGTGGAGTGGAAGTTTATGGTAGTACTTGAAATCTCATTTTATTGTTGGTATAATGAGTGTATCCTGGAAGGTACGAAGTACCTGTAATTTTTGAACCTACATTTACGTTCATGGGATTCCTATATTGTCAAGTGGATGTCAGGCCTCAGAAATTGTATTTTATACGCAGTGGAAGGCAGAAGTTTGATTGCGGTCACCCACCTAGCAGTTGCTAGGCGTCAAAAATGCAGGAGCGTCTTTCCGGGCTTACATTAGACTCTACTAAGGATTTCCATAAAAGTACAAAAGATTTTAAAGTACAAAAGAATAAATGAGATACAAAAGATAAAAAGGGTTGCCGTTTGGCAGCCCTTTTTTAGGTTCGAGTTGTAAATTAGATATTCTTATTTTATATGCAACCAAGTAAGATTTTTGAGAGGTTGAATGATACGATACACAATCTTTAGTATATTTATTGATTAAAAATATTTTTCAACAAAAACGTCATTCTTTTTTTTAGAAAAACTTATTACAATATCTAAAACCAGCGTATGTTGAGAACTTGAAATCTGTACTTTAAATCCATAGACATCAAAAAAATAGAGAATTAAAGTCAAGGAGTAAGTGCATCAGTTGTTAAAAAAAGAGAAGATATACAGAAGAAAATATGCTACAATAGAAGAAGTGAAAAAAGATGTATTCTGGTATATCGAATTGTTTTATA
>JAZNWA010000007.1:0-8116 GCA_045593085.1 Lachnospiraceae bacterium | reverse complement strand
TCTGTCTGAAACTGTTGTATACTTTTAATCATAGAAAGCACCTTCCTTTATGTAGATTTTGTTCTGCAAAACTAATCTTAACACAAAGCGGTGCTTTCTTCTTTTGTCTATTTAATTTTCCTACAAAAATTTTACGCTAGCATGGACTTTTCCACTTTTTCTCTTTTCAATCGCCTCTTCTTGGGGTAAAATAAACCTAGAGTTGTCACTGGAATTATTAGGAGACATAAGATGAACAAAAAAGCATTTAAAACCTTAGAATTTGATAAAATTATAAATCAACTATGCGAGTGCGCAACCACTGCGTCAGGTCTTGAGCTTTGTAAAAAAGTAAAGCCCTCCTACGACTTGCCTCTGATTCAGGAAATGCAGACACAAACCGGGGATGCCCTCTCAAGAATCTTGCGATTTGGGGCCCTTGATTTGTCCGGTTCCCACGATCTTTTGGAAAGCTGCAAGCGTTTGGAAATCGGTGGGGTTCTTAACATCGTTGAACTGTTGCGCGTCTGCTCAACCTTAGACGTCGCAAAGCGCGCTAAGAACTACAATCGCAATGAACGGGACGGCGAAATTATAGACAGCCTGAACGCTTACTTCGATGGGCTTGCACCCCTTAGCAATGTTTCCGATGAAATCAAACGCTGTATTTTGTCCGAAAATGAAATCGCGGATGATGCCTCACCTGCATTGCGCTCCATTCGTAAATCCATCAAGAGTACGAATGACAAGATAAAGACACAACTGAATGCGATTATAAATCAAGAGAATTCAAAGCTTCAAGATAATGTCATCACCATGCGTAACGGCAGATATTGCCTACCGGTTCGTTCCGAACACAAAGGACAGGTTCCGGGTATGGTGCACGACCAGTCCTCCAGCGGCTCTACTTTTTTCATTGAGCCTATGGCGGTTGTAAAGCTTAATAATGAATTGACGGAATTGGAATTAAAGGAACAGGAAGAAATCCAAATCATCCTATCCAACCTCAGCAATATGGTAGGCGAGCACGTCGACGAGCTTCGTACCAACTGCAAGATCCTAACCCGCCTGGACGTAATTTTTGCAAAGGGCACCCTGGCACATAAGCATAACGGAACCGCACCAAGCTTTAACACGAACGGCTATATCAATATAAAGAAGGGACGCCATCCGCTGTTGGATGCCAAGAAGGCGGTTCCCATCGATATACACTTAGGGGATGACTTTGATCTGTTAATTGTCACAGGTCCTAACACCGGCGGAAAAACAGTTTCCTTAAAAACCGTTGGTCTTCTAACCCTAATGGGCCAAGCAGGTCTTCATATTCCGGCCAATTCCGGAAGCCAATTAGGTCTGTTTGAGGAAGTATATGCAGACATTGGTGACGAGCAAAGCATTGAGCAGAACCTGAGTACTTTTTCCTCTCACATGACCAACATTGTTTCCATTGGGGAAAAAGCCGATTCCCATGCACTGGTCCTATTTGACGAGTTGTGCGCCGGTACAGACCCTACCGAAGGTGCTGCCCTTGCCATCTCCATTCTATGGGATATGATGAATCGTGGTGCAAAGATTATGGCCACCACTCATTACGCGGAACTAAAGGTCTTTGCCCTTACTACGCCTCGAGTTGAGAATGCCTGCTGCGAGTTCAACGTTGAGACTCTAAGTCCAACCTACCGCTTGCTCATCGGTATTCCGGGAAAGAGTAATGCCTTTGCCATCTCCTCAAAATTAGGTCTTCCTACCTATATAATAGAAGATGCAAAGAAACGATTAGATAATGAAACAGAAAGTTTCGAGGACGTTCTCACCAATTTGGAAGCGAAACGAACCGAATTAGAGAACTCACACTTACTTGCGAAAAAATACGAAGACGAGGTACGCCTCTTAAAAGAACAGCTCTCTCAAAAGCAAGAGAATCTGGCAGAACGCCGGGACAAACTGATTCAGGAAGCCAGTCAAGAAGCCCAGCAGATTCTGCGAGAGGCCAAAGAGCTTGCGGATAAGACCATTCGCGACTTTCAAAAGTATGCTGCCGAGGCCCCGTCCCTTAAGGAAATGGAGGCACAACGCGCTTCCCTTCGTCAGCGTTTGGAAGAGACCCAAAGGGTTGGCGGCATCAAGCCTTCCACACCGGTTTCATCCACAGGCAAACCGCCGAAATTGCAAATCGGCGATTCCGTAAGGGTGCATAGTCTGAATTTAAACGGCGTGGTTCACACCCTACCGGATTCCAAAGGCAATCTTTTTGTACAAATGGGGATTCTTCGCTCCAGTGTAAATATTCAAGATATCAGCCTTTTAGAGGAGGCCGGTTCCGCGAAAAAAGGCGGTACAAAAGCCAAAGGCCACGGCATCAGCACCTCCGGCGCACGAAGCAGTGCTTTTATCCGTCCGGAGCTTAACCTTATCGGAAAGAAGGTAGACGAGGCCATCGCTGAATTGGATAAATATTTAGACAGCGCATATTTGGCGCACTTAGACTCTGTCCGTATTGTTCACGGCAAAGGCACCGGTGCCCTGCGAAATGCCGTTGTTGATTATCTGAAAAGACAAAGTTATGTAAAATCATTCCGCGCAGGTGTGTTCGGCGAAGGTGATGCCGGCGTCACGGTTGTGGAATTTAAATAAGGAGGACATTATGTCAGTAAAACAGAAAATTCTTATCGTTGACGATGACGAAAACATCGCAGAACTGATTTCCCTTTACCTTACAAAGGAATGCTTTGACACCCACATGGTGCATGACGGCATCTCTGCAGTCAGCGCTTTTGAGGAATACAAGCCAAATTTAATTATCTTAGATCTCATGCTTCCAGGCATAGACGGCTATCAGGTATGCCGTGAAATCCGCACGAAGTCCAACGTTCCGATCATTATGCTCTCCGCAAAGGGTGAAGTATTTGATAAGGTTCTCGGCTTAGAATTAGGTGCAGATGACTATATGGAAAAACCATTCGACACCAAAGAACTGGTTGCCCGCGTTAAAGCTGTATTGCGACGCTTCACTACGGCAAAAGAAGAACCGGTCGTTGAAAACAAAAAAATCTTGGAATATCCGGGATTGGTTATTAATCTTTCCAACTATACCGTAGAAAACAACGGTGTCCGAGTGGAAATGCCACCAAAGGAATTGGAATTACTCTTCTTCTTGGCATCTTCTCCAAATCAAGCATTTACCAGAGAACAGCTTTTAGAGAATATCTGGGGATATGACTACTTGGGCGACACTCGTACCGTAGATGTTCACGTAAAGAGACTGCGTGAGAAGATCAAAGAAAACGACGCATGGTCACTGGACACGGTTTGGGGTATCGGCTACAAATTTGAAGTGAGGTAATCATGTTTAAACATTTATACGCAAAGATTATCATCCTATACCTTGTATTTATGGTGCTTAGTTTTGCCACCGTAGGAACCTTTATTAATAACAAAACCAAACAGGCAATGGAAGAAGAAGAGGCATATCATTTACATGTCCAAGCAACTTCCATTGCTTCTTCATATGCAGCCCGTTATTTTACCCAAACCCTTACCATCGAAACTCTGAATAATATATTGTCCCTAACCGCTGCAGACCTGACTGCAGATATTTGGATTGTAAATGCTGACGGAAGAATCATTACAACCGCAATTACCTCCGGCACGAAAGCACCGGTTTCCATTTCGAACTTCAACATGTTAACCTTTGGAGCGAATTTTCATCAGGTAGGAACCTTTTATGATTATTTTTCCACAGAATATCTAAGTGTTTATGCACCGATAACATCCAATTATCATGTGGTAGGTTACGTGTTAATCCATGAACCGATGGAGAATTATGAAAGTCTCATTAATTCTTCCGTTAATGTAACCTATCTTTCCATGTTGATATTGTTCCTATTTGCCCTGATTCCGCTCATCGGATTCTACTGGATTGTTATTCGGCCGATTAAAAAATTAAAAACCATCTCCCTTGAATACAATCGTGAGAATTTTAAGCCTCAGCCGTTAAATCCTTCCCGAGACGAAATCGGATATATCGCCAACACTATGAGTGTTATGGCTAATAAAATTGACACAAGCGAGGACGTTCAACGTAAGTTTATTTCCAACATTTCTCACGACTTCCGATCTCCGTTGACTTCTATCCGCGGTTATTTGGAGGCCATGACAGACGGAACCATTCCAGTGGAGCTTTATCCAAAATATCTGAATATTATTTTGAATGAAACCGAACGCTTAACAAAGCTTACAAATAATCTCTTGGATTTGAACAAGATCGGGTCAAAAGGTGCCTTCTTGGAATATTCCGAATTTGATATTAATGAAATTATCCGTAAATGTGCACTCTCCTGCGAAGGACAATGTGAAAAAAAAGGGTTAACCATAAACCTTGACTTGTACGAAGGTTCTACCTTTGTACACGCGGATGAAAGCAAGATTCAACAAGTTATTTACAACCTGTTGGATAATGCCATCAAATTCAGCAAACCATCCACTTCCATTGATATTGAAACCAACCGCAAAAATGACAGGCTTATGGTTTCCATTCATGATCACGGAATCGGAATTCCAAAAGATGCTCTTGATAATATTTGGAATCGATTCTACAAGTCTGATTTATCCCGTGGTAAGGACAAAAAAGGAACCGGTTTGGGACTGTCTATCGTGAAAGAAATTATTCAAGCTCACGATCAGTCCATCAATGTTGTCAGCACAGTCGATGTAGGTACCGAATTTATTTTTACATTGGATTTGGCCGAACAGGAACTTGACAAAGATATTTTTTAGATTTTTATACAATTTAATTATTGTTATAACACTATCAAGAGGCTGCTTATATGCAGTCTCTTTTTTATTTTAAACTCTTTTCAATAAACACTTGACATATGTGAGTAAATTCGACAAAATAGTGTTGTTAATAAACTACAGAGGTGTTTGATATGGAAATTCAAATGTTTAATCTATGGTACTTTTTCTGGATAATACTTGGAACCGCCGGAATACTCGGCTTATATTTCTTACTAAGAAATGCATCACCCAGAACCCAGAAAATAGTATTATTTTCCCTATTGGTAATAGGCTTTTTACTTCACTTCCTAAAAGCCTACATACCGCCTTATTCAGTCGATGAGGCAAGAAAGTTTCGTGATGCATGGTTTATAAATATTTGCGGCGCAAATATTGCCTTGTTTCCATTCTTCTTTCTTGCGAAGAACAAATGGGCAAAAGACTATATGTTCTACATCGGTGTAATCAGTGGCTTAATTGCACTGTTCTATCCACAGGAACCTTTGGCTAAGGTTAATCAATTAGCTGAAACCTGGGACATCGTACGTTTCTATTTTCACCATTGGATGCTATTAACTGTTCCTTTACTCATGGTGTTGTTTAAACTGCATAAATTGTCCTATAAGCGCATTTTAAGTGCACCTGTCGGATTATTACTATTAATGTTGTTTATCATCTTAAATCAGATATTCCAAAGCGAGTTAGGCTATATCCCGTTAAGAGGCGAAGACTTTTTATATATCAACTATAAAAACTCCTCCTACATATGGGGTCCCGGAGAAAACGATGCAATCGGTACATTTTTCTCCTGGTTCTGTCCTGAATTCTTTACACGAATTCCGGTAGGGCCGTTCGCCGGACAGGAAAAATACTGGCCTTGGTTCTGGCTGATTTTCCCGGTATTTATCTTAGTAACTCCGATGGCATTCGGGCTTTGTATGATATTTGACCACAAAGCCTTTTCTAAAGATTTTAAAGAACTTCAAAACAAATTGCGTGTCCGACTCCAAAAAGCCGCAAGCTAAGATTTCGAGTACCGACAAATATACAAAAATGAATCACGATATACGAAAACAGGCCACCTTTTGGTGGCTTGTTTTTTATAAAAAAAGAGACTGTTTAAAAACAGCCTCTTTTGCTTTGCTTATAAATTATACTAACTCAAGTAATACTTCTAAAGCGCCATCGCCTTTTCTCTGTCCGATCTTAACGATACGTGTATAACCACCGTTACGTCCTGCATACTTAGGAGCGATTTCATCGAACATTTTATCCGGCATGTTAACTTCTACCGTATTTCTCTTTCTTCCGGCAAGTTCTGTCGGAACAGATTTTACAGGATAGAATACTTTAAGCATTTCTCTTCTTGCATGAAGACGGGAAGGAAGATCTTTCTTAATCTTCTTTTCTACTTCATCATATACAGTAACTTTCTTACCATCAACAACTTCTTTTACTCTTTTGCCGTCTTTGTCTTTACGAGCAACTTTAGCCATAACAGTAACTTCTTCGAAATTGTCTTTTTCTTTTACTGCAAGAGCGATTAAACCTTCAGCAACTTTGCGGATTTCTTTCGCTTTAGCTTCTGTGGTAACGATTCTTCCATTGAATAATAATGCTGTTACCTGGTTTCTGATTAATGCTTTTCTCTGGTCAGATGTTCTGCCAAGTTTACGATATTTTGCCATGTTTTATGTCCTCCATTTTTCAAACGATCCGGCAACGCCTATGGTCTTATATACCGGACATGGTTATTATGTTTACGACAAGCCCGTGCCTATTGGTCTTATCGGACCCGCCTATTAAACACATGTAGATACCTTATTCTTCACCGTGAGATAAAGATAAGTTTAATTCTTTTAATTTACCTAAAACTTCTTCTAATGACTTGCGTCCTAAGTTACGTACTTTCATCATATCTTCAGGAGTTTTCTGTGTTAATTCCTGAACGGTATTGATGCCTGCTCTCTTCAAGCAGTTGTAAGAACGAACAGATAACTCAAGTTCATCAATGTTCATCTCAAGTACTTTACCCTTATCGTCTTCTTTGGATTCAATCATTACTTCTGCACATTTTGCATTTTCGGATAAATCTACAAAAAGATTCAAGTGCTCGCAAAGTACTTTCGCTGCCAAACTTACTGCTTCATCCGGAACTAAAGTTCCGTTTGTATAAACATCCAAAATTAATTTGTCAAAGTCTGTCATTTGACCTACACGGGTATTCTGAACCTGTAAATTTACACGTTCTACCGGTGTGTAGATAGAATCAACAGCAATTACACCGATTGGTGTAGCTTCCGTTTTGTTTTTGTCAGCGCTGGTATAACCGCGGCCTTTACAGATGGTTAATTCCATAAATAACTTGGAATCAGCACCACCATTTAAGGTTGCGATCGGAAGATCCGGGTTCATAATCCGGATATCACTATCCGCTTTAATGTCTCCGGCTCTTACCACACCTTCACCTGAAAACTCAATGTAAGCAACCTTCGGCTCATTGGATGAACTGGTGTTTTTAATAGCCAAATTCTTGATGTTCATAATAATCTCAGTTACATCTTCTTTTACACCAGGGATGGAACTGAACTCATGCAATACTCCATCAATCTTAACCTGAGTAACTGCTGCACCCGGCAAGGATGAAAGCATGATTCTTCTTAAGGAATTTCCTAATGTTGTACCATAACCTCTTTCCAAAGGTTCTACAACAAATCTGCCATACCTTTTGTCCTCTGAAATTTCTGCAATCTCAATATTTGGTTTTTCGAAATCGAACACTACAAAGTCCCTCCTTTTTTAGGTTTTGCTTACTTTTTATTTAGAATATAATTCGACGATAAGCATTTCATCTACAGGAACGTCAATAGCGTCTCTGGATGGTAATTCCTTGATTGTTCCTTTAAGGTTTTCCTGATCAACATCAAGCCATTCCGGAACAAGTCTACCTGCGGTAACTTCAAGGATTGCTTTGTATTTTACAGATTCTTTTGCTCTTTCTGTAATTTCGATCACATCACCTGCTTTGATTAAGTAAGAAGGAATGTTTACTTTCTTACCGTTAACCATTACATGTTTGTGGTCAACAATCTGTCTAGCTTCTTTTCTTGTTCTAGCAAAGCCCATACGGAAAATAACATTATCCAATCTTCTCTCTAATAAGATCATTAAGTTTGGGCCTGTCATACCTGGCTGTCTATCTGCTTTTTCATAATAGTTGTGGAAAGGTTTTTCCAACACACCATAGATGAATTTTGCTTTCTGTTTTTCTCTTAACTGAAGACCGTATTCAGACATTTTCTTGCCTGCTCTAGCGGACTGTCTTCTTGATTTTTTATCATATCCTAAAAAGATTGGATCT
>JAZNWA010000006.1:0-2735 GCA_045593085.1 Lachnospiraceae bacterium | reverse complement strand
TATCGAGGATTCCGTTACGGTTAAGACCTTTTATAAGGAAGACGGCTACTATCGTCTCCAGCCGGAAAACGACACCATGGACCCGATTATTGTGAACGAAGTTGAGATTTTAGGTAAGGTCATCGGATTGTTCCGGATGTTCTAAGATGTTCCGGTTCATTTTGAATCTGCAAATCAATTTTGAATTAACGAATTATTATAAAATCAAGGAGAAGGTTCCGAATGGAGCCTTCTCCTTATCTTATATTCAATGATATACGGTTATTTCCTACAAAAGATATTTCCCAAAATAATCCAAGCCGTGATTGTAAGTAGAATCAGTGCGGCACAGATTTTTGCTACGGTATCGATAATTTCTTCCGGGCAAAACGCTTCTGTAAGTCCCATAGCGACACAAAGTGCGGTAAGAATTAACATAAGTATTCCGGCTCCGCGGCATAGTTTCTTTTCGTCGTATTTCTCCTTTTCTTCCTTCTTCATGGTATTATAGCCGGCAATCAACCAACTCCAGTGGCCGGTGCAAAGGACAAGTCCCATGATAAGTAAAACTGCTGCCACACAAAAGATACCGATTACGGTTCCTGACATATATTATTCCTCCTCTCATTTTACTTTTGTTAATAAGGCTTCATAGAGTTCCTTTGTTGCTTCTTCCTCTTTTTGATTTAAAACAAGCACACTTTCATCCGCACGAACTACAACGCAAGACTTACAATTGCTGTAGGAATATCTTGTATAACTTCCTAATTCCGAGTTTTCATACTCTCCCATTTCTATGGAAAAACTGCTAAAGCCCATGACACGTCTTCCGACAAGGTCGTTTGCGCGGTATTCAACGGAATCGATTTCGGCATAGGGAACTGTAACATCTTCCCAGTAATTTGCCTTTACTATGAAAGAATCTTCTTGAAAACGATATTCAATAGTTCCGGAAATAAATATTACGGCTACTACGATTACAATGATTACGCCTATCGTAGACGAAAAGGCGAAAGGACGATTGGAGGAAGTTGATATTCTTTTTTCTATTTTCGATACGGAGCCTTCCTTTACTTGTTTCCTGTAATATAAAGCGGAAAATAAGATCGGACCAATCGTCATTATTATGAAAATCGGCAATATTTTCGATAGAAAACCGTTCTCAAATACCATTAGAAACAGAAACATGGTAACACTGCCGGCCATCCAGACCATGCCGGTGATACGATGCGTTTTCACCCAGTTTTCCTCACTGTGAAGTGTCCATGGTATCTTAATGCCGATGGACTGATTCGGTTTACATTTCGGCATATAATTACCGAGAATAAATAACAATGTACTAAAGAAAATCAGTGCAATGAATCCGAAACCAAAGTCCTTGTTTGTAGCTGCTTCTATTATAGTACTGCCTCCAATCAATGAAAAAGAAGGAATGATCCAAAGGCCGAGACTCAATATCTTGTCGCTTTGTGTCTGAGTCTTCGGGTCTTTAAAAATAAAAAAAGCACAAATCCAATGAATTGCCAGAAGAAATAGTGAAAAGAAAATCAACAAAGAAATTTTTACATTTCCAAAACTTCCGTTGGTGTTTCCGCTCCATTCCGACGCAAACATTTCCGGACGGAAAATCTGTAACAAAACTCCTATTAAACAAGGTAATACTATTATAACAGAACTAAGTATCAATTGTAGTCTGTTTTTTCGTAACATACTCTCCGTCCCCCTTTAAATCCGTAATCCAAAGCATAATTTCCTCTAAAACAGAAGCATTTAACTCATAGAAAATGAATTTTCCTTCCCGGGTATCACGAATCAGATCCGCTTCTTTTAAAACAGACAAATGCCTTGAAATACTGGCCCCTGTAACCGGAAAATGCTCTACAATTTCGCCTGCAGACCTTCTGCCGTCTTTTAACAGGTGTAGTATTTCACGGCGAATCGGGTCTCCCAGTGCTTTTAGTGTTGTTTGTAGTCCCACAGGTACACCTCCTTGTTTAACATTTAACCTAATTGTTAAATATACAATACCAAATTACTCTTGTATTGTCAAGGATATATTTTATTTATAGTTTCACATCATTCTTTTATTTACATCTTATACATTACCCTGTTCCTTCCGGCAGTCTTTCCTTCGTACAACAAGTCGTCCACTTCTTTAATCAGTATTTTCACGTCGTCGCCCTTTACAAATGCGTAAACCGATGGTTGTTGTGATTTATTCTAATCATCTCATTTTATTTCGCTACTTTTATATCATAAAGTGTTTTAAGTGATTTATAATAAGACACAATTACATCATCATTTGTCTTTAATAAGGTGCGCGTCTTGCTTTCTGTCTCATATTCTCTGATACGTAACTTTATCGTATCACCGGTTTTTGTTCTTCCGATCAAATAGGTTACGTTAGTCGATCCGTATTTGCGGAGTCCCTCTTTTATTGTCTTTACCTTTGCTTCTGTCAGCACAACTTCTTTTGTTCCCAAGGCTATATCGGATAAGGAAACCAATACACGGCTTCCCGCAAAGAAAAACAGGACGATTGCCCACAGAACAACTCTTGTACGCTGGTATACCCTGTATGTTGTCGTGGAATTCTCTTTCGAATTTAATAGCAGATGAAGAAAAAGTGTAAAAAGCAGTAGGAAAATACCGCTAAACAGTAACAGTATCCCCAGTGGGTAGGAACGTTCAAAATCGGTGACATAGGTAAAGATTACACCTGAAATAAGTAATATCGGAATTGATATATATGCTAT
>JAZNWA010000005.1:0-141641 GCA_045593085.1 Lachnospiraceae bacterium | reverse complement strand
TTTGAAAGAAAGAGGAATACGGCAAAGTATGTCCAGAAAAGGAAACTGTTTAGATAATTCTATTATGGAAAATTTCTTTGGATTATTAAAATCAGAACTACTATATTTGAGAGAATTTGATTCAATTGAGGAATTTAAAAGGGAACTAGAAAACTACATAGATTATTACAATAACAAACGAATTAAGGGTAAACTAAAAGGAATGAGTCCTGTTCAATACAGAACTCATTCCCGAGTTGCGTAGTCTCCCTTAATATTTGTCTAACTTTTTGGGGTCAGATCAAAATCGCGGGGGTTTCTTACATCTATTTCTCTTCCATTTTCTTTTTAAATTCTTCAACCGACATCCCTGCCACTTCGGCGGCATCTTCTACCGATAGTTTCTCCAATTCTACAAGTTCCATTAATTGCATTAGACGACCCTCTCGACGACCTTCTTTACGTCCTTCTTTACGTCCTTCCTTACGACCTTCTTTTCGCCCCTCTTCCAATCCTTCTTTTCTACCCTCTTCTAGTCCTTCTTCCCTGCCGGCATCTCGTCCATCATCAAATATATCGCGGTATTTGTGCAGTAATGTCATATACTCCAACCTCCACTCTTCACTGTTGCGGGCCTTTTGCACCGCCTCATCTAACTTTTTCACAAGAGAATCCTCCGAAACCTTCCGTGTTATTAAGTAATTAAGAAATTCCTTTAATTCCCTAGAAATATTTCCCCTACAACCGGATGCATTTAGAAATACTTTTTCTGTTTCGTCACCAAGTTCAAGTTCCGGAAGTTCTTTACATGCATTTGAAAAATGATATGCGTACAACCCTCTCCCAAACGGATCCTTTAAACAGATGAAAATCACAATACTCTTCTTTAGTTCCTTATACTCTGCTCCACGCTGTATCAAATTCAAATCAATCATGCCTTGATAATATCGACTTCGCTTCGGAAGTTCAGACGAAATGCTTGCCTGCATTTCAATGTCATAAACAGTATTATTCCCATCTTCTACATATACATCCAAGCGAATACCTTTGCCTTCCGGCACTATCTCTATGATTTCCTGTTTGTTCAGATATTCTATGTCTTTAATCTTCACTTCAAGTATAACTTCCAGCAATTCTTTGCACAAATCCGGGCGCGCCGTCAATATTTTGCAAAACATAAAATCATTCGCAAAACCAATTTCATCATAGTTAATATAATTCTTCATTTGTTCTCCCCCTTTGGTTGCAAATCATCTGCAACCTCTTATACTGTTTTTACGGCGCCTTTGTAACTTTATTATATCCCCTCCACAAACCACTGACAACAAATAAATTTCTGTACTCAAAATCCATTGACAAGTAAAATCCTAGTATATATGAGCACTTCAGAAGTTTTTCGTTTGTTAACCGAAAAAAAATTTGTGAAATATTACCATAGGGTTCACATTTTGTTCGAATCAAAAATTTTACGTATGATTGATTTTAAATGCAACACTTAATTAAAGCACAAAAAACCTCCCGCACATACGTGCGGAAGGTTTATGTAGTTTCAATCAATTATATTTCAACTTATGGTTTTGTAAATGTTGCTCCTAAAGTAAATTCAACCAATCCACCCTGTTTATTATCGTATTTCATAAGTGTTCCTGTTATAGTAACAACATCACCGACTTTAAGATTTTCTACGCCATCACCTTTAATTCTATAAACTGTAATAGGCATATCTTCTGCACCTGCAACTTCGATTATAAAAGTAACATTCTTATACTGGTCAGTATATTCTTCTGTAATTTCAGTAATTGTTCCCTGTAAAGTAACTTCGTATTGGATAGATGCTCCTACCTCTAATGCATACGCAGCTTTAACAATTTCAACAGGATCTGTTAACTGAGTCACTTCTTCACCTGTTTTTTCAACCTTGTCTAAAGTACAGCCCGCATCAAATTCAATAGTTCCCATATAATTCTTTAATGTACCGGTTACAGTAATTGTGTCACCAATATTCAATGAATCTGCACCATCACCTTTCATACGGAAACACATAATCGGGTGAACTGTATCGCCATCTACAACAATAGTTACAGTAACATTACCGTACTGGCTACTAAACGGATTATTAATGGTTGTGATAACACCCTTCAATGTATAAGCTTTATCAAGGCTTTCACCATCAGCTAATGCATAAGCTGCTGCAATAATTTCAGCTGCTGTTGTATAGTTAGAACCGGTATTTGTAGAACCACCATTGTTGCTTCCGCCGTTGTTAGCGTCGCCACTTCCTGTAGATCCACCATTACCTGTGTTGCCTTCGTTTCCGGTGTTACCTTCATTTCCAGCGTTTTCATCTTCATTTCCGCCTTCTTCGCCACCTTCAGCTTTAACAACTTCGTCTAATGTACAGCCTGCATCAAATTCGATTTTTCCGTTGTAGTTTAAGAAGTAACCTGTAACTGTGATTGTATCACCAACAGCTAAACCTTCAGCTCCTTCACCTTTCAAGCGGAAAGCCTGGATTGGATGTTCTTCATCACCACCAACAATGAATGTAACGGTGATGTTCTGGTACTGATCGCTCCATTCTGTATCGATGGATTTGATAACACCTGTTAATGTTGCTTCCTGGTCTAATTTTACACCAACTTCAAGGCTGTAAGCGATTTCTACTAATTCAGCCTGAGTTAAAGTATCATCAATGATGATTACGCCAGGAGTATTGCGTTCAAAGTTAACGGTTGCTGTATTTCCGTCAGCATCTTTTAAAGTTGCTGTTAAAGTATAAGCAACGTCTTCTCTAACTTCATTATTAACATCGATTGTTGTTAAAGATTCACCCGGAACGATTTTAACAAATTCTTCTCCAACGCTTGCTGTCCAAGCAATCTGGAATGTTTCTGTTCCGATTTTAACTACAGATACCACCTGGTAGTCTGTGCTGTATGTTGCAGGTGATACATCTTTATACATTGTAAATAAGTACTCTGCTGCTGCTGCTAAGCTGGTCTGTTCCTGCTGTTCATTGTTTTTACATGCTGTAAACAGGGAAAGACACATTGTGAGTACAAGAATAATTGAAAGTAATTTTTTCATTTTTGAATCCTCTTTCTTACTCAATCACTGTAATGTCATTTTTGTCAAATACTTTTACCTGATATGAGCCGTTGTAATAATCAACGATTCCACATACTGTAATAGTTTTTCCTAAATATGCTTCTTCTGTAATTAACTGGCCGTTTTCATCATATAAAACATCCGTTCTTACAGAAATAGTGATTCCGTTAACTTCACATGTCAATGTCATTGCTCCCTTAGAAGCACTTTCATCAGCCACTGTGGTATAGATATCTTTTACATAAAGATTTTCTAATTTAACGGTTGTGCCAAGTGCCAATTCAGCAAATTGGAAGGTCTTTACTTCTTCTCCAACTTCCACATCAACGGTTCCGTTTGCGAAAGTTTCAGGAGCAACCACCACATTTGCCGGCGCATGACCACTACTGATTAACTTTAAGTTGCCCGGGTCATCCGGACGCATCTGGCTATAAGTTACACCGGCTACCTGCCAGGTTCCGCCGGCTTCATAATACTGTACGGTTGCAACGATACGAGCTCTGTTTCCTACCATAAGGATTTCCAAGCCCGGGCCGCTTAAATTGTAGCCATAATACAAATACATACCATGGTACATTCCCGTATCAGGATCGTAATCTTCAACATATACACCGCCGCCGCTGTCTAAAGTAATAACACCTTCAAAAGCAACTTTAACACCATTATATTCTTCAATATTGGTACGAAGCTCTTTTAACGTTAATTCAACAGCATCGCCGTAATAATAATCCGGGTCTTTTTGTCCGGAAAAAACATTTAATTTTGCAGTCATTCCCTGAGATAAAGCAGCCTGGGCCGTGCTACCATAACGGTTGTTGGAAGCGGAACTACCCGCTGCCAACCCGTTCTGTAATAATTCAATATTTAAATTTCTATACGCTGCGCCCTCTTCCGGCTGATACCAAATCCAAACAAGATGTCTGCCACCTGTACTGTCTAAATTCCAGTTACTGTCATCAGACTCAATCATAATGGAAACTGCATTTTCAAGCTTTTCTCTAGTGAAACGCGCTGCTTTTTTTCCATATTCTTCAATCTTGCCTGTGGATTCAGGAGTGTCTACTGCAATAAAACGGGCTTTTAACACGCCTGTTTCTGAAACATCGGTTGGTACATAAAAGTGAACGGTATCTCCGTCAATAAAGCTTTTAACGGTTACTTCTGCTTTTTTTGTGTTGGTAGACATATTAAGTTCTACCTGAGACGCATAGTCAACAATCGTTACTTCCTGCTGACCACCCTGCTCTCCTGTCCCAGACGGTGTTTCATTTGTTTTACATGCACTTAATAAGCCAATAATTAAAACTATTGCTAATAAACATTTAATTTTTTTCATCATATTAGTTACGATACTCACATTCTTCAATTGCTTCTTCGAAAGCTTTCTTGATCATAGCATCTACATCGCCGTTTGCATCTGCTGTAAGACACTTACACATTAATGCACCTACCTGATCACGTGCTGTTGAAGAACCGTTAAATGCAGGAGATGTATAGTATGCATTTGCCTGTTCCATACATACTTTTGCAGATAAAGCTGCGATATATGTTGTTCCGTTTGCACTTGCCATAAAGTCAGCATATACAGGATTTTCTGCTACGGATTTTAATACCGGTACATATCCGGAAGTCATAGCAAATTCAGCCTGGAATTCTACGCATGTTGTTAAGTATTTAGCAAATAACCATGTAGCAACAACTTCCTGTGGGTTGTCGCTGTTGAAGATACAAAGGCTTGGCCCCTGGGAGATAACCTTTGGATTTTCAGCGTTAATCTGTGGAACAGTTGCAATACCTACTTCAAATGGATATGTACCATCTGCATTCTTAGCCGGTCTCTGGTGAGTAGCACCTGCGGAAGAACCGATGGACATATAGCTCTTTGTTTCAGTTGTAGCTGTAAATAAACCGGATGTATAAGCACCGTATAAGGTCTGAGTGGTTAAGTAACCTTTTTCATACCAGGAACGGAACATTTTTACGAATTCACGGTTTGTTTCATTATCGAAAAGATAATGATCGCCTGTTGCACTTGTATATTCTGAACCATACTGTTCACACATTGTGATGAACCAGTTTGCTTCAGAGTCGTATCCTAACGGAATAGAATCCGGGTCAATTTCTTTGATCTGTGCGCAAACCTGCTCTAATTCAGCCCATGTCTTTGGAACCTGAAGATTGTGCTCTTCAAAGAATGTTTTGTTGTAGTATAAAACTTCTGTAGATTTAGACATTGGTAATGTATACATTAAACCATCACCGAACATCTTACCTTCGTTGTAGTAACCTTCGATAAAGTCACCAATCTGTGCTTCTGTAAGTCCAAGAACTTCTTTTGTTCCGTCTGCTCTTGTAACTTCAATGTCGCTTGCAATTAAGTTATCTAACGCAACAACACCCTTTGTTAAGTTGTAAAGAGCTACGTGGTCAGGATAACAATAAGCTAAGTTTGGCTGGCTTCCTACAGTTAATTCTGTAGAAATCTGGTCACGAACGGAGTCGTAGTTACCAACCTGCTGATGTGTTACAGTAATGTTTGGATAAAGTTCATTGAACTCAGCAATGTATGCATCCAAAACAGTACGTAAGCTTTCACCCATTGTGTGGTAGAAAACAATTTCAACTGCACTTCCGTCATATCCGCCTTCCGGAACAACGAAATTTGCTTCAGCGGTGTTTTTCTTGCCACCGCAACCGATTAATGCACTCGCAATCATGGAGAGCACTAACAGTAACGCAACGATTTTTCTTTTCATGAAAATTTCCTCCATTTTAATAAAACATCTATCGTGTTAAAGGCTTACCGCCGATTAACCCTTGATACCACTTCGGCTGACACCGCTCATGATATATTTTCTAAGGAAAAGGAATACCATGAATAACGGTGCGGATACAATAGCAACTGCGGCCATCTGTACCGGATAGTTTACGTCACCGGATGTATCGGTAAACGCATTTCTCAAACCGTTTGTGATGAGCTGGTATTTTTCGTCGTTGGCAACCAGTCGAGGCCAAATGTAGGAGTTCCAAGCACCCATCATCTTTAAGATGGTAATGGAAATCAATGTTGGGAAGGATAATGGAATCATAACCTTCCATAAATACTTCAAATCGCTTGTTCCGTCAACTTTTGCTGCCAAATATAATTCATTTGGTATCTGCAAGAAATTCTGTCTCAAAAGGTAAATATAGAATACACTTACTAAAAACGGAACAATCAATACAGTATAGGTATTAATCCAACCAAGCTGTGTAACGGTAGAATAGTTCGTGATTGTAAACAATTCACCCGGAATCATCATGGTTGCCATCAACGCTGCGAACATTGCATTTTTACCCTTGAACTCAAGACGCGCAAATGCGAATGCAGACAATACTGTGATAATCAATGATAAAACTGTAGATACAACACCTACATATAATGTATTTAAGAACAATCGACCAAGGTGCGCCGTTGTAAACGCTTCTGCATAGTTTCCAAAAAGAATTTGCTTCGGCCAGAAGGTCGGTACACTGAGACGATACTCAGCAAGTGATTTTAAGGATGAAATAATCATCCAATAAAACGGGAACAGCACTATCAACGCCATCAAACCTAAGAAAGCATAGATAAAGATCTTCACTAAAATTCGGATTATCAGCTGACGTTTTGATTCCTGCTGTATGTTTTTTTCCTGCATAACTTTTGCCATACAGCACCTCCTTAAAAGTGAACGCGCTTCTTGCTTACTTGCGCGTTAATCATCGTTACAACTAAGATAATTCCGAACAAAATAAGTGCGGCAGCACTTGCTCGTCCCTGGGTATTTGTTTCCAAGGCATCATAAATATATCCAACCATGGTGTTCAATCTACCCTTGTCTCCTGCAGGACCCATATTTTCACCGAAAATACCGATGATGCTGGAGTATTCTTTAAATCCTCCGATGAAACCTGTGATTACAACATATGCAATCATTGGAGATAATAGCGGAACGGTAATACGGCTGAACACTCTTCTTCTTGGTGTTCCGTCTACTTTTGCAGCATCATAATACTGCTTGTTAATGCTCTGTAAGCCGCCCAATAAGATTAAAATCTTAAACGGCAACGCGTTCCACACAATGTATACAATCATTACGATCATATTTGCCCAATAACTGGAACCATAGTTAATCCAGTTAACATGTGTTCCTCCGAAAAATTCAATTACATTGTTGATAATTCCGGCGGTAACAACGATTTCATTTTCTGTTCCGTAGAAACTTCCTACAATATTAAACATCGCCGCAAAAACCATACCGATTGCAATAGAGTTTGTTACATATGGCAAGAAGAAAATTGTCTGTAAAAACTTCTGCAATGGTTTAATGGAGTTTAATGCAACAGCAATCAACAATGCCAATATTGTGGAAAGCGGAACTGTTGTAAAACATAAAAGAATTGTATTTGCCAAACAATCTTTAAACTTTTTGTATGCAAGTACCTTTTGGAAGTTACCGATACCAAACTCGAAAGACGCTCCGCCGACAGCCTGAAGTCCGCTATAACCTTCAAGGAAAGCCATACGAACCGTGTTAATGATTGGCCATACGGTAAACACAAGCAACAATATGATTGCCGGTGACAAATACAGCCAAGCTTTCCATTGTTTCTTACTTTCAACCATATTAGTTCACCCCAAAATAGATTCTGTTTTCTGTTTCCTTGTTAAACAAGAATACTTTATGAGACTTCAAGGATAAACGAACCTGTTCTTTGGATTTATCAACCTTGTTGTCTGCGTTAATGATGGCACGTAATACATCAGAACATCCTGCTTCATGACCAAATACAACGCTTACGTCTCTACCCATAACTTCAACACTGTTCAATGCGCAGGTCATTGGGCCATTTTCATCCAACACAAATCCTTCCGGACGAATACCAACGAATACTTCCTGATCTTCTACTCCAGGCACATCCAATACTTCATCCTGTGCAAGATATAACTTACCACCACGAACCTGTCCTTCGAATACGTTTACAGGTGGTGTTCCGAGGAATTTTGCAACGAATAAGTTTGCCGGGTCATCATATACATCCTGTGGTGCACCAATCTGCTGAACCACACCAAGCTTCATTACTACGATGATGTCAGAAATGCTCATTGCTTCTTCCTGGTCATGTGTAACGAAAATCGTTGTAATATGAGTTTCTCTCTGGATTCTACGAATCTCTTCACGAGTCTGCAAACGTAATCTCGCGTCAAGGTTACTTAACGGTTCGTCAAGCAACAATACGCGCGGCATCTTAACCAATGCTCTTGCAATCGCAACACGCTGCTGCTGACCACCGGATAATTCGTTTGGCTTTCTTTCCATTAATTCATCAATCTGAACTAATTTTGCTGCCTGGTGCGCACGCTCTAACATTTCTTCCTTGCTAAGCTTATCTGCTCCCTTTAAGTTCTGTAACGGAAATAAGATGTTCTGCTTAACTGTCATGTGCGGATACAATGCATAGTTCTGGAATACCAAGCCAATACCTCTGTTTTCGGTTGGTAAGTCTGTTACATCGTCTTCTCCAAAGAAGATTTTTCCGCTGGTTGGCTTCTGCAAGCCACTGATCATGTACAAAGTTGTACTCTTTCCACATCCTGAAGGTCCTAACAAACCAATCAGTTTGCCGTCCGGGATTTCAAAGTTAAAGTCGTTAACAGCAACAACTTCTTTGTCCACCTTTTTGTCACGGCTTGGGAAAATTTTGGTTAGATTCTGTAATACTACTTTCATTTTCTTCCTTCCAATCTCTTGTATTTTTTATATTTTTAAGCGTATCGAGCCTTTATACTTAATACCCTTTTTTTGCTGTCTCTTCTGCGTGAATGCGTTTTGTATATTCCAATCTTGCCTCTTCGCTTTCAAAAATCTTTTGGCAGGTGATATCTACCGCCACCGTGCCCGCAAGCAAATCATGGATTTGGGCGTGGTTTTTATTTGCCACCAAAAGAATCATCTCCACAAGGAGCAAACCAGCCACAACCAAAGTTCCTGTGATTCCCATCACACCAAGAAAACTCAGGAACAAAATATAAATCGGGAACATCATTTCAATGGTATATTTTCCAAGCAACGTTCTAACAAACATCTGCATGGCATTCACTTTCACATGGTCCGTTCTCATCAGTCCGATACCAAATACCTTTTTCCCGACCGTCTGGCCGTTTCCAAAGGCAATTGGAACCACAAACTCTAAAATCAATACACTGATAAGAATGCCAACCGAAATCATAATCAGGCTCTGATGCACAATCAGATTATACAAATCGCCCATCTGCTCATCTGCCGCCACAGCATCACTTGCTTTTTTATAAAGTTCTAACTGATCCGGCGTTAATTTCTCATATTCTTCAGCAGAAATATCAAACCTAACACCGTACTCCTGCTCATATTTGGCATACAACCCTTCCAGCTGGTTTACTTTTTCATCGTATTTCATAGTCGACGAAAGAACCGTTCCAAATCCGGCCGCAAGTATTGTAACCAGAATAAGATCCAGTAGCCATGCAGCAAATCGTTTCCACACGCCTGCTCTTTGCATATCTAACATGATTTATCTATTCCTCCCATCGCCTTTTCACCATCTATTATTATAGCACATTTATCTCTAAATTCGATACCTTTTGTTGATTTTTCTTGAGTTTATTTTGTATTTTTTACGATTTTACCATTCTATGCCCAAGCTTTTACAAATATTGCGTGCCGTATCGTCATCAGATTCATATTTCACTATATAATCGCAAATTTCTGCGTTCATTGTTTCGCCTTCAACACTCATCAGGCGATTTACTTTTTCCTCGATCGGAATATCCTTTTCCAGAATGGAGGTGAGCAACGATTTTCTGTCTCGTTTCAAATAAACCGTTACGACATTCGAAAAATGCGTTTTTAAAGCCATTGCACCGCAAATATCCATCGTTGTAATCGCATGCTTTCCTTGCGCCAATATCTTTTCAACATCTGATTTTCTGGATCCGTATCCATTGTGTGCATAAGTTGTGTATTCAAAAATCTCACCTTCATCACACAACTGGCGGAATTTTTCTTTGCTGATATGCTCGTACCAGCCTTCTCCTTTGTGCATCTCCGGCTGTCCGGTTGTACAGCTGACCAAGTTTTTAAATCGGTCCGTATGGGCAAGGATGCTTTTTGCCACGCCGGTCTTTCCGCTTCCGGACGGTCCTACAAGCACCAAAATGCCCGGGGTGTCAAGGGCTGGTCTTTTTGCGGAAACAGAATAACTGTCTGAAATTATTTCAACCATCTTCAAAAATTCTTCGTAATTATTCACCGCAAGCATTCCCGTAGCTTCGCTATTCCACGGACGGCGCAGTAAAATCGGATATTTCGCATTTGAATTAAATACGTTATGCATACCATCATCAAACAAAATATCAACATCCAACTTATCTTTTCTGGACCCCATGTAAATATGATCCTGCGGAATCTCCGGAAAAACTTCCATGATGCGAAGTGCTCTGATGCCCATAAACTGCGGATAAACCGCGGTGGAAACAAACACCTCCGTCATCGTTGAAAGCTTCTTTACAAATTCACGCGCCCCTTCTACCAACGGCTGGGTTCTGAAAAACTCCGGATCGTTAAAGAACTCGAAAATAACATCTGCGCGAGTACCCAGTTTTCCCCAATGGTCCACTTCATGAATACTAAGCGGCGGATCAAAGCGATACTTTTCATTTGCCAGACGAATCGCGTACGGAACACATTCCATCAACACGTCGTCAATATCAAGCGCAACAGAAAGTCGAAATTTTCGGTTCATAAAAAGTCTCCTCCTTGTTTTTCAAAACACTCTTCAAAACCGGTTTCTGCACTTTACCATTCCCATCCTTTCTTTTTAAAAAAGGACTTTTGTCGCTTTTTGGCCTAATTATGCAGAGTGCTTACCCATTATAAATGGTGATTTCGAATTCGTCAATGACATAGGTCCTCTTATTTTCATTTTTTAGACACAATTTTATTGCTTTTGGAAATTTTACCGGTTTCTCTTTTTGTTTTTTCTCCGAAAAGCTTTGTATAGTCCTGAAAATCGTGGTATAATGACTATGTATTTTTAATTTTTGATTTCAACAATTTAAGAGGCGAAAGTATGAAGATTGGTTTTGATCATGAACTGTATTTAAAAACACAGTCCGAGCATATTCGGGAAAGAATTTCAAAATTTGACAACAAGCTTTATCTGGAGTTTGGCGGAAAGTTGTTTGACGACTTTCACGCAGCCAGAGTATTACCGGGCTTTAAAGCGGATTCCAAGTTGCAGATGTTAATGCAGCTTTCCGACCAAGTCGAAATCGTTATGGTTGTAAACGTGGAAGATATTATTAAGAACAAGATTCGCGAAGACCTTGGAATCACCTATGACGATGATGTTCTCCGACTGATTGAAGAATTCCGCGAGAAGGGATTTTTTGTCAGCAGCGTCGTGTTAACACGTTACACCGAGCATCATGCCGTTTCTTATTTTCAAAAACGGGTGGAATCCGTCGGCATGAAGGTTTACCACCATGCAACGATTCCGGGGTATCCGAATAACGTTTCCCGAATCGTCAGCGATGAAGGCTTTGGGCGAAACGATTACATCGAAACCAGCAAGCCATTGGTTGTTATCACTGCACCGGGCCCGGGCAGCGGAAAAATGGCGACCTGTTTGTCCCAGCTTTATCACGAACATCAACGTGGTGTAAATGCCGGATATGCAAAGTTTGAAACCTTCCCTATTTGGAATTTACCACTTGATCATACCATTAACCTTGCTTACGAAGCTGCAACCGCCGACTTGAATGACATTAATATGATTGACCCGTACCACTTAAAAGCATACGGTGTCACAACCGTAAACTATAATCGTGACGTAGAGATTTTCCCGGTATTGAATGCGATTTTTATGAAGATTTATGGTACAAGCCCATATGCTTCACCAACCGATATGGGCGTGAATATGGTGGGTAATTGTATCGTAGACGACGAAGTATGCCGGGAGGCCTCCCGCCAGGAAATTATCCGCCGCTATTACAAAGCTGTAATCGGAGTTGCAGACGGAACCCGCCGTGAAGAAGAGTTAAGTAAGATAGAGCTTTTGATGCGCCAGGAAGATTTGTCGGTAAATGACCGCCCGGTTGTTGCTCCTGCAAGAAACCGCGCAAACGAGATCGGCACTTCCGTAGCAGCCATTGAGCTCCCGGATGGAAAAATCATTACCGGAAAATCCGGAGCATTGCTTGGATGCAGTGCTGCAGTGCTCTTAAATGCATTAAAAGAGTTGGCGGGCATTCCACATGACCACTTGATTTTATCACCAGAATCCATTGCCCCGATTCAAACCTTAAAAACGACCTACCTCGGCAGCAAAAATCCGAGGCTTCATACCGACGAGGTGTTGATTGCTTTATCCGCAACTGCAGCATCCAACGAAGAAGCCGCCATTGCGTTAAAGCAGATTCCGAAACTTCGTAATTGTCAGGTTCACTCCAGCGTAATGTTATCTTCCATCGATATGAAAATGTTTAAGAAGTTAAAGTGCGATGTAACCTGTGATGCAAAAACAGAATAATAAAAAGCAAAAAAAGAGTGATTGCATATGCAACCACTCTTTTTAATTCTATTTACATAAATTCTTCGAACCAGCTGAATAAATCTTCAAGCATGCCTTCTTCGTCATCTTCGAAGTAAATGCTGCCGTCACATTCTAACAATACCCATTCACCACTAACTTTTCCGACAAATAAAGATACTGTTTCTGATTTGTATTCATCGCCATCAGCCTTAACAATAAATTTACCTTTGATTTCATAAATATTGGTAAGTTTGGATTTTGATAATTTTTTGCAGAAATCCATCTGTGCATTAAGAATCTTCTTTGCTTCTTTTTCGCTAATTCCGTACTCATCAGCAAAGTCTTCTATCTCATCAGAATCTTTAAGTGTATCTTTCAATTCATCTGCAGCATCTTCATATGCTTCTGTGTAGTCTTCCCACTCAAAATCATAATCATCTTCAAAATCTTTTAATTTGATCTTCTTGATTTTGGATTTTTTGAAAGATACTTTGAATTTTCCATATTCATCTTCGATTTCATCATAGAAATCTTTCAGATCCTCATCATATTCTTCGTACAAATCACCGTATGTTTCACCATCCCAGTATTCTGCATCGCACTTAATAAGCATTCTTGTAACATCTGCACTCATATCGCCATATTCGCCTAATGTGATAGCGCTAAGTTTTAAGTAATCGGATTCATTTCTGTTAAGTGCTTTTACATACTTATTAATCGGATCCATTTTGTTTCCGGAAAGTAATACAGCAAGAAGTACAACTACGAGAACTACTGCCGCTGCTGCACATGCAATAATTCCAAGCATCTTCTTATCACCGGATTTTACTTTTTCAATTACGCCATTTGCTACTTCTTTGCCTTTTTCAAGCATTTCAGTTGCTGCATTTTCAGAACCGGTTTCTGCCGGCTGTTCTACAGGCTGTTCTACCTGTGGTTCTACTTTTTCAATTTTATGGCCACATGATCCGCAGAATGCTTCGTTTTCAGCGATCGGTGCGCCACAATTTGGACAATTTGCCATTTCAGTCTCCTCCTGTGTGTTAAAGATAGTACTATATTACTCTTTATTCTGAAAAAATTCAATCAAATCCCGTTATTTTTTGATGATTTTTGTATGTCCTAAACGGATTTTGTCGATACTGATTTTCTCTTTCGAAGAACAACGGACACCATACCTGTTGCCAGTAAAGCTATGCTGATCCATTGGGATGTGGACATACCGGCATATATTCCGCGAACCTCATCATAGCGGAAATATTCCAGGATAAATCTTAATATTGCATACAAAATCAAATAAACCTCAACTGTATATGGGCTATCTTTCTTTAATTGCAAATACAGTATAATCGCAGCAATAAGTAACAAGCACACGGCCTCAACCAACTGCACCGGGAAAAGCTTCACACCGCTTGGTGCAAAAGATCCTTCCGGGAACACTACTCCCAGGACTCCGTCATGTGGTCTTCCGTAGCAACATCCCGCCATAAAACAGCCGACTCTGCCGAAGCCATGGATAATCGGAATAAGGAAGATAAAGTTTTTTGCGTAAGCAAAGGCATTGATTTTATGGATTTTTCCAGCCAGAAAGACAAAAGCGAGACCTACAATCAATCCGCCATAAAATACAAAACCCGAAAGCATCATGTAACTGAAATATTCCGGCTCAAAAATTCTGCTCCAGTCAATGCTCTTAAAGGAAACAATAATATAAAGTAACTTTGCCCCTATAAAAGCTCCCAGCAAACAATATCCCTCAATAATGATAAAATCATCAAAGCTCTGCTTCGTTTTCTTTTTTAACACGATATACGCCACAAGATTTGCAAGGATCACTCCCAGCGCAATGAAAAACCCATAGCTCGGGATCGTCAAACCAAATATATTTAAATAGATTTTCATTATGTCCTCCGAAAACAATTTATTAGAAACACCTTTTTCGTGTCCGTTTAAGTAAATGCATTAAAAAAGCTCCGCTTTTCGCGGAGCTCTTTTTTGTTGATTAGAATAAAGAACCAGCTGCGCCTATACAAGCTAAACATGCAATCCATAAAATTACGCTTAAGACTAAGCCGATGATGGACATTACAAGACCTGCTGTTGCTACACCTTTCTTTTCTGGGTTTTTCTTTCTAGCAAGTGCGCCAAGGATGATACCAACGATGCCAAGGATTGCTCCTAACCATCCTAAACCTACGCTAAAAAATACACCAATAACTAATGCAATGATACCAAGTACTAATGATGCTACGCCCATTAATAAATCCTCCTTCAAAGTTTTATTATATTTTATAGTTTACACAAATTGACATATTTGTCAACAAATTTGCAAAAAAACAAACATTTTTAACATTTTTGAACAACAATTTGTGTTCGTTTTGTGAACACCTCTGTTTTGTTTTTTTTAAATGTGTTTGAACATCTGAACTTCTGTTGAAAGTTCATCGGAAATCTCCTTGTTGCTTTCTGCATCAAGTTTGATATTTCCGAGCATAGATACCAACTGTGATGTGCTGTCTGCTACCATAGTTACGCCCTGTGCACTTTCATCCACAGCTACATTAATACCATCAATACCTTCATTGATATTGGTAATGCTCTCTGCTAACTCGCCGGATTTACTATCAATAACAACCATCATGGAATCAAGTTTATCTGCATCGTTATAATACTGGCTTGCAACATTTACCAATTTATCATAATCTGTCAAGACTGTTTCATCAATAAATGTTAACATACCACTTGCATTTCTTGATAATTCTTCAACAGATTCTGTAACAAGTGCAGAAATTTGCTGAATGTTATTCGCCGTATCTTTGGAACGTTCTGCAAGTTCTCTAATTTCGTCAGCAACTACTGCAAAACCTCTACCTGCTTCACCGGCACGCGCAGCTTCGATAGACGCATTTAATGCCAAGAGATTGGTCTGACTGGAAATGCCTAAAATATCATTCGTCAATTCATTAATTTTATCTACGCTACGACTATTTTCAACCGCAACTTCAAGAGTCTTCTTATTTCCTTCAATCATGCGAATGGTATTTTCTTTGCTTGCTAATGCGTCTTCGCGGATTCCTTGTGCTTTATCTTTGATTTCATCCGTCACATCAACACCTTCTTTTGCAAGGCCTTTCATTCCATGAACTGCATCTAACATATTCTTGGAGTCTGTTGCAATGGAGTCAAGTGTCGCTGAAATTTCTTCCATACTTGCAGACATCTCTTCCATAGTCGCTGAAACATCACTTGCACTGCCTTCAGAAGTAATGATATTGGAGTTAATACTTGCAACTTGAACATTCATACCCTGTGAGCTATTTCTTAATTTCAACATGATATTCTGTAATTGCTCGATAAATGCATTAATACCCTGTGACAACTGAGCAATTTCATCTTGTCCCTTAACCGGTAAACGCTCTGTTAAGTTACCTTCACCACATGCAATTCCTTCAACAATTTTGTTCAAATGATTGGTTGTCTTCTTAATCGGACCAACAACTGTTTTTATGATAGTAAAAATCAAAAGTGCTTCTACTGCAATGATGGCAACGTTTAGATAAATCGCAATCTGCTGAATAAATCCCACCGCTTTTAAACCATATTGTGCAGATTCATTTGCAGACACCACCAAAAGATCGGTAAACGCAGTCTGCTTTGTTTGGAGATCCATAACGATATCTCGCATCAAACCATTGCTTGCAGCTGCTGCCGCAAGATCGCCGGCTAAAATAGCCTCTGTTGTGGTCATAATATTATCTTCCAGATTGTGCGTGCCATCAGAATAAATCTTCAACGCTTCAATCAACGCTTGATTGCCTGTGGCGGCAGTTAACTCTTCCATCTTCGCCAAAGCATTATCAATCTGTTCTACCAGTCCCGGAACCAACTGTGCCATCTGTGGGCCAATGCTTTTATCCGGACTCATAATCATCATATTACTGTACAAACGAATTTCTGGCACCGTTTTACTAACGATTTCATTTTGCGCCTGCAATTCCATGTAAGTCTGGTGCAAACCACTGATTGAACTCTTCGCTTCCTTTAATCCCATAATTGAGAATAAGCTGTACCCCAAAAACAACACTACCAATAACACGATCATAAGGTACATCTTTGTACCAACGCTCTTTTTCATGTCAATTTTCCTCCTTGTTGGTTAATAGTTCGAACATATTATAACATCATTCCAAAAAATTCTCACTATTTTTACAAGAAAACACAAAAATTACACAAAAAAGATAGCCGTATCCCTATCTGATACGGCTATCTTGTTAAAATACCATCATATTGTTCGACGACATTCAGTTCGTCAAAAAGCATCTGCTTAACCGGAATACCGGTATATTCGGTTGCGATTTTACAAAGTTCTTCTGAGCCATCAATCGCATCCACATAATGCCAAAATTTCATCCCTCATCACAATAGTCTCCTGCCATTTTTCCGGAATGGACTCATATCCGTAATATAATCCTGCCAGCCCCCCTGCGATTGCTGCGATGCTATCGGTGTCACCACCAAGATTTACGGCTTTTAAAAGTGCTTGTTCCAAGGAATCCGTTGTAATCAGAGCCCATACCGCAGCTTCCAAACTATCCACAACGTAACCGGAGCTGTTAATCTCCTTTTCCGGAGTTTGGGAAAAATCGGCCAGGGCTTCAAGTCTTACATATCTTACCCACTCCGTGAGATTTCTGATGTCTGCCTTATAGTAATCCTTTGCCGCATTCATTCCGTGCTGTAATCGTTCTTGCAAAGTTCCTTCCCTATCCAAAATCGATTGTGTCAGGAAAAAATAAATTCCGCATGCCATTTTTGACCGAAGGTGATTATGTGTCAGTGCAGATACCTGATGCACATTTTCCAGAGCTTCCTTTATTGTGATTTTTCCATTTTTATACTGCATATAAGAATACAGGCACACCGGCATAATCCGCATCAGCGCACCGTTACCGTTTGCACGCTCACCGGTTTTTCCGCAGGATTTATAGTTTCTGTTCTTCTTATAATTAGTAATCGATTCTAAACAAGCTCCTCCTATATCAAAGGAAAAACCATAAGGTGTATATTCTCCGTCCTCAAGCCATCCCACAAAACGGGTCATGATATCATCGTAATCGATACCCTTTCTTTCCCGAATGCTGTCTAGTGCAGCAAGCGTTAGGCTACTGTCGTCAGACCATGTTCCCGGTGCCATATTAAAGGTTCGGTAGCCAATCATTCCCTTAACAGGCTCCTTTTTTCTTTCTTCCCGGTCTTCAAATTGTACCGGAAGCCCAAGAGCATCGCCTGTAACAACGCCCATAATTCCATCTGTCCAAATATTTCTCATATTTTTGCCTCCCTGTCCATCCTCTTATCGCTTCTGTCGTTTTGCATAATCATTACGAATCTCTCCATCCCAACCGGACAATGCCTCATACAGTTCCATGCGATTTTCACATTTTCTGACGCGGGTAATTGCTTCATTTAATACTCGGTAATTTACCTCTGTGCCTTCACGGTCACAATGATAATTGGTTGCACGGTCCGCGCGGATTCCAAATCTACCGGCCTCTTTAATGGCATCAATGTTTGCTCCCAGAAACAAAAATTCCCAACCGAATTTTTCCTGCTGGCGCTCTACCATATGCTTTACCTTATCATAGGAATAATGCTTGCTGGAATTCTCCTGTCCGTCAGTCGTGATAATGAATAATGTTTTTTCCGGGCGGTCCTCTTCTCTTGCATATTTATGAACATTACCAATGTGATGAATCGCTCCGCCAATGGCATCTAACAACGCTGTGCATCCACGGACATAATATTCTTTGTCCGTCATCGGATGAATTCTGTCCAGATTAACGCGGTCATGAAGAACTTCACTCACATCATCAAATAAAACGGTGGAAATGTAAACTTCCCCTTCCTCCTTTTTCTGCTTTTCTAACAAAGCATTGTATCCGCCAATAGTGTCTGACTCGAGTCCTCCCATTGATCCGCTTCTGTCTAAAATAAATACGATTTCTGTTAATCCTTTTCTCATGTTCGCTACCTCCGTAAACTTGTTTTTTCATTTCGTGAGGTAACTATACCACAAGAGTATAAAAAACAGGTCGCCCTGAAAGCGACCCGAAAAATTAATTGATAAAACACGGCAAGCCATGTTCCTCCATGGTAATATCTATCTCCGTCAAATCATAAATTCCCTTCTCAATAAAATAGGAGAAAATGATATCCCTTTTATCGCAAGGAGAAAGAGCATAACCTGCTCTGGCCAACAAATCCTTGGTCTCATCCAGGTTCAAAAGGGCTCCCACACACAATCGGAGGGCCGTTAATTTGTCCGGATGATAATTCGGATTGGTTTTGATTTTTGAGAAATTCTTCTTGTTAATAATGGCACGCTTATAAACGTCCACATTTTCTAGATTTTTTTGCTCGATTAAATAAAATAAATATTCCTGGAACGAATCCGTCAAATGCTTCATGCGTTCTTTTATTGCGGACTCTTTTTCCTCCTGGAACTCTTCATATGTATCATAATCCATCTCCTCGCAACTAAGAACCACCGGCTCTTTTTGTTTCGACTGTTCTTTGGTCACGGGATGCTCTTGCGGCACAGACTTTTGTTTTTGCAAATACTGAACACTTTGCATTTGAGCCGTGCTTGGCTTATCTTCCGATGGCTTTAATAATCTTGTAACTTCAAGACGGCGTAGCAAAAACTGCTCCATCTGCTGTCTTTCACTTGCCTGTCCCTCGTAGTTCGATCTTTCCCGCAGTTTGGAGCCGGTATATCCTTCGCCATACTCCTCTAACCGCTTTTCACTGACATAATTCTGATCAATGTAGGCCTCTAAATCCGGATAGAGATTTCGTCCCAATCGGGTCGCGGTCGTGTCAAAAACCACCATATATATAAGCATTTCGTGCTTCAGCAAAAATGCGTTAATTTCATCCACTGCAATCCGCATGCCCTCTTCCTTCGGATAGCCAAAGCTGCCTGTTGCAATAAGTGGAAAAGCAATACTTGTACAGCCATTCTTATACGCTAACTCCAAGCTGTCCTTGTAACATTTGCGAAGTTTTTCTTCTTCACCAAATGTTCCGTCTATATAGCAAGGGCTGACTGCATGAATAATATGTCGCGCAGGCAAGTTAAAGCCCGGCGTGATTGCAACTTCGCCTTCATCCATCCAACCGATTTTCTTTCTTTCCGCCAACAGAAGTTCTTCGCCGGCAGCCTTGTAAACCGCATAATCTACGCCGGAAGAATATTGCGGCGCTTCGTTTGCAGTGTTGACAATTGCATCCACCTGCATTTTTGTTATATCATTTCGGACTATTTTAAATGGCATACAACCAAACCACCTTTCTATATATTTTTATTACGCAACCGTCCAAGGAATAAGACAAAACACAAACCCCTGGTTAAAAGAAAAAGACTGAAAATAACTGCGCACAAATAGTCAATGCGACAATCAATACAATGACCATCATCGCAAAATAAAGCATTGAACCTGCTTTATTATTGTTATACCGACGTTCGTACCAATCATTGACTTTCAAATTATATGTTTCTTTTGAAGCTTCTTTCGACGCCCCTGTTTTCTTTTGATTTCGCTGTGTCATCGCCTGATGATATAATGCAAGCGGGTCTGTCTGATTAAGAATTCGATTATAAAAATTGTCAATCCATACAACATCCAACGAAGTGCACATATTTTCTTCCGTCTTTCCGGTTTCATGGACTATCTGGTTTCGAACCCAGCGATAGTACTTCAGTTTCTTCAAGTCATCATCCCATCCCGGCACATACCGCGATCCTAGTGTGGTGTTTTTCATCTCTTCAATATATGCACTCACAGGACGATCCTCACCGGTAATGTCTCGGCAAAGTTGTTCCAATTTTTTATATGAAGTCATAAAGCTCATAATAAATACCTCTTTTCTATTTGTTTATAATATCACATTTTGAACCACAAAAAAAGTCCGTCGGTTTCTAAACATAAAAGTTCAATCTTTCTCCCATCTATGAAAACTCCCACTTTTGTGGTATACTATTTCCATCAAACAAAAAATTCTATGAGGTACCAATTATGAAAAAAGGAAAAAAAACCGCACTGACTATATTAATTGTACTAGTTGTTCTTGCCGCGGCTGTTTTCATTGTAATGAAAATTTCCGGCGCGCATCGGTCAGACCCTAGTGATATTATTAAATATGAGACAACAAATCCACTGATTACCGGAGAAACCGCATGCATAGCACACCGCATCGGAGCGGGCGTAATGCCTGAAGAAACCCTTATGGCAATGAAACATTGGGTGCAACATCCGGAAGTTGCCATTGATATGTATGAGTTTGACTTGCGCATGACTGCGGATGGTCAACTCGTGCTTTTCCACAATAAGGATTTGGATCGGACCACGGATTCTGCTACGGTTTATGGACAGGAAGGATTTTTAGTCGCTGACAAGACCGTAGAAGAATTAAAGCAACTTAATATGGGGGCAAAATTTAAAGATGCAGACGGAAATATGCCATATGCAAACCTGACTGAGGTTCCAGAGGACCTTCGCATTCTTACTTTGTCAGAAGCACTGGATTATCTGACTTCTGTCGGAATCAAAAATTTCTGTATTGAAGTAAAAGACGATGGTGAGTTGGGAAAAAAGGGTGTAGATATTCTCTATCAGGAATTAAAGGAGCGCGACCTTATAAAAACAACAATTTTCAGCTCCTTTAAGACGGATGTTTCTGCATACGCAGCAGAGACTTATCCTGATTTGATTCGCGGAAATACCGATGCGCAGGCATTTGCATTGTATCTCGCTGCTATCACCGGAAACAAAAATTACGAGCCTCCATGCGATGTGTTCCAGCTCCCGTTTACAGATAAATACTTGAAGTTGGGCATTAACTTCGCCACAGCTAAAATTATTAACTTTGCACACAGCCATGATGTTGCCATTCAGTTCTGGACCGTTAATGACCCGGAACGCATAGAATATTTGGAAAGTCTTGGTGTAGATGGCATTATAACCGATTACCCGGATTTGATGAATGAAACGCTTGATAAAAATTAAATTCACAACTCTAATAAAAAAAATGGCGTAACGCTAGGTTATGCCACTTTTTTATTCTACTATTACTGTAATTTCTTTCCATCGGAAAACGCTTTTCCAACCACATCTCCCATCATCACATAGTCATGGGTAATCGGATTATAGGAAATCGGCTTGAATTTGTTCATATCAACTGCTCCGTCGGTCAATACGGACTCGTCCGCAGACACATTTACAATATCACCAATCAAAATTCCGTCCTCAAAGGATTTGACAACACATTCTAATGCCACCGGAAGTTCATCAATAAGTGGTGCATTCACATATTCGCTCTTTGTAGCATGAAAGCCTGCCTTTGCAAATTTGTCCGGCACCTTAGTCGCTGTTTCTATTCCCACGTAGTCACAAGGAACCACCCTCTCTTCCGTGGCAAAACTTACGGTAAAAGCTCCAGTTTTTGCAAAGTTTTCTGTGGTCTTGTGCTCAGCTAAACTAATGGAGATTTCCTTGAAATCCGAAATCATTCCCCACGCCGCATTCATAGCATTCGGCACTCCGTTTTCATCGTATGTTCCAATAATTAATACCGGCATTGGAACAACCCATGGTTTTGAACCAAAATTAATTCTGTTCATTTTTGTCTCCTCCTCTTTTCACATATGCATTTTCCAAGTGCTTTTCCAGTATTATATCACACTTTGATTTTGGCTCAAACCTATGTTTAATAATTTCCCAAAAAATTAATGGGCAGGATTGGACTTGAACCAACAGAGCCCGAAGACACCGGATTTACAGTCCGGCCCGCTACCAATTACGGTTTACCTGCCCTTAATGACTCCTACGGGATTTGAACCCGTGTTGCCGCCGTGAAAGGGCGGTGTCTTAACCACTTGACCAAGGAGCCGTGTGCGGGCTTCGTCGACCCGCGTTATTCTTTTTCAAATATTTTATGCAGATAAAGATATCTGTGCATCTGTCATAACCAAAATATCATCGATTCTAACACTTAAGACTGCTGCCAACACCACTAAGTTATCGATGGTTGGTAAAGCTGTTCCGTGTTGCCACTTGTAAATCGCCTGCGGTGTGGCAAACCCAAACACATCCTGCAAATCCTTTACGGATATGCCTGCCATTTTTCTTAATCTATTGATATTTTGGCCTGTTCTGACCATATCTATGGTTGGAATAGCCATGATAATCTCCTTTCCGGCTAGAGCCGGACCGGAATTATCTCATACTTTTTCCGAATTTCGCCGACTCTGACGCCTTATAGTTATAAATAGGTTTTAATACTTCAATTACATCTACAGTTTCTCCAATGACATCAATGATATCGCTTAAGGACTTATATGCCATAGGAGCTTCGTCCAACGTATCTTCATTGACGGAGGTTGTATAGATTCCCTCCATTTCTTTCTTGTACTCTTCCATTGAAAGAGCGGCTTTTGCATTGGCTCTGGACATTACTCTTCCGGCACCGTGCGGTGCGGAGTAGTTCCATTCCGGATTGCCTTTTCCGACTGCGAGCACGCTTCCATCTCTCATGTTAATCGGAATCAGCACTTTTTCTCCCTTGTGGGCTGCAATTGCGCCTTTCCGAAGAATCATTTCCTCTGTATCGATGTAATTGTGAATGGTATGGAATGCGTCAAGTGCTGTTAATCCACACCGTTTTAAAATAATTTCCGCGATAAGCTCACGGTTTCTTTTTGCGAACTGTTGGCAGATTTCTACGTCTGCCAAATAATCTTCAAAATACTTTCCATAGAGATAGCATAAATCCTCCGGCATAGTTGTTGGACCATTTGCCTTTTTCCATGCAATCTCCTTTAATGCTGCCTGGATTTCAGTACGTCTTCCCTGCTCCTTATATGTGCGGATGATTTCATCTCTCTGCTGAAAGTAGTCTTCCATTCCGCGGTTCAAATCAATGGCGAGTCTCTGATAAATCTCTGCCACCTGCTTGCCAAGGTTCCGGCTTCCGGTATGGATTACCAAATACTTGGTTCCGTCTGCCGCTTTGTCGACTTCGATAAAATGATTTCCACCACCAAGCGTACCTAAACTTCTTTCCAGTCTTTTGCTATCCTTAAGTTCCCGATAACACCGAAGTTGCTGTAAATCAAAACGTTCCTGTCTTCCTTCCCATACGTTCATTCCCGACGGAACAAAACGGCACGCTTCATCTAACTTTGCAAAATCTATTTCGATATTTCCAAGATTTATGGTATACATGCCGCATCCGATATCCACGCCAACCACATTTGGCACCGCTTTATCAATGACCGTCATTGTTGTTCCGATGGTACAACCCTTGCCGGCATGAACGTCCGGCATGATTCTCACCTTAGAACCGGCAGTAAATTCGTAGTCACACATTCTTTGAATCTGTTCAATCGCTTCATCTTCAATTACGGTAGCATAGCATATGGCTGTATTTACTTTTCCCTTAATTTCTAACATGGTATTTTTCCTTTCTTTCTAAAATTAACATTGGAAGCAAGCATATGATTGGATTCGAACCAACGGTCACGGAGTTGCAGTCCGTTGTCTTAACCTCTTGACTACATATGCAAAAAACCGCCTACCCATCATCAAGGTAAGCGGTTCACTAAAACATGTTTATTATTATCTATACAGTTCTATAACTGTAGTCCAATATCTAAAACACAATTTTCTCGTTTATGCTTATCTACAGATGGGTGCATGAAACATAAGCTCAGCTCGCGTTTCTCGAACTGTGCCTTTGGACAACATTCATCATATAAATAATATAAACGATTCATTGCATTCATGTCTTTTTCCTTTCCGGAACTTATGTCGTTCCGCTTTTCTCTTAATTACATCGTCATCATAGCACGAAAAATTGAGTTTGTAAATTATACTTGTGGTATAAATTACCAGAGCTATATCTCTGACGAATTTTATATGGCAATTTCGTAATGGTCCTTTAATTCATTCATCATATTATGTTTGATACAACCTTCTTTCTGCAACCTGCCGACAACAATGCCAGGGGCAATACCTTGCCACTTTGCAAAAGCCAAGATACTGCTTGCTGAATAATTTTCCTTTATTTTAAATTTTTCAAAAATTTCCTCAGGAATCAATGTATCTCTTGACCATGCATCCGCATCATTCTCATCTTCCTCTGTTGTGCCATCACTCTGACCTATATGTCCCAAAATAATATGAGCCAGTTCATGGAACAAACTAAACCAAAATTTGTCCGCATCTTTCCCTCTAGCAGTCAATCCAACTACTATTTTGTTACCATCCATAAAAGATGCTCCCTGTAAAAAAGAACCTTTCAAATGAGGCAAGAAAACAAGCGCTATTCCGCACTCTGCTAACAATGATTTGAGTTGAAGGCAAAACTCTTCCGGTTTCAAGACTGTCATCTGTCTTATCTGTGGAACAACATTAATCAGCCCCTTTATGTTTATGGGAGCTGTCTTAATATTTCTAGCTGTCAATTTGGCTTTCTGTGCCCACGCTAAAAGAGCCAAATCACTCTTCTCCGTTACCGCTAATCTTCTACATGCAATTCTTGTTATTTGATTATTCTCTAACAAAGATAATTCTACAACTTCAAAATATTTTCTTAAATTAATTACTTTTTCTTTAGACTCTCTTGTTTTTGGAACCCATCCATAGTTTGCCATCTCATTGTATGGAAGTTGTTTTGCTAACGCTTCATCCGCTTCCATAGCATTCTCCGCTTCAACTTTAATCAACTTTTCTCTGTAAATAGCTTCTAAATTATTCCAAAACTTTGCTGGTACATCCAGCACCACTTCCAATCTTACAGACACCTCTGGAGTCAACTGTACCTCTCCGTTTATGAGCTTACTAATATGCTTTTCGGACATATCCATTCTGGCAGCAAACTCTTTCTGACTCATCCCTCTGTCATTAAGTTGCTCCTTAATTGTCGCTCCAGGTGGTATTGCAATATAACTGCGACTTCTCACCATAGTGCTACCTCCTATTTATTTTGCTATCCTAATGATAATCAACTATCTCCATAATATGAGCTATTTGTATCTCATTGCCATGTTTTTCAAATACTAATCTATATGGATGGGCCAAATCAACTGCGTATTGTCCCTTTCGATTATTTGTCAGCGGATGACATCTTCCAATATGACCTTTAATCATATCTTCCACAGTATCTGCAGCTTCGATTTCACCTATTCTCATCTGTATTTTTTCTGACATCTCATTTCCATAGGTCCTATCTGAAACTTTGGCATCCGTACAAACTTTCATAATTTTCTTATTCTTGTACGAAATTTCCAACGCATCACCTCTTTCAAGAATTTACCTTTAAGGTAAATTAAGAGTACCACGTTTTCGCTCCATAGTCAATTGCAAAATTAACCTTACAGGTAAATCACAGACAAAAAAACAAAACCCTCATTAGACAGCTTTCTCTATCTAATGAGGTCATTATATTTTATAGTGAAAAAACTCTGCCCTCTAGCAAATCCTTGGCAACCCTTCGCCCTGCAACACTTCCAGATTGCGAAGTCCGCCGATTCTTGTGCGGAGCAACAATTTTCCTTCGCCTTCTGAAACAGAACCTATGATACAGGCATCCTGTCCGTATTTCGACTTTCGGATAGCCGCAACTGCCGCTTCTGCTGAGGCCGCCGGTACTAAAGCCACCATTTTTCCTTCATTTCCCATGTAAAGCGGATCTAATCCCAGTAGTCCACAGAAGTTCTTTACCTGGTTCGTGACCGGAAGCTTCTCTTCCTGTAATTCAATGGTTGTGCCGGACGTTTGCGCCAGTTCCTTTAAAACAGTGGCCAATCCACCTCTGGTAACATCTCGCATGGTGTGAACATCAATCCCTGCCGCAAAAAGTGCTTCTACCATCTCACAAAGCGGCGCATTGTCACTCTGAATATCACTATCAATCCCCATGCGGGTTCCTAAAATTGCTGCATGATGGTCTCCAAGGTTTCCGGATACGATAACCACATCCCCATCGCAGACCCGCTTCCCGGATACTTCCCTATCCTTCGGCACAAAGCCCACTCCTGTAGTGTTAATAAACATCTCACCATTTCCGTTCACCACCTTGGTGTCTCCTGCTACAATTTCCACACCGGCTTCTTTAGCACATTCCGCCATGGAATGAACAATCTCCTGCAGTTTTGCCACTTCTAGTCCCTCCTGCAGAATAAATCCGCAGGTAATGTACTTTGGCTTTGCCCCACGCATCAACAAATCATTTACCGTACCGCAAATGCAAAGACGTCCAATATCTCCCCCCGGAAAACTAAGAGGTGTCACCACAAAGCTATCTGTCGTGACAGCAATCCTCTCTGCTCCATCCACCACTGCACTGTCTTCCATTTGGTCTAATGTTGTGCTTGCAAATTCCTTTGCAAATATGTTTCCAATGAGTTCACTTGTGGCAGCTCCTCCGCTACCGTGAACCATACTGATTCTCTCTTCCATTCTTTATTCTCCTGCAAAAAATCTCGCATGACAGCTTCCCTCTTCTGAAACCATACATGCTCCTTGTGGTGCCAATGGAGTACATACTTTTCCAAATAACGGACATTGACGCGGCTCCATTTTTCCCATAAGAATCTTATCGCAACAGCACGCTGCATTCCGCTTATTGTCTTCCTTTAACCCACTGCTTCCGGCGTCGTACTTTCTGTATTCTTCCCGAAGTTCCATGCCTGTACCCGGAATAACACCCATACCTCTCCAAGCTGCATCCGATCTTGTAAAATACTTTTCCACCAGTTTCTGAGCCTTTGTGTTTCCCTCCTCGGTTACTACCGATGGGTAAAAATTCATAACAACGCCCAAATCGGAAGATTCTTCACAAGTCTTTACAATTCCGCATAGAGCCTCTAATATTTCTTCACCTTCGAAGCCTGCCACCGCAAATGGAATCCCATGTTTTTTTGCCAGCGGCTCAAACAATCTGCTTCCTGTGACAGCCGCCACATGACCCGGTGCTAAAAATGCATCGATTTCGGCCCCATGCTCACAGAGATAGGATATCACTCCCGGCATGGTCTTTAATGCAGTTAGAAGTTTTATGTTTTCAATTCTGCGTTCTATTATCTCTTCTAATAAAAGTGCATAAACCGGCGTTGTAGTCTCAAATCCGATAGCTGCAAAAACGAATGTGGTCTCAGGTTCTGCCTCTGCCAGCGCAAACATATCCATAGGGGAATACACCATTTTCGCCCGGCCCCCTAAACCTGTTATTTCACTTAAGCTATATCTGCTGCCGGGAACACGAAGCATATCCCCGAAACAGATCACGCAAGTATTTGGAGTCATGGCCAATTCTACCAGCTTGTCCACATAGGCCGTCGGTGTCACACAGACCGGACATCCCGGTCCGGAAATCAAGTGGATCTTGTTTGAAAGAATTCCGCGAATTCCGGTTTTAGAAATTGCCCCTGTATGACTTCCGCATACTTCCATAATGCGAATTTCCGGTCCGTGGTACTGTTGTAAAAGTTCTCTCATTTCCACAAGATTCATTTACGAAAGTCCTCCCATTTCCTTCATCATTTTTTGAAGGTTTTCGGCTTCTGCCGTCGTAACTTTTTGTATGACACATCCTGCGTGAACCAGCACATGGTCTCCTAATTTGACGTCTACAAGTCCGGTTCTCACCGTCACTTTATTGCCACTGAAGTCCACAACCGCAGTTTTGTCCTTAATTTCTATAATTTTTCCAGGCAATGCTACACACATGATTCTTACCTCGTTCTCTTTCTTATCGGTGGTCATATTACACCCATAAATATTTAAAAGGTTGCCAACCAACTCTGTCCCAATGCAATTCCACCATCTCCGCACGGAACCTTTTCATTGATGTAGACTTCGACTCCTCTTTCTTTAAGTCCGCCCATCACTTCCTTAAGTAAAATGCGGTTAATGAAACTGCCTCCGCTTAGCGCAACCCCTTTCATATTATCACATTCCTTGGATATTTGCTCGATTATTTCAATCATAGCCTCTGCAATGGCATGATGAAACAGATATGCCAATACCTCTTTTGTATATTTTGATTTCAGATGATATAAATCCATCAGCAATTTTACGCCATCTGCCTGCCAGATTCCATCCTGCTTATAACAAGAAACACGCAGCGCTTTTTCAATAACTTCCCTTTTTCCTGCAAGCTCACTCAGCCCCTTGTGTGCAGCCTGCTCCAACAAAATTGCACACAAACCTTCATAGGAATTTTCATGACAGATATCAAGCATTGCCGCTGCTGCATCAAATAATCTTCCCATGGAGGAGGAATATGCTGTATTGATATTCTGCTTCCATGCCATTATTTGGAGATGGTAATTGGATGTTAACTGCGCTCTTTTTTCTTCTTGTGCATCTGCTATGAGGCTATCAAAAAATTCTTCCACATCACATCCACGCTCTTTTGCCTCCATCATGTAGGAAAAAAGCGTCATATCCGCCTGTTTTGCACCGGCGTCTCCGCCAAGGAGTTTCACGGAAGAAAAATGTCCTACACGCTGCATCTTATCTTCTTCGCATAGCAAAAACTCACTTCCCCAGATGGTTCCATCGGTTCCATATCCCGTTCCGTCGCAAGCGATTCCCAAAATCTTTCCTTCCAACCCATGCTCCGCTATAACAGACGCTATGTGAGCATGATGATGTTGTATCTGTTTTATGGTTGAGCCGCCATCCGGTCTTTCTTTAAGACGCTTTGCTTCCTGTCGTGCGTCTTCTACGGACACATATCCCGGATGCATATCAGCTATTATGCTCTTTGGATGAACCTCCAACAGCTCTTCCATCCGTTTTCTGCCTTTTTTACGGCTGTCCATACAACGGACTTCATCCAAATCCCCAAAATACTGGCTCATATATATTAATTCTTCCCGGCCCAATGCAAAGGAGGCTTTCAAATCTCCTCCGGCCGCGAAAATATCTTGTTTCAATTTGCGTTTTAATGTAATTGGGTCCGGCACCAAACCTCTGGCCCGTCGGATAGGCTGTGGATGAACCTCATTTTCCCACTGCGCCACCTGATAGATGGAATCATCTAATGGTGTGAGAATTTCTCTGTCATGGGTAAGCATGAAATCAATGCCCTCTCCGCCCAGATGCTGTTTCATCTCTTCTTCATCAATAATAATTGGTTCTCCGCCTTTATTTCCGCTGGTCATTACTAACGGCCCTGTTTCTTCCAGTAAAAGAATCTGGAGCGGGTTACATGGCAACAACGCACCGATGCGGTCGCTTTCACCACAGATTTCAGGCACAAAGTCTTTGACTTTTTCCAGCAAAACAATCGGCCTTGCAGGAGATAACAACAATTCTTCCTCTTCTTTGCAGACTTTACAATATTCTCTAATACTCTCCACATTAGGGAACATTACGGCGAAAGGTTTTTTATCCCTATGTTTAAATTTGCGAAGTCTGTTTGCGGCCTCTGCATTTGTTGGTAAAAAAGCAAAATGGTATCCGCCAATGTCTTTCACGGCACCGATTTTTCCCTGCTTTAATGCATTTATGGCAAGGGAAAGGCTTTCTTCTTCCCCCGGGATTTCTCTATATTGTTTTGTTTCTTCCTCATAAGACACATATTTTAACTTCGGTCCGCAATTCTTACAGGCGATGGTCTGGGCATGTCGGCGAATATTTCCTTTTTCCGTATATTCGTCATGGCATTCCCCACACATTTTAAAGTCGTCCATTGTAATGGTCTCTCTATCGTAAGGAACCTGTTTCTGAATGGAAAACCGCGGTCCGCAGGCAGTACAGCTGATAAAAGGATAGCGGTATCTGCGGTTGGACTTATCATGCATCTCCGCTATACATCTGTCGCAAGTCGGTAAATCCGTAGGTAAAAATCGTTTTACCTCCCGCCCGGTATTACTTTCCACAATCCGAAAGGTTTCCAAAAGAGTACTCTCCTGCTGATTCATATCCAGTTCTTCTAATTCCATAGAATCGATGCGACAGCCCGGAAGTTCTTTCGTCTTGTCCATCTCTTGAAGTCGTTGAAGGACCCCATCTACGGCGCGGTCATTTCCGGAAAAAATGATTTCCACCACACCGCCCAAATTTTTCACCTGTCCCGACAGACGGTACTCCTCAGCCAATTCTGCAATGAAAGGACGAAATCCGATTCCTTGTACCAAGCCGGTTACTGTCATTTTGTATATCTTATTTTCCATTTGGCATCTTCCATCCTTTCATTTTTGGTAAAATGTTACATCCGTTTTTTATGAGGGGCTTTTACGCCGGAAACAATGTACATTTTCTCGTTGGAGATCTTCACATCCACATTGAAGAATCCTTGGAACAATTTTTCCAAATCATCCTCGCTCATAAGGCCCACAGACACTTTCCGCGCCGGCCCCGAATGATGGGAATCCAACTGTTTTTTGCTCATACTGTGAGCAACGGTAAGCCTTCCACCTACCTTCAATTTATCTGCCAATGTAGCAATTAAGTTGGCCGGATTGATGAAATGCGGAAACGCATTGAATACCATGCACATATCATAATCTCCGCCCAGTTCTATCTCTTCTATGTCTGCACAAAAAAACTCCACATTTGGCTCCGAAAATTTTTGTTTCGCTAATTTTATCATTTCAGCGGATAAATCTACTCCTGTAATTTTACCCACATTTCTTTCTAAATAATATGGAACCAAGACTCCGGTTCCGCATGCCACGTCAAGGACAGATACACCTTCCCTAGCCCCGGCATAGTCCAAAATCAAATTCAGTTTATCATCATCCAATATCTGCCCTGCATCCCATGAAGATGCCATTTTGTCAAAAAACTCTACTACATCTTCTTTGCGAATGGACTTTGACTCCAACAGATTCCCCTTCGCTTCATTCCATTCCGATTCCATCTCATCAATGGTCATCTCTTTTCCTGCATCCGTAGGATTTCCAGGCGTTCCGCATATTGGGCAATCATACTGTAAAATTCTCTTCGGAAATAATTCATTACAATTTGGGCAGCGAAGCATAAGAGCCGTCTTTCGCACGGTAACCTCTGCCCCTTCGCATACCGTTCCTACGGCTACTTCTTCAAAATATTCCTTTACCACCTCAAAAGAATAGCCTGATGCTTCCCCAATCAATATCTGTATCTTATTTACCTGATTGTGCCCTCTTTCCCGACACAAATCCTGTGCGTGCTCAATAAGTTGCACCGCTCCATGATATTCATGCATACATGACACCTCATAAAAATGGGGCTGTCTACACAGCCCCACGACAATTAGTTCTTTTCCACCATAGAAATAGCTTTCTTAGGACAGCTGCTTTCACAAAGTCCACAGCTTACGCAGGCTTCTGCGTTAAGCTCCCATTTCTTTTCTGCTCGATCCACCGTGATTGCTTCCTGTGGACATTTCTTTGCACAAAGTGTACAAAATACACAATTTTCCATGTCTGCCTGAGGAATCTTCTTTACCGTAATTGGTTTTTCATACGTAGCCACAAACTTTTCAGCTCCCGGCTCCTGATAACCCGGTACAATCTTAAGACATTTCTTCGGGCATTTCTCTGTACAGTATCCGCACTGGATACAGTCAAAGCGATCGATACTCCATGTATTTCCGGCACGGTCCACCTTAATAGCACGGGAAGGACAACTCATACCGCAAATTCCACAGAGAACACAATCTTCAATATTTATCTCCACATGTCCACGACTTCTCTCCGGATAAACAGCCGGTTCTGCCGGATAATTTTTTGTTACAGGCTTAGAAAAGAGATTCTTAAGGACTGTTTTTCTAAAATTCATAACTGCCATTGCGCATTCTCCTTTCTTTTAACGCTCTGTACAACTGATACATGGATCAATTGTAAGAATCAACAACGGAACATCTGCTACTTGTGCGCCCTTCAAGGTCTCTAACATACCCGGAAGGTTCGCAAAGGTAGGTGTGCGGACTCTCATTCTTTCTAAGAATTTTGTTCCGTTTGCCTTGCTATAGTAAACAGCTTCTCCTCGAGGCTGTTCTAAACGCATGAAGTATTCACCGTTTGGATTGCCTTTTACTGTAACACCGATTTCTCCTGCCGGAATCTTACCAATTGCCTGGCGGATCAAATCGATTGCCTGGAAAATTTCATTGATACGTACTTCACAACGGGCAAAGCAGTCACCCACTTCACTGGTAATAATTTCCATATCAAGATCGCCGTAAGCTGCATATCCCTTGGTTCTCATATCCATTTTAATACCTGACGCGCGGGCGAACGGACCTGCCGCTCCGAGATTGTGCGCCTGCTCTTTTGTGAGAACACCCACACCTTTTAATCTGGATTCTACTGTATAGTCGAAAAGGAAGGTCTTTTTAATTTCTTTTAACTCTGTTTCAATTCCTCCAACTACATCTAAAATCACTTTTAACATATCTTCGTTGATGTCTTTTAACACACCACCGACTTTATTTACGGAAAAAATACATCTTCCGCCTGTAGTAAGTTCGAATACGTCAAGAACTTTCTCTCTCATTCTCCAGCACTGATAGAATAAACTCTCAAATCCGAATCCATCAGCTAGCAATCCAAGCCATAACAAGTGACTGTGAACACGGGACATTTCTGCCCAAATTGTACGGAGATATCTTCCTCTTGCAGGAACTTCTACATTCATGATATGTTCTACAGATTCACAGTAACCCATACCATGCATAAAACTACAAATACCGCATGTACGCTCAATCACATATGCCATTTCATTAAAATCTTTTCTATCTACTAAGCTTTCGAGACCCCTATGTACAAAACCAATGGATGGGATTGCCTCAACAATCTTCTCATCTTCAATGACTAAGTCAAGATGGATTGGTTCCGGAAGTACCGGATGTTGTGGTCCGAAAGGAATGATACTCTGTTTTCCCATGCTTCCCCCTCCTATTTCTTGATAAATGGTGTCTCTTCTTTGAGACGATATAATTTTTTCTTATAATCTAATCCGATTAACAAAATGTTTACACCAAACAACTCTTTCATTTCGTTTTCATAAAGGAATGCATACGGGTAAAACTCTGTAATACTGCAAACTTCTGTGTCTTTATCCATAATCAAACGTAAGGTTGTATATTCATTGGTATCATCATCTGCAAAGGAATAACTTAATTCCAATTTTTCATTACAGTATGCGCAGCAAATCTGAGACAAACGAAGTCCCTGATTTTTAAACGCCATAGCATTTTCCAAAAGGGTTTCCGGAGTAATTTCCTTTACCACATTTTCAGGATTCTTAATTTCCATCGTTTTTCTCCTTTCCCTTAGCTGCAAGTTTTCTTTCTTTTTTCTCTGCATTATGTGCATCTGTTCTTTCCTGGAACAAAGCAACCGCTTTCACAATACCATCAATGATTGCCTGCGGTCTGGCAGCACATCCCGGCACGTAAATATCTACCGGAATAGTTGTATCTGCTCCTCCAATGATGTTGTAACAGTCTTTAAAAATTCCACCGGTACATGCACAAACACCAACTGCAACGACAACCTTCGGTTTTGGCATTTGGTCGTATAACTGTTTTACTACTGCCTGATTTGCCTGATTGATTCCTCCTGTTATCAAGAAGATATCTGCCTGCATCGGGTCACCGGTGTTTACGATTCCGAAACGTTCTGCATCATAAATCGGAGTCAGACATGCTAATACTTCAATATCACATCCGTTACAGCTGGATCCGTCATAATGGAGCAGCCACGGTGATTTTTTAACGATTCCCATATTTATCTTCCTTTCTACGCCGCAATCATAAGAATGATCAGGTTCGCACCTGCAACAAAAAGTGTTACTCCCCATGCAAGTTTAAACATTACCGGCCACTTCACACGGGCAGATGTATTGTCAATCAGGATTTCTAAGAAATAAGTTGCCAAGATTGCAACTACTGCGATTAAATAGCTGATTGGATTCTTATATACAAAGAACAATCCTACAAATCCCATTAAAAATACATGCTCATACCATTCTGCAATTTCATAAAGACCAAGTGTCTTTGCACCCATATCTGTTGTGATTCCTTTTACCAATTCCTGATGCGGATGGTGGGATGCACTAAGGTCAAATGGTGACTTACGCAACTTTATGGTCAAAATAAATACAAATGCAATAAAGAAGCCCGGTGCTCTTAAAATAGCCGGTGTATCTGCCTGAATAATGGTTGATACATTAAAAGAACCGGCTGACAGATAAAATCCAACGCATGCCAACAACACTGCCGGCTCGTAGCACATCATCTGAATCATTTCACGGGAAGCACCTAAATTACCATATGGTGAGTTTGTAATGCACGCTGCGAAAATAAGGAATGTTGCGCCTGTTGAAAGAAGGAAAAAGCAAAGTAAAATATCACTTCCTCCAAAGAACATACATCCTGTCAACACAACGGTGAGCAAAAATGAAATCACCAGGAAAATCTGCGCTCTGTTAACTATAATAAACTGCTTGGACAGCAATTTTATAACATCATAAAATGGCTGAAAAATACTTGGTCCGATACGTCCTTGCATTCTGGCAGAAATCTTACGATCCAAACCGCTAAGCAAACCACCAATAAAAGGTGCAAGGATAAAAAACGCTACTATACCAATCACACGATAGATCATTTTACAACGCACCTCCTATAATAATACATAACATCACGATTAACCACGTCGCTGATACCATTGTACTTGGCGGCATCAGTTTACGGCGTCCAAAGAGGTCCGTAAAATACCAGTTGGTCATGAATAAATGTTTCTTTTCACCCATAGAGTCGATAAACTCTTTGTTATTACCCACATTGATACCGTTCATATAAGAAAGTTTCTGCTTTACGGTAAAATGAGTTGCATAGTGGAATGCCATAAACGGTACCGCAAAAATAAAGATTACAATTGCGATAAGAAGGAACAATACTCCCATCGGAAGCACTGCTGTTGATGTTCCGAATACTTCTGTTAATAACGGAATTACATATACTGTAGAAAGTACAGGGAATAACAAGCAAAGTGCAATCATTAAAAATGCGTGTACAAACAAGGAAAGTAATTCATCTTTCGTTGTTACGTCTTTTACTTTATTTTCTGTATCTGTATAGGAAATAATCTTACTCATCCATTTTGTCCAGTAGAACATAGTGGTTGCACTACCATATGCAATAAAGAGAACCAACAAAATATTTCCCTCGTTTATAGACGCACGCAGCGCTGACCATTTTGAAATCAACATACCAAATGGCGCCAAAAACATACCTGCAATACCGATGAACATAAATGCACCAAGTCTTGGAAGACGATGAAGCAATCCGTGCATATCCTCGATATCACGGCTATGGAGTGAATTCTCTGTTGCTCCTGTGTTCTGGAACAAAAGTGATTTTGAAATTGCATGGAACAACATCAAAAAGATGCCTGCCCAAAGTGTATCTGCTGTACCAACTCCGGCACACGCAACCATAAGACCTAAGTTGGATACGGTTGAAAATGCCAATACTTTCTTGCCGTCGGTCTGGGCAATTGCCACAAAGGAAGCTGCAAGGAAAGTAAAACCTCCAATGAAGCTGATTAACAAACCTGTTGCAGTTCCGCTCATTGCCGGAGCAAGACGGAACAATACATAAATACCGGCTTTAACCATTGTAGCACTATGTAACAATGCAGAAGACGGTGTCGGTGCCACCATCGCTCCCATCAACCAGGATGAGAACGGCATCTGCGCTGATTTTGTAAGGGCTGCCACTGCAATCAATGCAACCGGAATCACTGCTCTTGGATCTCTTGCTACACCAAGCTCAATCAATCCGCTAAAGGACAGATTCTGGGTTGTAAATCCTGCATAACAAATTCCGATTACTAACGCGACACCACCTAAAAGGTTCATCCACAATGCACGAAAAGAATTGTTGATGGCTTCCTCTGTTCTTGTATAACCGATTAACAGGAATGAGCAGATACTTGTCATTTCCCAGAACAAATCGACCCAAAGCAAGCTATCAGACAACACGAAACCAAACATTGATCCCAGGAATACAAACAACATTGCAAAGAAATAATGTCTTCTGTCCTGAACCTCTGTGTGCTGTTTATGATATCCACGCATATAACCAACGGAGTATATAACAATCAAGCTACCTATAATGCCTATAATAAGACACATGAGCATTGACAATCGATCGATGCGCACATGGGCAATCTCCGCCATCTCCGGTCCTAAAAGCTCCATATAGGTTACCATAATGGTCGGCACAATCGATAAAAGGCTTACCCATGCTTTTTTGTACTTGAAACTCAAAACCGTTACAAGCACCATAAGTAACCACACTGCACCCAACATAATCATGTCGATTAGATGTGTATGATAATAAAGTTCCACCGTCTGGCATCCTTCTGATATCCATTTCGCTGCAAATGCAATCGCTGCTGCCATAATTGTGCCTGCGCCCAGGTATGCAATCACACTGCGTACCTTAGCATTGCGAACGAAAAACATCATGATGGCTACCAATAATGGAAAACAAATTAAAAAAGGTATTATCCACATTTTCTTTTCCCCCTTGTATATAAAAATTCATAGCCGACAATATTCTAGTCCTTTTGCAAAAGTATTTCAAGAGAAGATTTTAAGAATTTTTTCTTTTTTACCAAATCTTTAATTTGGGAAGGATTTATGGTGCGGTAAATTAGATTGTCACATCCATTTATTAGTTCTCCCTTTGAAATTTAAATTTGTGGGCATTACCCCAATATAAAAATTCGCGAGATTATTATACTTACGATTAATCTCCATATCTACATACTCCTTTAGGGAAGATTTTTGCAACCAGTTGCATTTTTCAGTTCTAAAATTCCCATATATTCTATTTTCATATATAACGACCTGTTAATTAACTTAATAAAACATAACAAATCTGTCCAAACTAATTCCGACCACCGCTCCCTCCTAGGTAACGCTTAATCGATATTTATGAGCCGGATGCTCCATTACAATGCGTGTCTCACCGTCAACCGCTTTAATTCGTTTAATCAGTGCCGTTATCTCACTATCTGTATGCTTTACCTCATATGGTGATACAACAATTTCTCCAAACGGTCTAAGTATTACTACTGTACTTTTCCCCTTTGATACATCAATTCCAACTGCATTCATACATCCTTTCTCCTTCAGATTAAATTTGCAATGGCAAAAGCCAGTTCTCTTATTACCTATTCAATCTGTCTGATTACACGAACGTACACGTCTGCAGTTCAACCTACATAAAACGAACATTGCGAATAAGGAGCTGGTTATCAGACTGCTATGAGGACGCGAAGCCAAAGGATACGCACGATAGCCATTTGCCCCATTATTCTACAATTAAGCAATAAGATGGATAAAGACCTAACTGGTTGTTAAGTACTTTATCCATCTCTTATTATAGTGACAGGATACGCACAAAGCTGTATTCCAATTTGCGCAGACACCTCACTTCTATGGCGTTCGAATTAGGGCAAGCCCTAAGACCCGTGACATCATTCTTCATAAGACTCTTGAAGTTCTTCAAACTTCGGATCTTTATTTAAATATAATATTAAATCTTTTAATAAAATAAGGTCACAAATAACTTCAGAAGTATTGGCATCACGTAATCTGTGTGTAACTCCATGATATTGTCGTAGCGACTCATTCCCATTAATCAGTAACGACTCTATCATATAATTATCCTTATACTGTTCTCCTGCTTCCCATGCCACAACCAAATTAATGTCATTTGTATTCTTTACTCCAGCTTCTATATCCTCTACTAATCCATTAATCGAGAATTTATATTCTAATACTTTTGGCTCAGTTACAAACGGTTTCCCATCAATAATTAACTGTTCAACCACTTCTTCCATGATTCCCAATGGATTTTTTTCATCATCATATATCTGCAGTTCTTTAGGCTCAGATACAATAATCCTAAACAAGCTATCATAAGTACTTCTTTCATTCGTAGACATAATACGTACATCTCTTATAACACCGCCAGCTATTAACTGATTAAATAACGCAATAACATCTTGCTCACGTGTTGGCATAGAAGTAATTGAGATATTTTTTACAGGATTAAAGAAATTAGGATTATTAATAGTTAGCGGACACTCTTCCTCATGCACAGTCATTTGGCGTTTCCATTCTGCCAAATCATTCTCCCTTCTCAAATCTGGTGCCGCCCCGGTATTTGCTTTAAAACACTGTCTTATTTTCTGCAAAGGACCGTCCATCATTTTTCTTGCTATCTCTTTACCCAAATCAGTTATTTCTTTTTTAAATCCTTTTCTTCCTAAATCTGCCGAGCAGTTGGAAAAATGAATCAAGATATTTGCCTGTTTTTGACGTCCTATATTTTTTGTCAAAGGAATTTGAATAAGTTCTCCTTGTGGCATATTGTTTGCTGCCAACTGAATTCCTCCATATAAAACATGGTTTCCCTTTCTGATTCCTATTTTCTCATCAATTTTATCCCATACAGCTAAAGAGTAAACATACGAAAAGATTGTTGATATTTGGTATTTTCGTACTAATTGCTCTTCCTCTCCAGTACAATTAAGTTCCTCTATAATTTTATTTGTATCCCATTTTCCATAAACCGCTTCAAGATTAGAATACTTTGAAGGCATCTTATAATACGGACCATACTTTTTATATCTCGCATCCATTTCTGCCTTTATTTCGTCCACGTTTTTTGCTTTATCCGTTATGAACTCCGCAATAGTAAGATATTGGGGGTTACTACTAGTAGCCGTTGTAAGATTTCCCGATTTATCAATTACATTTATTGTTACTTCGACATCTCCTGTTGACTCCACTTGTCCTAATCCTGTTTCAACTCTTAGAACACTCATCCAGCTAGACGCAGTACTCGCACCTATCCAAGACAAATCTTTAGGATATGAGCTTGCATCACACGCCACACTCATTTGCGTTCCTCTGTCAATTTCATCATAAAACGGGTCGCGTATAGGCGATGTATCAGGCATCACATTTGGATTTTCTGACGGTGCAGGATCATCTAACCATTTTCTTGCACCCTTCATCACGCCCTTAGCAGTAAAATCTGGACTTTTTGTAGCTATTTGCAAATAATTGAACCCATATGCTAGATAAGTAGCTCCAACTCCCTTGTGCCCTCTAGTAACACCTACAGGCTTAAATGAAAAATTTGGTGCTAAAAACTTAATATACTCTGCTTCTTTAAAACCAATTCCATTGTCTGTCACGGTTATTACATTCTCTTGTAAATTAACTAAAATTCTTACTTGTGGTTTAAATCCATCCTTGAGTTCCCTTCGCTTATCTATAGCATCTAATGCATTCTGAATTAATTCACAAAACGGATCATACCACCCTACGTATGAATTTAAAATATTGTTAATCTCACGTTTCAAGGATTTAATTACAACCTCCCCGTTTCCGCTAATTTTAGCATTTAATGGATCAAACGCTTCATTATACATTTTATACCTCCTCATGTACTTTATTCTTAAACTTATCCTTCTTTAGAAAAATTTCTTTTATCAGCCTATTATCTACATTTTTTACACCATGATTGATTTCTAATATTTTCATTTCCCATATTTCTGAAACCAAAATCACTAATTGGTCTTTCTATTCCACAATGTGGACATACTCTTGTTGGTTCACTCCCATTATAACCGCTTGATTGAATAATAGGTCTCTTTTTATTTTTATCTTCGCTCTTCATTTTATATCCTCCATTATCATCATTATCTCTATTTAAACACACTATTCACAATACCCTTTTCCATATCGTCAATACTATAAAGAGTTTCTAACACTTCAAATGTCTCTCTCAAATTGCCTCGTGCACTTTTCCAACCAATCCCATCCGTAAACCAAACAAAAGTGAATCCATCAATGGTATCTGCATGTTGCGACAACAATTCGTAACTTCTTGCAGTTTCATTCAATTTAGAACCTCCACCCGTATAGAAATTGGTTTCAATTCCATATACCATATTCTCTGTCTTTACCACAAAATCAAAACGTTTAGTGGACTTTCCATCGCTAGACAGTGCTGAAAGATCAATTCCCCATTTGTCTTGAATATCCTTTATATACATCTCTTTGAAATATGTTTCATCTTTGACAAATCCTGCTGCCACTATGTACTTTTCTACTAAATCTTCCATCTGATGTCCGCCTCTGTTCTTACGGCCATTAGAATCAAGACCTGTTTCAACTCCGAGTGCATAATCCACCAGATTGTTTACTAAATGATTAGCAATCATATCAAACAATCCCGTTTTACGCATAAATACTTTGTATTGCTCTATGCTGTAATTCATTTTCTTAAAATTATACAAGAATGCACCCTCTTCATCTTGTGCATAAATTTCGTTACCTCGAACAGCAAGCAACAACGGAACACATGTTAAAGTCTCCGGATACTTTGTTACTATTTTTTCAAAATCTTCTTCAATGTTTTTAGAACCAATAAGGGAATTGAGAATGTTCAATTCCACCTTGATCTCATCTACATTTCTAACTACTTTTTTAAAATCAATATAATAATCATAGCCAGAAATGCTTGCCCTAAATTTGTTTAACCACTCATCAAAATTTCTTTTAGCCATGTATTTCCTTCTCCAATCTTCTTTTGCTAATTTCTAAATATTCCTCGTTCACTTCAATTCCAATAAATTTTCTGCCGCATCTAACAGCTTCTACACCAGTTGTTCCGGAACCACAAAATGGATCTAACACAACTTGACCTTCTACCGTAGATGCAAGCATAATTCTCTCAAGCAAATATTCCGGTTTCTGCGTAGGATGTTTGCCTTCTTTCTTTTCGGAAGGTTTTGTTAATGCCCCAACCCATACATCCTTCATTTGCTTGCCGCCGTTATCTTCTTTCATTTTTTCATAATTAAAAAAATGCCGAGACTTCTTATCATTCTTCTTTGCCCATAGAATGGTTTCCGTAGAATGCGTGAAGCATCGACATGCTAAGTTTGGTGGTGGATTTGTTTTCTGCCAAGTTATGTTATTAATTATTTTGAAGCCTTCCTGCTCCAAAGCCATACCAATCGAATATATATTGTGTAATGTCCCTGATATCCAAATTGTACCATTTGGTTTTAATACTTTTTTACATAACCTAATCCACTTTCTATTAAACCTATGTTTCTCCTCGACGCCGGTTCCACTTTCTGAAAGTTTGTCCCATGAGCCTTTATTTACCGAAACCATTTTTCCACCTTGGCAAGTGATACCATCGTTGCTTAAAAAATATGGTGGGTCTGCGAATATCATATCTACAGATTCAGGTTTCATCTTTGTAAGAATTTTAAACGAATCACCCAAAACAAGCTGTGATTCCTCTGTCTCGAAATATATTGGAACTTTCGCTTTGAAAACTTTAATCATATATATTTCGCCTCGCTATTATCAACGTTGTATTCTCGAAACAATATTGTATAATTCCCCCACATCATTCCAATTTGCAGGAATATATCCATGTGCTATTGCTTTATCAATTGCTTCCGCTATTTGATGGTTTGCATATACTTTACAGTATATAGCTTCTAGATATCTATAGAAACACATTTTTCTCCCTTGAAACCGTGCTTCTGGATAATTAATATCTTCTTGAATCGCAATATAAAACATCAAATCGGTTAACTGCTCAAAAGAAAATCCCCTTTCAAATGCAGGTAGTAATGCCATATCTATATTAATATCTCTCCCAATTCTGGCAACGTCTTCGATATATTGTTTCATATATCGATAGTTCTGAATGGTTGTTTTATTGTATAAATCATGCATAATCTCTACATGTGAGATAGGATGCTCGCCTTCCTCATCTACTAAATATACACAATAATCACATTTATTTCGTGTCGTTTTATATCCTGGATATCGAATAGCCAATTGGGTTGAATCTGCATATTCTTCTAATACTTGATAATGGCTTTTTAAATTATCTTTACTTCTCGTTAATTCTATTATCATCCCATCATGAGTTACATAATCGACAATTCTTTGTCTCTCATCAAAGTACCCCATCATTGACCTCCTAGTAATTACAAATAATAACTTCTTCTCCAACACGATTTGACGCATCCGAATTAATCATTCTCTTTACGCTTACAACATCAATTGTATATCCCTTGTTTCCATACAGTTCGTTAATCAATTCTGTATTATGGTTTGTCAGCATACAATAGCATCCTCTCGCCGTCAACTCATCAAAAAGATTTGCCAATCGTCTATGACTTTCAATATCAAATCCTTCCTTGGTATACGACTCAAAAGATGTTGGATTCAATGGTGCGTATGGACTATCTATAAATACAAAATCGCCAGCTCTTGCACCCTCACATGCCGCCTCAAAATCTCCGGAAATAATCGTAACATTTCTTAAATACTCTGATATTTCCATAATCGATTGCTCGTCAACTGAACTTCTACGGCTGTTATTGTAGGGAACGTTAAAAAGTCCCTTACCATTTACTCTGTATAAGCCATTAAAACAATGCTTATTGATGAATACAAACAATGCAGCTAACTCCACATCAAACTCGTCTCTCATCAATTTATCATTGTAATGCTCACGCAATGAATAATAATATTCTTTGCCGTCTTCCCACATTTCTGCATCCAGTCTATTGATTTCCTGTAAGAACTCCTTTGGATGGTCACAAATCATTTGGTATGCGTTAATCAACGCTCTGTTGATGTCATTGATTAGTGCATTCTCAGGCAGCAACTCAAAAATAACTGCACCGCCGCCAACAAATGGTTCGTAATAATTATTAAATTGTTCCGGCATACGCTCTCTAATTTGTGGAATCAACTGACGTTTTCCACCTGCCCATTTTACAAATGGCGCAATACTTGAGTTACTCATTTTGACCTCTTTTCTCACTTCAAATTGAACAGAAAATCACAAATATATTATAAGTGGAAAATGTCAAAATAACAACCGGTATTTTCGTCCTCTACTACTTACACTTTCTGAAAAACAAATATATACTCATGTGCAAGAAGCAAGAAATTATTATCCCGATTCTCCCAATATTCTGTTGACTTGCAGTTGTGTTGCTCTTTAATGATGATTTCTTTTGACGAAAACCCCACCTTCAAAAAGCATTCCATCACCTTAAACCCTAACGGAATAACTTTTCCATACTTTCGCATATCACCCATCATAATTGCACACATTTTCCCTTTTTTAAGGACTCGATATGCCTCTGATGCGACCTTTTCCATTTCTATCAAAAAGTCGTCTACAGATAACAATGAAATATCATTATCTATTTCTTTACTATATCTAATGATATTCGCATATGGTGGATGCGTACAAACAAAGTCAATACGACCATCTTTAATAAAAGACAGATCTGTTGCGCTTCCGTTTCTAATATGCACCTTTGAAGTTGTATCACATTGGAATTGTAAATTTGTTTCAGATATTGAAACTGACTGCGGATTGATATCTACACCAATCGCATTTCGATTTAGTAGTTTTGCTTCAACTAATGTTGTGCCACTACCCATGAATTGATCTAAGACCCAGTCTCCTGATTTTGAATAACGAAGTATCAGATTCCTTGGTACATACGGCGACCAATTACCCCTGTACTTCCCCGAGTGAGTTGCCCAATTGCCCCTGTCTGGAAAAGACCAGACTGTAGTTGGCTCCAACTCAAAATTATTTGGTTGTAAACTTATAAAAATCCCTCCTTTGCTCCAAATATTATAGCACCTTTCTCACTAATCGTCATTATTAATTTGAAAAGGCACTTTCACCATCCAAAAGTACCTTTTCAAACTTTTCTTACCTATTTCCGTTCTTCTTGTCAGCTCCGTTATAGCCAAAATTTTCGTGCCCTATCAGCAAATTAGCACCCTCATTACAAGACGTAATCAATGAATTAGATTGATTATTACTTAAATTCGTCTGTGTAACATTAGTTATCTGTACATTCCCAACTGGTTGTGTCGATATCTTTGTCCAATCTACCTGTACCTTATTTGGATCACTACACATAATTCTTCTCCTTCCTATAATGACATATACGCAATTGTTGCTACCAAAAGACCAAATGTACAGTATAATGCTATCTTATACCATTTAGCTCTTGACTCGTTAATTTCACGATGCTGTTTAATAATAGTACTGTAAGTAAAAATCAAACGTGCCATTGCATCCATCCTTTTTTCTGCAAGCAACGCCTCATTAATATTAGTCACATCAAAATTACTATGTCGCTTTGTTGCAATTGTTTTTATAATTGCAATAAATGTCAACACGAAAAAAACATATATCATGATACCCGATATGATTTTTATAAGCAAAGCAAATGTCAATGTTTGGTCAAACAGCAACACCACATCTTTTATCGTTATTGATTGAAAATAAAAAATACATATTGCACTTAAAAGTGTTAGTAACAACCCTGCTCTGGTTTCAAAGCTTTGCTTTTTGTTTCGTTCGTTCTGATATTCGCTATTTACTATTTCGAAATATTCTTTTATAGCAGTGTTATCAATATCTATCCCTGCCTCTCCTTTTACTGGCAGTGGCTCTGTCTTCTCAACAACATCCGCATTTATTTCCCTGCTTTCCATTTCCTTTTCCTCCAATACTTCCTCTTTGTTTGCTTTTTGTAATTCCAATTGTTTTTCTTTAATTGTTTTCATCTTATCAAAATATGTGTCGAGTAAAAATAGTGCCCCCACCGCTTCCACGAGTAGGATGTTATATGTATCATCACCAGATTCCAATTGTACAATTTTTATTACCACATAAAACGTAAAGAATACTATGTATGATGTATTCTTACAAACAGTATACATATATTGGTGATTTTTTACTACCTCATTAATAAACGAAACCTTCTTGCTTACTAGACTAATTACCCTTGCAAATAGCCAGTTAACAACAAAATGGTATATTAATAATGCTAAAAAAACATAAACAAAACCATTTCCTAAATATACCCCTGCAAACTGTTTGTATAATCTCACATATAAAGCAAAACTAATCATTCCTACAACATATGCAGCCAATTTAACGCCTGCATCCGACATAAATCCATTAATTTTCCCTTTAGGAGACATGATTTCATATGCTACTTTATCAATTGCATCCGCTATATGATTTAGTCCAAAATAATGAAACATAGGACTTAATTTTAAAATCCATAAGATGAGTAAATTCATTACGAATACTACAATTAAAAAAAACATTTGTTCAACAGTTCGTTTGTCTACTGCAAGGCATAAAAATAATATGTCCACCACAAGAAGAATAAAGCCACTTACAGCATACTCTACTATCCAGAAAAAACTTTTCTTATATTTCTTCCTTTTTTCATCATCAGCAAATGTCACATTCTTAGGCATAATAGGAGTTAACACTTCTCGTATATTTTTTATTGGCTCTGTCCCTATCTTTTTATTAACCGCCCTTAATTCTGGTTCAATTTCGAAAAAGAATTGAACCTCTTTTGACATAATAAATAAGTCAATAAGCGGCCATATAAAAGATACTATTGCCGCAAAAAAAATTATTACTTCCATTTATCCCTAGCCTCCTTATCTTTTGTTGGTTTATTCCTTTCCCCCTTGGCACTTCGGACATTTTCTCAGCCACACATCATGTCCATTTGCATAATACTTATGTCCACACTCCAAACACTCCATATCATAGAACCACTGTCCATTACCAGTACCTGGAATATCCGTCTTTCCATTGTTTCTCTGATTATTTTTATTAACATATCCTGCTTCTGTAGACTTTTGACCGTTCGCAGCGCTCTTTTCTTTCTCCTTTGTTTGGCAATTAGGACATTTCTTCTCATAGATATTACTACCATTTGCATGATATTTATAACCACACTCTAAACATTCCATCTCATAAAACCACTGTCCAAAATCTGTTCCTGGTTTATCTGTTCTCCCATTGTTCCTCTGATTATTTTTATTGATATATCCAACTTCTGTCGTACTCATAGTCCTTATTTCCTCCTTTTGAAAACTTGCCTCTTTCTCCTGTTTGGCATTCGCGTCACCCATACTGTCAACTATCCGCTCAACTTCATTTCGCTTTCTATTTTTAATAATTCGCAGTATAAACAAAATTGAAACTCCGCCTATTATCACCCACCAATAATCTGTGATAAATCCTATAACAAACATCATTACTATTGGAGCCGTTACTTGGTCAACTTTGTACTGATATCGATTTGCTCGGTACTGCCTGTAACGTCTATATGATACGTCCACTGCTCACACCTCCCAACTATCGCATAAAGCTGTCTCTATGTCTGCGGAGAACCTCTTCCACTTCCTTCCATATCCACACATGTTCGCCATCGTCCTCAAACACTTTTCCATGGCTCTTCGGTCCGTCAATTTTCATTTGTGCATAGTTGTTACGGAATGTAGGTACATACAACTCGGAACGTTCCTTTTTACTACACAAAAGTTCCATGGTATCTAATGTTACTTCTCCTGTCGCCGCTTCTGCCTCAAAAAAAGCACGTATAATTTTATGATTATACTGATTCGGTTTTAATGCCCATACCGGAATTCTCTGAATAGCCTTTCCATAAAAATCTCTATCCTCATCCATACTTGCTCGCCTTCCCACATTCGGACTGTATTCCTGTGATGCTCTTTCGAATGTTCTCGCAATATATGTACGCATACAATTTTCAATCGCATCGTTTTCATCTTCATCCGTTAACCGTAATGCTATAGAAAATTTCTCATAAACATCATTATCAATCAAAAAACTAACTTCTTTTTTCATATAAGTATTGCTCCTTTCATTTTGTACTTTTATTCTAATTTGTATTTTAGTATTTGTCAATACTAATTTTACTAATTATTTTTCTCATGTTGACAGCATGCACCCGCATCCGTGCTTCCAAGGCATTAAGCCAAGCCCCCGCACTTCCTATCCCCTACATCAATCCTTGTGCCTTGTAGCCAATCAGCCTAGCACAGATGCCCCTCCTGTCAACATATCAATCACCTCTCCCGTTTCCTCTTATTTCCTACATATGCAAAAAGACCACTCCCAAGTCTACACTTGAAAGTGGTCCATACACACTGGTTAAAACTCTTTAATTTTCAACTGTTTTGCATTGTGTCCTTTTACAAATTCCTACATTATGCTCCATACTTTCTGCAAACTTTGCATAATATTTGCATAATCTAAAGACTAAAAAGTCTGCAAATCCTGATAAATACTAAACTTATTTATCTAATGATTTCATCGTAGGGAACAACAATACATCTCTAATCGCCGGGCTATTGGTCAAAATCATTACCAATCTGTCGATACCGTAACCGATACCGCCGGTTGGTGGCATACCAACTGCCAACGCATTTAAGAAGTCTTCGTCTGTTGTATTTGCTTCATCATCGCCTAATGCCAACAATTTTTCCTGAGCTTCGAAACGTTCTCTCTGGTCGATTGGGTCATTTAATTCGGAGTATGCATTACACATTTCCCAACCGTTCATGAAAAGTTCGAAACGTTCTACGTAATTTGGATCAGATGGTTTCTTCTTTGTTAAAGGAGAAATCTCAATTGGATGATCCATTACGAAAGTTGGCTGAATCAAATGCTCTTCTACGAAGGTTTCAAAGAATGCATTTAAGATGTCGCCTTTGGTGTGATGTTCTTCAAATTCAACATGCTTTTCTTTTGCAATCGCTTTTGCTGCTGCAGTGTCTGCGATTTCGTTAAAATCAACGCCTGCATATTCTTTTACGGCATCAATCATGGTAATACGACGGAATGGTTTTTCCAAATCCATTACGTGCTCCCCATAGGTTACCTGTAAGCTTCCGTTTACGGTCTGTGCCAAATGGCGGAACATTTCTTCAGTTAAGTCCATCATTCCGTGGTAATCAGTATATGCCTGATAAAGTTCCATTAAGGTAAATTCAGGGTTATGTCTGGTATCTAAGCCTTCATTTCTGAATACTCGTCCGATTTCGTATACACGCTCTAGGCCGCCAACGATTAATCTCTTTAATGGCAACTCTAAGGAGATTCTTAACTTTAAGTCTTCATTTAACGCATTAAAATGCGTTTCAAAAGGACGCGCAGCTGCACCACCTGCGTTGTGTACAAGCATTGGTGTTTCTACTTCCATGAAGTCCTTAGCGTCTAAGAATTTACGGATCTCTGTAATGATTTTTGAACGTTTAATAAAAGTTTCCTTTACTTCTTCGTTCATAATCAAGTCTACATATCTCTGTCTATAACGGATATCAGTGTTGGTTAAACCGTGATATTTTTCCGGTAATACCTGTAAGGACTTGGATAAAAGAACGATTTCCTCTGCATGAATGGACATTTCGCCCTTCTGTGTACGGAATACGATACCTTTTAAACCAACGATGTCACCGATATCAAACTTTTTAAATTCTTTGTATGGCTCTTCTCCTATATCATCGCGCGCTACATAGGACTGGATATTTCCATACTTGTCCTGAACATTCATAAAGGATGCCTTACCCATAACACGTTTAGACATTAAACGACCTGCTACGGATACCTTCTGTCCTTCTAATGCATCGAAGTTATCTTTAATTTCTGTGGTGTGGTGAGTCACATCATATTTTGTGATTTCAAACGGGTTCTTTCCGTTTTCTTTTAACTCAGCCAACTTTTCATGTCTAACCTGTACAAGTTTGTTTAAGTCCTGTGCCTGTTCATTCTGGCGGTCGTTTACTTCTGCCATCAAAAAATTCCTCTCTTTCTTTTTCTTATGCTACACGGGAGATTTCAAGCACTTTGTACTGCATTGCTCCTGCCTGTGTTTCTACAGTTACGACATCTCCCTTTTTCGCTCCCATTAAAGCTCTTCCCACCGGAGATTCGTTAGAAATCTTTCCTTCTAAGCTGTTTGATTCTGTAGAACCAACAATAAAGTATTCGATTTCTTCTTCAAATTCGCAATCATAAATCTTTACTTTGCATCCAACGCTGATTGTCTTTGTGTCAACTTCATCTTCGTCAACCACTTCAACGTCTTTTAAGATTGCTTTGATTTCTTCAATTCTTGCTTCGATGTCTCTCTGTTCATCTTTTGCTGCATCATATTCAGCGTTTTCAGAAAGATCGCCCTGTTCTCTTGCTTCTTTAATCTTTTCTGCAACTTCTTTTCTTTTGACAACTTCTAAATCTGCAAGTTCATCTTCTAATTTTTTTAAACCTGCGGAAGTTAATAATCTTTTTTCCATACATACTCCTCTTCTTATCTGTATATTCAAAAACTTGTTATTTCCCTCAACTGCAATCACCACATTATACTAGAACTGCCAATTACTGTCAAGGTCTACTCCATACTTATGGTCACGTCTCTTTTAATATGATAAAACTTCATGAAAAAGTGCTATCATCTGCTCCAGTGACTCTACTTCATTGATACGTCCGCGCAGTCTTGAACTGTTTTTATACCCGGACATATACCAGGACGCGTGCTTGCGCATCTCCCGAATTCCGGTGTATTCACCTTTAAAGTCTATCTGCATTTTCGCGTGACGTAATATCATGTCGACTACTTCGTTTAGTTCCGGTCGTTTAGCCGCAAGACCCGTCTCCTGCTCATAAAGAATCTGGGAAAAAATCCATGGATTTCCTTGTGCGCCTCGTCCAATCATGATTCCGTCACAACCGGTTTGCTCCACTAATGCTTTCGCTGATGCCGCATCTAATACATCGCCGTTGCCGATAACCGGAATAGAGACCGCCTCTTTCACCTGACGGATAATATCCCAATCTGCTTTACCGGAGTAATACTGCTCTCTGGTTCTGCCATGCACCGCGACTGCTGCCGCGCCGGATTCCTGGGCAATGCGTGCCATCTCTACTGCATTTATATGTTCATCGTCAAAACCTTTACGAATCTTTACCGTTACCGGTTTTTTTATTGCCTTAACGGTTGCTTCGATAATCTGACCTGCAAGAACCGGGTTCTTCATTAAGGCCGAGCCTTCGCCGTTATTTACCACCTTCGGCACCGGGCAACCCATATTAATATCTAAGATATCAAAATTGCGTTCTTCTATCTTTTTTGCCATCTCGCTGATAATCTTAGGATCTGCCCCAAAAAGCTGTAAGCTGGCCGGACGTTCTCTTTCATCCACTTCCAAGAGAATCTCGGTATTTTTATTGTTATACATAATGCCTTTGGCACTAACCATTTCCATACATACCAAGCCTACACCCTGTTCACGGCATAACAGACGGAACGGTAAATCCGTTACGCCTGCCATCGGAGCTAATATTAAATTGTTCTCTAATTCTACATTTCCAATTCGTAATTTTGGCATGTAATATTCTCCAATTTATTTCTGCTTATCGTAGATCATCTGCATACCTTTTAAGGTTAACTGTGCATCATAATAATCGATACAGTCTGTTTCATCTGCGATAATCATTCCAAGTCCGCCGGTTGCTACGACTTTAACGTTTTCATAGCCGGACTCTTCTTTCATTTTCTTAATAATATATTCTGTCTGACCGATCGTTCCATATACTACGCCGGCCTGCATACTGCTGATAGTTTCTTTTGCCAAGATACTTTTTGGCTTCTGAATCTCAATCTTCGGAAGCTGAGCCGCCTGTCCCCAAAGCGCCTGTGCACTGGTCTGGATTCCCGGTGCGGTTACTGCTGCCACAAATGCACCGTTTTTATCAACCAGGTCAAAGGTCGTTGCTGTTCCGTAATCGATAACGAGAACCGGGCCGCCGTACAATTCGTATGCCGCTACAGCGTCTACGATTCTGTCTGCTCCTACTTGACGAGGATTTTCCGTCGCCACGCGAATACCGGTCTTAATTCCGGCTTCGATCATAATCGGTTCCATGTCAAAATATTTATTGATTGCTCGTCTTAATGAGTAATTCACGTCAGGTACAACGGATGAGATAATGACATCATTGATTTTTTTTGTATCAATATTATTATGGTCAAGTAAGTCACAAATATCGATACCGAATTCATCGGAGGTTCTCTGTAATTTTGTGGTAAGACGGTACGTTCCCATGATTTCCTTGCCTTCAAATACGCCAATGGTAATATTTGTATTACCAACGTCTAATGCCAATAACATATTTTATTCCTCCTCATCTAATCCTAAGTAAAATACTTTGAAAAACATCTCTAAAGATTCCAGCAATTCCCTTTTTTCATTCTGGATCTGTTTTACCTTTAAAACACTTCCGATATCGTCATAAAGCAAATCGCCTTCTTCATATTCGGTCTGAATCTCCAGCGTTCCTTCTTCTGTAAAAAACAGCTTTAAAATTCCGCCTACATCTTCCGTAAATAAGACACACATAATCTTCAACTCGTCTTTGATGCTTTGCGGCAATCCCTGAAACGCTTCGTCCAGATAAAATTTTCTTTCATAACTGTTTGATATACAAAGTACAACATCTTCCTTTTGTTTAGACATATCCGTTTACTCCTCTCACAGACACTTCGCCGCTGTTAATCAGTCGAATGTCGCCATCTTTTTTTACCATAAGCTCTCCGGCTTCATTTACGCCCACAAGGGTTGCTTCGTATTCACCCTCCGGGTCATGTACAACGACTTGCTTGCCACATCCTGACAAGTGACTATTATATGTTTCTTTTAACGGTGCAAATCCCGTCTGAATAAATTCGTTATAATACTTTTTCCAGTTTTTTATAATACTTTCAATGAGACGTTTTTTCAAGTCAGTATCGTATTTTTCACAGAATTTTTCCAAATACAGAGAGGTTGCTTTCTCCTTCAATTCTTCCGGAAATGTTTCGTGAAATACATTGAGTCCGATTCCCGTTACAAAAAACTCCGGTTGAGGCATTCCATGGGCCTGGGTTAAGATTCCGGCGATTTTTTTCCCGTTATACACAAGATCATTCGGCCATTTAATTTGACAATCCATACCGGTTCTTTCAAAAAGTGCTTCTCGTAGAGCTAATGCCACGATCAGAGTTACCGGTGCAATTTTTTGCATCAGCTCTTGCCCCGGTCGTTCAAGGATGGACATATATAAACCGGCTCCCTCTTCGGAATGCCAGTCTCTTCCCAATCTGCCACGGCCGGCAGTCTGTTTTTCAGCAACCAGGGCATAATGATTGGTGTTTGTATTTTTCCCCAGTTCCATACAAAGGGTATTGGTAGATGTAACTTCCCGCTTGTAATCAATAATATAGTCCATAATTCCCTCTAATACATAGTACAAGGTGGACCGCACTTCACTTATGCGATCCACCGAGAATGTTATTGTATATACAGTATACTATTTTTCGTCGTCTTTTGCAACTTCTGTAAGGGAACGAACCATTCCTGCAATTCCCTGAATTTCAGACGGGATGATAATCTTTGTTGCTTTTCCGTCTGCTGCTTTTGCAAATGCTTCAAAGCTCTTAAGCTGAAGAACTGCTTCATCCGGAGCGGCTTCTTTTAAGAAACGAAGACCATCTGCCTGAGCCTGCTGTACGCGTAAGATTGCTTCTGCCTGACCTTCTGCTTCTTTAATCATTGCCTCTCTCTTTGCTTCTGCACGAAGGATTGCCGCCTGTTTCTCTGCTTCTGCATCTAAGATTGCGGATGCTTTCTTACCTTCTGCAACGAGGATGGTAGATCGTTTTTCACCTTCTGCGATAGTTACGGCTTCACGACGTTCACGTTCTGCTTTCATCTGTTTTTCCATCGCATCCTGGATTGCTGTCGGTGGAATAATGTTCTTTAATTCCACACGATTTACCTTAATACCCCATGGGTCAGTTGCAACGTCAAGTGTTGCACGCATCTTTGTGTTAATGGTTTCTCTGGAAGTAAGTGTTTCGTCCAATTCCAAATCACCAATGATATTTCTTAATGTAGTTGCTGTTAAGTTTTCGATTGCCATCATCGGATTTTCAACACCATAGCAGTAAAGCTTCGGATCTGTAATCTGATAGAACACAACGGTATCGATTCTCATGGTTACGTTATCTTTTGTAATAACCGGCTGCGGAGCAAAGTCAACAACCTGCTCTTTTAATAAAACGCGCTTTGCTACACGGTCAAAAATCGGCATTTTTAAGTGGAAACCTACGTTCCATGTTGCCTGATAAGCCCCCAAACGTTCAATAACGTATGCCTGCGCCTGTGGTACAATTTTGATACATGATACTAAAATAATCAATGCAAGTGCCACCAAAAAAACAAGTACAATAAATCCAATTTCGCCCATAACTAAATACCCTCCTGATTTTCCTCTTTTACAATTAATTTTACGCCACGAATTTCTTCAATAACTACGACTTTTTCCGGTTGAATAACCATCTTGTCGTTCACGCATCTTGCAGTCCATTCCTGACCGTCAATCACAACACAACCTGTCGCTTTTAAGTTATCAATTTCTTCTTTCACGATACAGGTTCTGCCAATGAGTCCTGCTGCATTTGTTTTTTCCCTACTCTGATTCAAATATCGAACCGCCATAGGTCTTGTCAAAAACAAAAGTGCAAAGGACACCAACAAAAATAATGATATCTGCACCGGAGCACCTGCGTTTAATAATGCAGCAACCATTGCCGCCAATGCTCCTCCGGCAAACCAAATCGTGGTTAATCCTAATGTAAGCACTTCAACAACGATAAATACCAACAACAGTATTAACCATGTGATGACATCAAAACCCATCTGCTTGTTCCTCCTACTATTTTGATAGTCTTATCATACAATATGCAAAGTCATTACACAATAAAAATCCCATATAAAGATTATTAAAAAAAAATAAAAAAGAAGCTGCTTTTTTTCAAAGCAACTTCCATTTATAAATTTTTTCTTTACCAGAATACATGATCCCCGATAATAACGCCTGTTTTTCCGGTGCTGACGTGATTAAAGAACAACGCTCCGTTTACATTATCTACACCACTTATCGCTTCTTGAGCAGCATCAAAGCAAGACTGCGGAACTCTGCCTATATCATTTAAAATCATAATTAACCATCCGTTTCGAACCGGCTGGAACTGACCTGGCTGATAAATAACGGAATAAATATCATTCGGGAAACGGTCACTTCTTACACGGTTCATTACAACCGAAGCTACCGCCAACTGGCCTTCATAGCTCTGATTTCCGGATTCGCACCAAACAATTGCTGCTAACAAAGTAACTTCATCTACGGTTGCTCCCAGATATTCTGCATGCTGTTTGTTCGCTTCTTGTTGTGCAGCTTCTTTCTCTGCCTGCTCTTTGCGAATCTTTTCAACATATTCTGTCATTGTGAGGGCTTTTCCCACCACAAGGTTTACTTCTACATATTCTTCGGATACATAGGCAACGGATCCATTATATTCAACGGCAACCCAGCCTTCTACTTTTTCTGCATCCACCATGACTTTTAAGGAACTGTCCTTGTCAACCACGGTAAGGGTTATACCCTCGGTACTTGCACTTGCGCGAATGCGAAGATTATCGGTTGTTGTAACTGCGTAATAGGTTCCTACCTGCTCCGCTAATTCTTTTGCTTCATCTGCAAATACACAATAATCACTGTGTACATAGCCACAAACATCGCCGGACTGGATTTTTACCCATTCTCCCTCTCTGTCTAACACGGTTGCGGCAGAACCTGCAAACATCTTTCCCACAATTGCAGCGTCCGTAGATGCTTCTGCACGTACATTTAACGCCATGTCGGTAACAGTTACCATTAATTTGTCGGCCCAGTTCGGATCTACTTTTTGAACGGCGGATGAATTTAAGAAACGATCATCAAAAATTACACTCTCTGCGCCTTCCAGGGAAAGCTCCGGACTTGTTACTTCATGTGAATCGGAAATCTCTATATCAGCCTTTGGAAATTCTTCTTTATTCAATTGTGTCGCACCGATAACTCCGGCGACTCCCGGATGCAACAAGGTTACTTCGTTTTCAGTAACAGGCATTGGCTGAAGCATCGCTGTTAAGGAAAGCGCACAAAGTAATAACAACACTATGCCGCTTTGTATTCCCTTTTTACAAATTTTCATTCTATTCCTCCTGTTAGGGGTGTTGTACTAAGTATAGCACCTTTTACCAGATTTTATTCAATTCTGTTACGATTGTTACAAATTTGTTACAAAGGGCATTGTACCACAGGCAGCTATAACTGTCAAGTTTTTCCAATCTATGCCATATTTCTATCTTTTTTTCCACTTTTATTCCACTTTTAACCTTTATAGGCGTTTCAAAAGTGCTTCTCGCTCCACTTCGTATCCCGGTTTACCAAGCAGTGCAAACATATTTCTCTTATAACCTTCAACGCCCGGCTGATCAAATGGATTCACTCCCAGAAGATAGCCGCTTACGCCACAGGCAAACTCAAAGAAATAGAATAATTCTCCTAAATATTCTTCGGTCAGCATCGGGATGTTGACTTTTAGATTTGGTGCTTGTCCGTCTGTATGCGCTAAAATGGTTCCGTTCATAGCACTTGTATTTACGTAATCCATATCTTTACCGGCCAGATAATTTAATCCGTCTAAATCAACGTCTTCTTTTTCCAAAATCATGGTTTTTAAGGATTTCTCCACATGAAGCACGGTTTCAAATAAGATTCTGGAACCATCCTGGATATACTGTCCCATAGAGTGTAAATCCGTTGTCAAATCAACCGCCGCCGGGAAGATACCTTTTTGGTCTTTTCCTTCACTTTCTCCGTAAAGCTGCTTCCACCACTCTGCAACATAATGAAGTTTCGGCTCATAGTTTGCTAAAAGTTCCACAACCTTACCCTGTTTGTATAAAATGTTACGTACCGTTGCGTACAACATCGCCGGATTTTCCTCAAATGGAAGCTCTAAGGCATTTTTACGTGCTTTTGCTGCTCCTGTCATAAGCGCATCAATATCAGCGCCGCTAACTGCAATCGGAAGAAGTCCTACTGCTGTTAATACAGAAAAACGGCCGCCCACATCATCCGGAACCACAAAGGTTTCATAGCCTTCTGCATCCGCCAATACCTTCAGTGCTCCTCTGGATTTGTCTGTTGTGGCATAAATACGCTTGGAAGCTTCTTGTTTTCCATACTTTTTCTCTAGTAAATTCTTAAAAATACGGAAAGCAATAGCCGGTTCCGTTGTTGTTCCTGATTTAGATATAGCATTGACGGAAAAATCACGTTCTCCAATCAACTCAATTAAATCTGCAACATATGTACCACTGATATTATTTCCTACAAAATAAATTTCCGGAGTCTTTCGCTGCTCCGGTGTCAAATAATTATAAAAACTATGACTCAAACATTCTATTGCCGCTCTTGCCCCAAGATAAGAACCGCCAATGCCGATTACAACCAACACCCGGGAATTCTCCTGAATCTTTTTGGCTGCAGCCTTAATTCTTGTAAACTCCTCTTTATCATAGTTTAACGGGAGGTCTACCCAGCCAAGAAAATCGTTTCCGGCACCGGTTTTATTTACCAGCGTTTCTCTTGCCTGTATCGCCTGCTCCCTCATCGCCTCTATTTCTTGTGGTCCAACCCACTGTTTCACTTTTGAATAATCAAATGTTATGGACATTTTTCTTCCTCCTTGCAACTTTTGCCACTATTGAAACATCTCTCCGAGCATCTCGTTAAACAATTGCTCTTTTTCTTCCATGGTCCATAGTATCTGTTTTTCTTCATTTCCAATGCTATAATCCGGCATTTCTTCTTCACCAATGCCCGACTCCAAAATGGTCCTTAAGTACTCTTCCAACTGTTTTTTCCCTTGATCAAGGGTGTGGTTTATCCGGCGTAACCTTCTTCCTATAACAAACAACAGGGTGCTTATTATAAATAGAAAGATTCCCACCACAATTGTCATAAAATGCCTCCCCATGTATTTTTTTCATTATACATCATAGCAAGCCCTTTTTTCACTTACTTTTCATCGCAGAAAATGACAATTTTTATTATATTTATATTTGGGAAATGATTTGACTTTTTCCAATATGAGTATAATATAATAAGAAGAAAATGCAAATTATTTTTTACATATACGGAGGTGTCCATGAAAAAAATCATTCTCACCGGTGGCGGTACTGCCGGTCACGTAACGCCAAACTTGGCTTTGTTGCCGGAGTTAAAAGCGCGGGGTTATGAAATTTCCTATATTGGCTCTTATGACGGAATCGAACGTAACCTCATTGAGTCTGCGGGCGTTCCTTATACCGGAATCTCTTCCGGAAAACTTCGCCGTTATTTCGACTGGAAGAATTTTACGGATCCGTTCCGCGTTTTGAAAGGGTTCTCTCAAGCACGTTCCATTTTGAAAAAAGAACGACCGGATGTGGTGTTTTCTAAAGGCGGATTTGTATCAGTTCCTGTTGTATTAGCAGCCGGTGCGCTGGGAATCCCTGCTGTTATTCACGAATCCGATATTACACCGGGTTTAGCAAACAAACTCGCCATTCCAAAGGCAAAAAAAGTATGTTGTAATTTCCCGGAAACCATGAAATATTTGCCGGAAGGAAAGTCTATCTTAACCGGTTCCCCAATCCGAAAAGAATTGTTGGAAGGGAATGCCAAAGCCGGCCTTACCTTATGCGGTTTTACCAATGATAAACCAATCCTTATGGTTATTGGAGGAAGTATCGGCTCCGTTGCCGTAAATGCACAGATTCGTGAAGTACTCCCGGAATTATTAAAAGATTTTCAAGTGGTTCACGTTTGCGGAAAAGACAACGTTGATGAATCTCTAAAAAACACAGCCGGTTACTGCCAGTTTGATTATGTAAAAGAAGAATTGGCGGACTTATTTGCTATGGTTGACATCGTAATCTCCAGAGCCGGTGCAAACACCATCTGCGAACTGTTAGCCTTGAAAAAACCAAGCTTATTGATTCCGCTTCCTGCAGCCTCCAGCCGCGGGGATCAGATTTTAAATGCAAATTCCTTCGAACGACAGGGCTTTGCTATGAAACTTAATCAGGAAGATATGAATGCGCAAACCTTACTGGATGCCGTTCATAACCTTTACAAAAACAAATCTCAATACATTGACGCAATGATTGCCGCAAATCAGGCAGACAGTGTTAAAACCATTGCCAACTTATTGGATGAACTGTCCGGAAACAAATAAACTTTCCGTCGGAAAATTTTTAAAAAAGCTGCATGACCTTAAAGTCTTGGTCAGGCAGCTTTCTTTTTTCGCGCTTTCGTTTATATTTCTATTTCCGGATACCGTTTAGATATTCTCTTTTTTATTTTAATGCTTCAAAGATTTCATCTAACTGTTCCGGTGTTAAATTCTCATGATTCCAAGATAATCTTTCTTTGTTATTATCATCCTTGTATCGTGGAATTAAATGTAAATGAAAATGCATAACGGTCTGACCGGCTTCTACACCATTATTCTGTACCAGATTGAGTCCGTCGCAATGTAATACGTCCCTCAATTTTACAGAAAGCTTCTGAGCCAGTAAAATTAATGCCTTGCTTTCTTCTTCACCCAAAGAATATAAATCATCATAATGATTTTTTGGCAAAATCAACAGATGGCCTCTTGTTGCAGGCTCAATGTCCATAATGACCTTAAACATTTCATCTTCATAGACGGTTCTTGAAGGAATATCTCCTTTAATAATTTTACAAAAGATACAATCTGGCTTTAACATAGTAGAAATCTCCTTTTCCTATTGTCGAATTTTGTCGACATTCTTTTATTGTTGTTATTTCTCTTTTATGCTATACTCCCACGAGTGGGGAGGAATATGAAAAATGAATCAACAAATTAATGAGTTAAAAATCTTTCATGAAATCAAAAATTCTATTACTATCATCGAGTGTTCTGTCAAACTAATGGCTAAAACACATCCTGAAGTTGTTACCTTTGACTATTGGGACAATGTCATGGATGAGTTTCGCTATTTAAAGAATATGATTGGCACATTTTCAACAGCATCAGCAAATGTATCGACACCCAAAATCCATTCCTTGGAGTCCATCGTAGCTAAGGTTATTCATACCTTACATCCAATCACGGAAAACAGCAATTTTAACTGCAAATTTTCAATTGCAGATAATCTTCCGGATTTGTATGTTGATGCAGACCGCTTAAAATCCTGTGTTATAAATATTATTAAAAACGCTTATGAAGCCATGAACAAAAGCGGAACCGTTTATATAAATATTCAAAACGAGAACAACTATGTTCGTATGGATATTCAGGATTTTGGCGGCGGCATTCCGGCAGAACTGGAATCCCATATCTTTGAACCATATTTCACAAGCAAAGAAAACGGAAGTGGTCTGGGTCTCCCTTTGACCAAACAATTGATTACCGAAATGGGTGGTAACATTTCCTGTACCTCCCGACCGGGAGACGGGTGTACTTTTTCGCTATTCTTACCGGTCTTCGCCAAAGATAAACATCTTGTCTAACATACGTAACACTTTAAAGTCACCTTTGGACGATAACTCTCCGGTCATAAACGCTCTCTGGAAAGTCATGTGCCCATCAAGAATCGTTTCAAGCACATTTTGCGAAATCTTAATATTCTGGTCCGCATGATTTTCCAGTCCGTAATAACACTGAAGTTCACCTTTTTCTACTTTAATAACTAATGGCTTTTTCTTTCCTTCAATGAGGAAGGAATAGGTTCCCTCACAATCAGCCTGCGGTACATAGTGCGCCTGAAAATCGATAATATAAGCATTATCATTATCAGACTCTTCTCCCAGCTTTGCTTTAAACATATTGGCTAATTCGGCCAAATCTTCTTTTTGCTGTTTAACATAATCATCATCCGCTACATATTTGGATAACTGCTCACTTTCCTGAGGCGTCAATTCCAATGTCTGCAATTTCCCTACGGTTCTGCTAACTGCCTGTGAGGAGCTTGGCAGGCCTTTTACTTTCTGGGAAATCGTTCTGTATAAATTCTCTGCTTTCTTTTCAATAATTAAATTATATTCTTTATTCATTTCAAAAGAAATCAAATCCTCAACGTATCCGGACAAGCCATCACACGGCAAACCACCTAATGTTTCCCATGCACCTTCTAACGTAACCATGGCTTCTCTTTCTCCATAGGTCGTGGAAACAACCACCGGTTGCATATAAATATTGCTGATTTTTTCTTTATCGCCGTATAACCAGCACGCATCTAAAAACTGATGCATATATCCGCCGATTCCTAACCATTCCACGGTTGTTGCCAAAATGATACCATCCGCATCTTTTAACGTCTGTGGCAATGTTGATATGGTATTCTTATGTTCGTAAATGTTATATCGGTCAACTTTTACACGAAGTTCTTCCAATACACTTTGCATCTTGTCAATTACATAGAGAGTCGGATCGTCCAGTAAACCACGTCCACCATAATAAATATTAATTTTCATCTTCTATGTTCTCCCTTCCCATGCGTAACATTATAATCTGTATTCCTTTTAAAAAGAAAGCTGCAATAAATCCTATTACTAATCCGCCTACATGTGCTGCATTATCTACTCCTCCGGAAGAAAATCCCGCGTAGAGGGATAAGCACGCCATAAGCAACAACTTCTTAAATTGAAGCCCTTCCAAACGCCCTTTATTTACCGCAAGTATGCAAAGTAGCGCGCCCAATACTCCGAACACCGCACCGGAAGCTCCCAATGTTACATAAGCTGTTTTATTCACGACTTGCATTTGCCAGGACACAATACTTGCTCCGACTCCGGCAACGACATATAAACAAAAATATTTTATATGCCCTAAAACCCTCTCAAGACTATCTCCTAACAGATACAATAACAGCATATTGTTTATTAGGTGTTCCAAATCACTATGCAAAAACATTTGGGTAAACAAGCGCCAATATTGTCCCGCCTCATAGGCTTTCGGGAATCCCGCTCCCCATCCAAGTACATAACGGATACTTTCTCTGTCTCCGCCAAACTCCATGAGAACAAAGATTACAAGATTTGCCACTATAAACAACAGATTGCAATATGCTTTTTTCTTTTTTATTTCAGACATTAATTCGTGTATAGTACTCATACTCATTTCTCCAAACTCTATACACCTTTAACTATAAAATTACCATGGGTAAAAGTCAAGTTACAGCGAACAAAAGCAAAAAGTTTTTCCTCCGATTGCTATGACATCATTTTCCTGTAAACACACCTTTTCTTTATACCCCAAACGTTCTCCGTTTATATATGTTCCGTTTAATGAATTCAAATCCTCCAAATAGTATTTTTCTTCTTCTTTTGTAATAAATGCATGCCTTCTACTGACAGAATCGTCTGCAATAATTTCATCTGCCGATTCTGTATTTTTCCCTATAATAATGCGATCCTTTGTTAAAAAAATCCGCTCATTTTCCTGATCCCTGGATTGCAGGCAATAGGTTCCGGAAGTATGATACGGACCGCTTAACAACACGGTTGGGTTTTCTTCCTCTTCCCCTGCACGAACAATGATTGGTCGAATATCTGTATAGGTTTCCAATTTTTTTACCGTCTTCTTTCGGAGTGAAGAGGTCTGATTCAAAAGCCACTGTCCTAGTTTTTCTTTTCCATCTTTTATAGCCTTGATAGCCGCCTGTACTTTCAAATCTACGCCGCTTTTTGCCGGCGTTTTTTGTTGCAAATCTGTTTCCGGTAACGCTTTTTGTAATATCTGATTTTGTCGGTCGCCTTTCTCCTCTTCCGTTGATTCATAGACTCTTATCTCTTCCGCCTGCCAATCCTTTGATTCTGCTTCTTCCATAGAGTATTGCAATTGTTCATAATCCGGATTTTTTTGATTGAGCACCTCGTATATATGATAAAGGAACTTTACTAATTTCTGATTTTTATAATCAATTAACGTTAACAACTCCTCTGTCATTGTCAATAGATCCTCTTTCAATTCCTTTTGGGCATTGGGATTATAGCAAAACAAAAATTGCCCCTCTTCTTTATAAAAAATCGTATCAAATCCAATGACGATTCCAACCGGATTTAAAAGATGCTTTTCCAATTCTTGGGAAAAAAGATAGATACTTCTCATTAATTCCAGCATCTGTGCTTCGCCGAATTTTCGCATTTCTAAAAGCGTCCTAATGGATATACATCCCGTAAGCTTGTACCATAATTCTGTCGCGCCGCCTTGAAGTGCAATTTCTATCGGTAAACTTCCTCTTAGATTTTTTCGATTTAATATTTCCATTTCATATAAAGGTACACTTTGCGGAATCAATACCAAATAATTATCTCTTCCGCTTTTTTTCATTGTATATAAATTCTCTTCCATCACCCAATTCTCCCCTAATCTTTTTGTATCTCTTCTAATAATTCAAGCTGTCTTTTTTTATCACATATATCTTTTACATGTTCCATCTCTACACTTTGCTCTAAAATTTTTGCACTCGCTTGATAAAGTTTAAACCCCCATCCCATAAGCGTGCCCAAGATCGTTAAATACAGTCCCAGCACTGCAGCCGCTTCGACGGTAACATAGGCTCTCTTGCGACATTTTTTGTTCATATCCTCATCCCCCATATTTCTATCAAAATAAACGCTGAAAATATATACGGCACGAATGGATAGCAACTTGCCCTCTTCTTCCTTTTTGGCAAAAAAAACATTAGGCCTCCAACCATACTAACCAATAAAAACGATAGATAAATCAGTATCCCATTTTTTGCAAGCCCCATATAGATCCCTGTGACCAAAAAAACAAGTCCGTCTCCATCCCCTATCGTTCCGGGACAAATATGACTGATTACCATTAAAAGTACTCCCGGCAAACACGAAACAAGCAGTTCCTTTATCACGCTAATTTGAATCCCTTGACTTAAAAAATACACGAAGATTCCCATTCCCCCGAATATCAACACAATATCCATTCGAATACTTTTCTTATAATAATCTTCTATCGCCTGCCACGCCAAGAAAATTCCCAGCAAAAGGACTTTTATCCATTCCCACAATCTTCACACTCCTCCATATCTTTTACATCCTCTAATAATACCGTTCGTATTATTCTTTTTAACGCACTACACTCTTTTGTGCTGTGGTATCGGTCCCCGTACGGCGTAATGTAACATTTTGCATCTGTATACCCTGTTCCGCATAACTCGCAGGGATAATACTTTGCACCATCCAGATTTCTTAATTCCGGAATTTCTTCAAGTCTGCATTCCTGAATAGCTATCGTTAAATGTATACAATCCTTGTCTCTGTGATAAACCGTTCCGTTTGTCGTAACATATACATACACATCTTCCAAGGCCTCTCCTACGTCATATCCATCAAACCCGTAATTCTTTAACAAATTGCTGATTACAATCTTTTTATTCAGGCCCAACAACGAAATGGTAAAGGATGAAACAACATCTTCTTTGTTTTCAGTGTCATTTTCCAACAACATTTTATATTGCAGAGCCTGATACATATTTTGTTTTAATTCAAATTCTTTTCTTAACACAATGAAGAGAAATAAAAAGGAACTGATTATAAGGATGGAAAGCGAGCAAACAACCGCCGCTTCCACTGTAATTCCCCCTCTTTTCCTGCTCCGTAAAAAATTCCATAGGGGCGTCTTTTTATATTTATTTTTGGGTGAAATGAAAGTATATGAAAAATTTACGAGAGCTTTTTGTTTTTTCTTGTAGTTATACACTGAATTAGTCCTTTCTGTATTGTGGTATGCAATCTTAATCGCAAGACGCCCCTATGGAATGATTTACGGACAATAACTTTCCCTAAACTCAGATTCAATTTTTGCCGGAAATACGGTCGGACAAGTGATGACTACCCATCCGAGAAACAGCTCCTCATAATTGTAGGTTATAATTCCTTCAATGCCTGTAATCGTCTTTTCCGGAGTAAAATCATATCCTGCTAAAATAAGGCTTTCCTGAACCATATCAAGTGCCCGAAAAGTCACTGTATCTGTATTTTTTATTGCCAGAAGTAATAACAGAAAATCTGCATAATCTAACATCCATGCACTTTTAACGTCGGTTCTTTCTCCGCCATTTCCTTTTGTATTTTCCTTTATATTTTCTCGTGGAATCAACGAAATCTCTTTTCCCGCCAATAATGCTTTGACATCCTGTACCGCGTCTGTATATGCCCAAGCCAGAACAATTGCCATTGCAATCGGTTCAATTAACATCGGCACTGCTAACCCGCATGCCAAAGCTGTCGCTATGCTTCGAGCCGCAGGCATAGAGGTTCCATCTGTCAAGCGATAAGCAAACCAAGTCATTTCTCTTACAAGAATAAGACTTTGAATGACCCCTTCTAAGTTTTCCACATCCGAATCTGCTCCTATCACAAAATATTCCAACTGATACTGTAGTCCGCCTTCTTCTGCCTTTTTAGTATCCGATAAAGCATGCTGAAACGTCTCTGACAAATACAATGGAAACAATAGTTTCTCATTTATCATCGAAGTTGTATCTGTATTCATTGTTCCGCTCTCTATGGACCGGTCTTCTAATCGCGAATCCTGACTCATTGCCGCATTGGAAAGAGAAAATCCATCCGGAAGCACCATATCGATGACAAAAGATGCCTTTTGACGCTTCATTGTTTCAATTGGATTTTCTGTCTCTTCGTTCGTCTTCATGGACCGGTTACTTATGGAAATCATCCGTTCATAATCGGCATGCTCTCCATGTCTTTGCGCTTCTTGTGCATCCTCTGTCCGGCGCTTTGCTTCTTCTATCGCCTCATTGGCAGAATTTATAATATCTTCCTCGGTCTGCTCATTACCTAATCCGTTTATCAACGACAGCTGCTCCTCTAAACGATCAAGTCCTATTTCCGGCAGGTGATACAGGTATGAAGTAACTGCCTGCTTTCGGAAATCTGCTCCGCCATCATCTGTTAAAAGCCGATAAGTCAGTGTTTCCACATCGTTACTTTCCGGATTCAGAAAAGAACCTCCTACCGTTCCTGTTCTAAACGCTCCCACGTTTGCTAAAAATTGTTTTTTATTTTCATACATTTGTTCATCTACGCCATAGATTCCAAATCGTTCCAGCAGTTTTACGTGATACTGGCCGAGAAAAGTTTGTGCCGCATATTGCGCCTGTTGGGCACATAACTTTTCTCCGTATCGCATACGGGTACCTTCCAGTAACACTAACATAAGGGAAATTATTAGTACTATACTAACTGCTGCAAATGGCGTAATGATACCGGTTTTACGCTTCATCTTCATTAAAAAATACCGGTTCTGGTAAAAATCTTACTGAAAATTTCGTCGATTAAATCCGTAATTTCTCTCTTAAAAATTAATATCAGTCCTATAACCACAACCAGCAATAAAATAGTTTCCACTACTGCAAAACCATTCTCTTCTTGTAAAAAATGTTTCATTTTCTTCATATCTCTTCCTCCTTATAATGTTTGTAACGCTGAAAGTGAACTTATGATTGGCGCGATCACAATGATCACCACATCAAACAATAATAATCCCATCGGCAAAAGCATCTTCGATGACAGTTCTTCGCCTTCCTGCCGTGCAATTCTGATTTTTGCTTTATTTGCCTCCCGCATCTCAACTTCGAGTAACACTACTAAAAATTTTGTCCCCTGCTCTAAGTACTGTGTCACTAGCGACATTAATCGACGGTATTCTTTGACCATGCAAGCTTCGCCAAATTCCTTATAGGCAACACTTTCCCTGTATCCGGATTGTAACTTTATCTTTAGCACTTCCAACTCTTTGCTAAGCAAGTCTTCCTTTTTTGCCGGCCTCCCCGCTAAAAATAAAAATGCGCTTTTGGGGCTCATTCCGGATTGCAACAAGATAGATACATTTCCGGCAAATGTGGGATATTTTCTGGCAAAAAATAGTTTGCGCCCTTTTCGGTCCTGTTTTTCCTGAATTTTCCCTTGAAAAAGGAGTAGAATCGTCGTTCCGATGCACATAATAAGTAACATTAACCATGTCCCGTCATTCGGACTTTTAAAAAATGATATGACTGCAAGAATAAAAATCAGACTTTCTATAACAATGTACCATATCTTTTTCATAACCAATCCCCTTAAAACTTATTTTTTTCTCTGCAACAATCGCTTCCCTATTAAAATTGCAACAGCATAAACAACCAATCCAACGGACATAAAAAGAATTCCGGGCAGGTTGTTGTACAACGGATTGAAGTAATCCGGACTTCCAACCTTAATATAAGCAATAATCCCTAATGGCATTACACACATTAACCGATATTCCAAGTATTTTCCAGCCAACATCGTCGCAATCTCTGCTTCTGCTTCCAATTGCCCTGCAATTGCATCTGCCGTTTGACGGATAATGCGATTTACATCTCCTCCCCGATGTCTTCCCGTTGTGACCACATGAGAGAATAGGGTCATCTCTTCAAATCCCTTTTTTTCTGCCCAATCGTTCAAACAATCATCTATGGAGTCATGTAACTTCAGTCTTCTTTCTATTTCCAAAAGGTCCGTCACAATTTCCTCCTTTGTTCCATAGCTTCTTTCCAGTTCACTTCTGGCAGAGCTTATTGCATGCTCTAACGAATAACCTGTTGCAAGAGCTGTTTCAACCGCCTGCAAAAATTCTCCGTAAAGCTTTATGTATTGCCGTCTTTTCTTTTTTTCAAAGTTCTCAATCCCCATTTTGCGGGCCCAGAAAAGAATTGGTAGAAAAATTATACCCACTGTCCAATGTCCATAAAAGAAACTCCCAACTAAAACACAGACTACAAGGGCGGTCAGGTAGTACTTCCATAAACCTCTTCTAAACATATTGCATCTCCTTCTAACCCTTTTACTCTTTTCACCGAAACAACTTCTCTCTTTCCGGATGCATCCCTCTCTATATGAACTAACAATTGTATTCCCCCGATAATTTGGTTCCTAATAGCAGATAACGGAATCTCCATTCCCATTAATGCCATCGTTTCTATTCTTCGAAGCATATCTTCACAGGAATTTCCGTGTCCGGTACTCAATGACCCTCTGTGCCCGGTATTCAGTGCCTGTAATAAATCCAGGCATTCACCTCCGCGCACTTCTCCCACAATAATTCTGTCCGGACGCATTCGTAAAGCAGCCTTCAGCAAGTCGCGAATGTTTACTTCGCCCTCTCCCTCCATATTTGCCGGTTTACACTCCAGACTGACCCAGTTAGGGCAATCTTTTAAATTGAGTTCCTTGGAATCTTCAATAGAAACAATTCTCTCATTGGGTGGAATGAACTCCGTCAATGCGTTTAAAAGGGTTGTCTTTCCACTGCCCGTTCCTCCGGAAATAAAGATGTTTTCTCCGTTTCGGACCGCCTGCACTAAATAGTCCCCTACCCATATTGGAAACATATTCAGATGAACCAGCCGCTCAAGACTAATAATATCCTTTGGAAATTTACGGATAGTCATAACCGGTCCTATGGTAGATACCGGCGGCAGCACAACATGAACACGGGAACCATCCGGCAGTCTGCAATCCACCACCGGCGTACTCGCATTTACCCGTCGGTCATAACGCCCTACTATCTGTTGAATCAATTCTCTTAATTGCTCTTCCGAAGAAAAGGCTTCTTCCCAGGGATATAACCTTCCTCCCCGCTCAAAAAAGATCCTGTCCGGTCCATTTACCATGATTTCCGTTATTGTTTCATCATCCATTAAATCCTGTAAAATATCGTACCCACAAAGCGCCTGCATCAGATATTTTTCCATCTGCATTCTTTCATCATATGAAACAGGATGACGATAGTCCTCTTCTTTCAGAACTTCCGCAATCAGCTGTTCCAAATCCTCTCCATCTTCATCCGGAGTTCTTTTCACACGTTCCAAAACCGCTTTCCGAAGTCTTTCGCGCTTTTGTTTATCATATGGTTTTTGTTTCAATGACCTGCTCCTCCCAACGCCATATTTTGTAAGCATCTTCAGGCATTTCCAATGCTTCCTTCAAAACCCGAACTCCTTCATGCAATACCTTTTTGTCTGTTAAGAACTCGCCGTCTTCTACTGCGAAAAACTCCTCTGCCATTCGGAATAAATCTTCATAATCCGACGGTAAAATCTGTAAATCCAAAACCAGGTATTCATACCTTGTTTCTTTGCAAATAATCTCCACCAACCGACTGATTTCCTTATTTAACTCCCCTATGTGCAATGGAGAGTGAAATCCTCTTAGTAAGTGAACGTCTTCATCCCTTTCTACTGCCGCAAAAATATGCTCTCCAAGGACTCGTCCCTCTTTCTTCAGGCGATAGCATAATTCCGACAAATCATAAGTATGTTCCTCTCTATTCACAAAAGTCTCCATGTCTCTGACCGGAATGTACAATGATTGTCCCTGCAGTCCTAATTCCCTGCATTTTTTTAACGCCGCAATCCGTTGCGTGCTGCTTCCTCCCGGCGTATAAAACACAATCAGCTTTGCCTTGTGGTTCTGTCCGGAAGGGCTTTCGTGACGGCTTTCCCACAAAATCGACTCCAAAATGCTTTCTACCGACTGGTAGGGATTAATTCCTTCTCCTCGTCCGTCAAAGTCAAAATAAAACACCTCCCGCTCCTTCATCCGCTCATACAATTCTCTGTCGTCCGTTAACACGGATACTTCTTTTCGTACCATGTCATTTAAATTTATTACATCCTCTTTTTCCATAAGGCCAACCACTCGAAACTCCCGCGTGTAATTTTTCCGTATAAACTCACATAATCGCATTGCATAAATTTTCTCGCGAAAACACAATATAATTTCTCTCATTTTTTCCTCCTAATATCGTACTGCTATCATTAGCATTCCTCCGAAAAAAGCAACCCCTAATGGTATTTTCTCCCTCCTAATTACCATACAGACTATAGCCTCTAATCCGGAAAGTAATATGCTAACCGATAACCACTCAAAAAAAACTCCCCATTCAAAAAATAAACTCACAACGGAAATTAACTTTAGATCTCCTGCTCCAATGGCAGAACATTGATAAATTAAGAATGCTCCCAACAACGTGACCGCTAATCGGGCAACTCCAAGAAATAAATCTGACAGGCCGCCATCTGCGCCCAAATATAAGATTCCTGTAACAAGACCCACCAGTATCAATTTATTTGATATCTTCCGTAGGCGTACATCCTCTACCATTGCCACAAACAACAGTAGTAGTAAAAATAACTCTTTAACACTCCCACCTCACTTCGCCTGCTTTACGCCGTCAATATCAGTTATAATTCTTTCTTCCTCTGATTTTGGTACGTTTCGCTTGCTTGTAGGGGAAGTATATCCCCAAACTTTAATTTTGTCTATTCGGAAAAATGCACAAAAATTTACCATGATTCGACCATGCAAAGCCTCTCAAGCCCTTATCAGAACTGGGTTTTTACATGTCAAAAACAACTTTTTCAAAAATGGTATAAATTTTCTTTCTTAGGGAAAACTTGTAAAAAAGGAGGAATTCATATGTCATTTATTACAAAATCCAAAAACAAAAAAACCGCCCAGGAACATACTTTTACAGATGAAATTTTTACTTACGAAGCTCCGTTATCTTATTCGGAGGAAATCGAAATTTTGAAGAATCGCGTTAGTTGTGCTTATGATAATTTAGATAATGTTGTAGATCCGCTCCTGATAGATAGCTGGATTTATGAATTAAATGCGGCACAACTCCGCTATCAATTCTGCTTACAGCAACTTAAAAATCCTTCCGGTAATTTGGGAAAAGAAAAAACAGGAGTCGTTTAGGGACGCTCCTGTTTTTTCTATATGACACAAGATCAAAGGGGATTTAAATAATATATCCTTTGTTTAAATCGTTACTGTAAGTCTCATTTAAGCTGTTTTTTCCATATGTCATTCCGGTTACAAGCTGTGCCGCTCCACTCATAAGCGGTTCAGACGTATCGGTCTTTGCAACCTCCACAAAGGACTGATACAGCTTATCTAATACCATTTTTGCCTCGTCCATGCCTGCCAAACTCTTTTTGATGCGACACATGGCGATTTTTTCCATACAAAAACGATATAAACGATACAGTTCGTTGCTGATTTCATAATGGAAATCTAAGTCCTTCATAAACCGGTCTAATATTTTTTCTATGCAATGAAAATCTACCTTTACCTGTTCCCAGTTGCCTTCCTCAAAATCCATTCTGGCATCGTCCATATAGGCAAAAATCATTTCATATTTAATAACAACCAAATTGCTGCGGTTTGCATTTACGATTCTGGCTGTAAATTCTTTTTTTTGCTCATCTCTCATCGTTCATCCTCAACTACTGAAGCAACTGCAATGTCTGCTGTGGCACGTCATTCGCCTGGGCAAGTACCGATGTTGCTGCCTGAGTCAGTACATTCATCTGTGTATAAGTAGACATTTCCGCTGCCATATCTACATCTACGATTCGGGACATTGCAGATTCCATATTCAATACGGATTCTGACAGATTTTCAGATGTATAGTTTAATCTGTTTTCTGCGGCACCCATTCGGCTTCTTACGGAATTTACCCGTTCAATAGCTTCGTCCAATGCAATAAGAGATTTATCGGTTCCGTTAACCGTTCTTACGTCCAGGTCTGCAATACGAAGCGCTTCTGCGGAAACACACGGAATATCCACGCTAATGGTCTGATACTGGTTTGCACCAATCTGCAAATCCATATTTCCGATATCGGTTACTTCTAACTGTAATTCCTTTAATGTTGCGGTAGGATTGTCTGCGATTGTGGATGCAAGGCTTCCCACTGCAATATCATATTTAATGCTGAAGCCTTTACGGTCTGTAATCATCACGGTTTCACCATCTACGCTAACGGTTGCCTGATTGGAAAAGTTTTCACTGATTAATTCAATTTTTGCGTCTTTTCCCAATACCGTCTGGTCCTGAATGGCTTCCATACCGAAAAATCCTGCTAAATCATCTGTTGTAAAAGAGATTTTGATTTCCTCTTTGCTTCCCGCATCTCTGGAAACAAATACTAATGCATCGCCAAACTGGAATCCATCCGGATCGGAAGTATATCCTTCCGTCTGGGGATGTTGCGCTATTTCTTCTGCTGTCGGTGCATTTCCTATATTCATATCTGTGGCAAAAGCATTCACTTCTGCGAGTTCTGCGCCCTGGCGAATCTTTGCATACACTTCTTCTTCTGTTTCTGTTCCTTCGAATGCTATGAAAATACCATTGATAGACATGGTTCCCTTCGGAATCTGAATTTCTCCGTTTGCATTTTCATAACCGGATAAATCTGCCGGCTGCGCTGTCAACACTGCGCGGGCTGCATCCTGTACCAGGTTCATGGTGTAATCGCCAACCAATACGCCTTCACTTACCTCAACCAAAGAAATGTTTCTGGTATTTGCATACACTCTGGAATCTAAAGATCCATCTAAAATGGTTTTTTTATTGAATTCTGTATCGGTAGAAATTCTATCAATTTCATCTTTTAACTGTTCGATTTCATCCTGCATCGCCTGGCGGTCTTCCGGTGCATAGGTGTCGTTTCCGGCCTGAACTGCTAATTCTCTCATTCTCTGCAAGATAGAGGAAACTTCATTCAATGCTCCTTCCGCGGTTGCCAACAAGGAGTTTCCGTCTGCCGCATTTTGTGTCGCTCTGTCAAGACCGCGAATCTGTGTCTTCATCTTTTGGGAAATTGCCATGCCTGCCGGATCATCGGATGCGCGGTTCAATTTATAGCCCGATGATAATTTTTCCAAAGACTGTCTTAATTTATCTTCATTTTTTAACAAATGTGCATTTGCCACATAGGCGGATAAGTTATAATTGATTTTCATAGATATCACCTCTTAAATCTCTCTGCATATCATATCGGCCTTCCGTGGCGGTAACTTAAGTTTCCTAAATGGAAATCTGTCTTAAATTTAGTAAAAATCCTTTTGCTATTCCGTACAAAACAGTTGTCTGCGTGTCGTCTTTTTCCGCTTCTAGCCCTTCCGTTTGGCTTAATCCTTCTTCAAATCGGTTCAACGACAAGTCCTTGCTGACAACATAGGCAAAACCGGTACCTTCGCCAGAAAGTCCTGCATGCTTTTGCAACTGTTCTTGTAAGGATTTATCTGCCTCTTTTAACCGTTGTAATCCTTCTTCATTATCAGCCACGACATATCCCCGAATCGCGTTTTTCACTACGGTAAAAGCTGCTGCAATTTTTGTTCCGGACTCGCCTTCAAAGGTAATCCCAACTTTTCCTTCCTTTTTTTCACCGCGGACAATTTTTAAAGATACTACCCCAAACTCGTCACTAACCATGACCGGAACCGCATATTCTTCCTTCTTGCTTCGTTCTCTCATGATTTGAAGCTGGGCACCTACACGACGAAGTTCCCGAATATCCAAAGAAGTCATATCCGGATCATTCAACATGTCATCCATAATATGTTCCGCCGTCTCTGCCAATGTTTCCTGTGCGCGCGCCATATCTTCCGGCGCAGAAAGCGCTTCTGCCATATCTTCCCAGATTTTCTCTTTGATTTCTTTTATGGCTTCCTTCAGCTCTTCGGATTTATGTTTGTTTCCAAAAACCGTTTTAAATAACCGATTACGGTCTGTTAACATCTGCTGTAATGCCACAATGTTCTCCGGACTCTTTGGCATGTCCAAAGACTGAAGCATATCCAATACCTGCTTTTCAGCCATTGCTGCCTGCCGAATCATGTTTTGCTCCTGAGTCGAAATATATTCTGCAACCTCGGCTTGTGTCTGTTGTGCCTGTATTCCTTCTGCCTCACGGAATGCCTCTAAGAGCTGTTGTGGCGTTTGATTAAAAAGTTCTTCTTCCGATGCCTTTTTTAATCCTGTTACGGAGATTTTTTTCAAAGCCTCTTGTACGCAAATCGCCTGATATGCCGCATCGATTTGCTGTGAGATTGAGTTCTGAGCGGAAAAATCCTCCGTTCTCTCCCCCCTATTGCCGTCTACCACCCGCTCATACCCGGAAGCACGTCGATTTCTTACCTGCGTCAAAAGGTTCTTCATTGTCACTTCTTCATCTGCTTTGACCAATGCACCAATAGCTGCACCATCTGTTGTGCTAATCTGATGAAGCAATCTGTAAATGCCGATATAGGCTTCCCGTTCCTGTGGGGAAATATCTTTTCGCTGTTCCATCTCAACCAGAAATTTCCCATATCCGTCAAGTCCGCTTTTATCAAGCTCCGTGCTTAACTGCAATGCCTTCTCGTTCAACTCTGCAAGGCTTGCCTTTAACGGATTGAACCCTTCCCGAATCATGGACAAAACCACACGCGGCGTCATGTTAGAAAATAGCTGCTGTACTTCTTCGTCCTTCAACCGCATTTCCTGAATATTCTCTACGGTAAGAGGCATATTATTATGTGCCAGAATGCGAACCGCTCTTTCATTACCTGCAGACACTTCCATGCCTAAATCTTCTAAAATTTCACCGGTATTTCTGAACGCTGATTGGATACTGTCGCCAAGATCTCTTCTTGGCTGCGTCATCATTGTTTCATAAGATGCATTTGCTTTTTGCAATAAAGCTTCGGTCTCTTTTGTGTTTTCAACAGCCTGCGGCAAAGTCATTTCCGACATAGAGATCTTCGGAAGTGCATAAGCCGGTGCGTGTGCAAATTGACGAAGGTGTTCCTTTGAAGCGGAAAAAATTTCTTCTCCTTCTTCATTTCCGTCAAAAATCACTTTCCCCAAATCTGCTTCCTGTTTTTTTAATTCTTCCACCAAATTCTCAAGCTGCTCTGTTTCAATATGAATTCCTTTTTTCAAAAGTGCCAAATTTGCTTTTGCAGTCATGAATAATCGGGTTTCTTCCAGCATTCGTTTTGCGGAAATGTATTTCAAATCAGATTTGTCAAAAATTATTTCTTGATTTAATTTCCCGTTTTTGTTCTGTAATTCCTTAAGGTTAGAAAGATTTATTTCTTTTCCTTCTTCCATAAGTCGAACAATCTGCTCAGGCGATGAAGCCTCTAACGCCTGTACGGCATTTTCTGCTTTTACCAACGGGTCATATCCCGGTAACAACATCGCCTCCGAAGCCGGGCTTCCAACCTGCAGTGTGTTTGCAATGATTGCATCCGTTTGTTCTGTACTCATAGGTAGTTTCAAGTCCAGCAATTCTTTTGCATAATCAAAAGTCTCTTTTGTGAAATCCACGCCGGCACGAACCATCCACTCAGCCAATTCTTTATCTACAGAGGTGTATTCACCCTTTGGGCTATATTGGGCAACCTTTTCTTCTATTTTCCGCGATACCTCTTCATCAAGCGGAGAATATCTCTTCTCGCCCATAGAACTGCTCTGTGCCAGATAGATGTTTCCGATTGTAGGCGCCAATTCATTACTGATCAAATAGCCTACATCTTCCTTCGTCAAATTCTTTAACTGGTCCGCCATATCATAAGCAATTGCTCCATCTCCTACAACGGCCTTGATTTCTTCTGAACTTAAACTTACGTTAATATTTTGCGCTTTTCCGCTCTTCGCCATCTCGAGCTGTATCTTTTCAACAACTGTTACAACCTTTTCTATATCGTCGTCTTTTGCGGATACTCCATGTTCATCCAATAAATCTGTACCCATTTCTCCCACAAATGCAGCAAGATACTCTGCGTGGTTCTCAGACTGCCCTTGCAACAGACCTGTTGCTTTTTCCTGCAGTCCTACCATCCCCAGCGCTTCTTTTTCTACAGCTCCATCAAAAAAGGCACCCGGGCCAATCTCCCCGACGCTTCCTTCAACGATCTGATATCCTTTTTGTTTATTAACAGATGTATTCTGTATAGTTTCATCTTTTCCTAATAAGTTAATATTTGAAATGGTCATAAAAAAATCGCCTTTCTATCCTTCTACCTCTATATCGGATAAAAAAGCGATTTTCTAAAGTTTTTATTGTTCCTGTTCAATAATATAGGCAATGAACACATTTCCGCCTGCAGCAAAAAGTGCTCTTCCATCTTCTAAGGTCATTGTTTTAGTGGTATTAAATTCCGGGTCGTAAACAGTCACATGCGTGCTGGAGTAACCAACAATGATGACCGGCTTTCCGTCGGAAGCCATCGCATAAACCGGACAGTTATTATTTACATAATAGAACATGTGAGTCACATCACATCCGGTTAGGTCTAGCACCGTTGCATTCGGGATAGAGTCTGTTAAGATTTGTCGAACAGTTCGTCCGCTGTTTAACTGGTCTTTTACCGAAACTTCAATTCCCTCATTTGCAAAAATGACACTGATACAACGCTCTACATAATTTTCTCCTACCTTCTCAGGATCAACCTTCATTCCCGGAAGTGTGTTTTTATAATCACTCTTTGCCTGTTCCCAGATGTATTGTCCATTTTCATCAATAACAACACCGGCCTGAAGCGCTGCGGCAATAACGGTTTCCGGCACATTTTGAGAAATTTTTACCACCTTACCTTTTGCATAAGCATAGTAATAATTTTCCCTGTTTGTATCATCCATTACAATCGTTCGGTCATTTTCATATGTCGTCAGCTTTGCCGTAAGAAGATTCAGTTTTTCTTCTTTTCTTTCAAACGGCTGCTTAATAAACACGATTCTTTCACGACGTTCATCCTGACCTGTAAAGGTATTAACCACCGACATCTGATCCCCTGCCATATTCATGATGCTGTCTGGTGTGGTTTCAACATAGCTTCCGGCAACATAACTTCTACGGGATAATTTGATAATATAATCTTCTATTGTAATACCAAAAATATATATACCATCTTTGTGATATTCTTTAATCGTTTCCTTGTTTTCATTCACGATATACAGTGTTGATACCGGAAATTCCTCAGCACCGGAAATTCCGGAGGAAACTCTTTCGTCAACAGCTTCCCCATAAATCAAATCGTTCTGGACGAAGCCCATTGGCCGGACATAATATCCGTCTTTCGCATCAATGGTGTATTGCTCTCCGGTTTCCATATTGAGTACGCACAGTCTCGTGGCTTTCAAATCATTTCCGCCATCTACCCATGCCACAATGGAATTATCAGCTGAAACCTTGAACCAGGAACGGCCTGCGCCTTGTGCTACCGATTGGATTTCTTTTGTTTTTAAGTTGATTTTCCAAATAACACCTTCCATCATGATGTAGAATTCGTTATCTGAGTTTACATACATCAACTGATCAACAACCTCTTCCATCATTTGGTAAGATTTGTTCGTTGGAATCCACAAAAGCTCCTCACTGGTATTTAAAATACTATCGTAATGGCAAACAGAAATACCAACCTGACCTTCATGCACGCCGCGATTCATATATCCATATACGATATAATCCGTTCCGCCATCCTCTTTCACGCGTACCACACGAATCTGATGCTGCGGATTATTTTCTCTTTCATCGATTCCTTCATAACTGCGGAAACCAAATACTTTTATCAAAGTATCGGATTGTGCATTGTAGCTAAACAACTCGCCTTCCTGTACAAAGCAAATTACATCTCCGGCCTCATTGTTTGCATAATCCACCTGATTATCACGAATTCCAAGGCAGATGTCATTTTTCAAAAAAACCTCTCCGTCTTCTCTGAAAATCTGATTCATGGAACGTTCGTAATCAATCAGATACATTCTCTTTTCTCCGCGACGAACACGGAAATATTCTTCCACGTTATAGTATTCTGTTTCTCCTTCCTCCGTATTGGCCGTTACTACATAACGCAATACAATAACAGAATATTCTTTTTTTATTTCTTTAACAGAAACCTGTAGTTTGCCCACCTCTTTTACATCAAATCCATCCCAACAAACCTGTCGTAAGGAGGATTTAATGTTTACATAACTAAAATCATTATTACTTACAGATGAATCGCTTTCCATATAAATGGACAATTCATTTTGCTTATCCTTATCAAACGTTCCATCATGAAACCGAATCGCAAACTCTATACATTCTTGTGCATAACAATCCGGTGCAATTATTAATCGGGTGTAATATCTCGCCTCGTGGTGCTCTGTCTTTAAGGTTAACACCATTTGATATTCCGCTCCCGGTTCCAGTAGATTCTGAATGTTCAATGTTGCGTAGATGGTATCGTCATCCTGTACATATTCTGTTACCGTTGTATTCTCGATCAAACGGCTGGAATCCATCGTTCGGACTTCATAGGATATTTTTTCCACCAACTCTCCATAAGTACGGATAGTAATCGGTAAAGACATATCATTTTCCGCAAGTGGTGTTATGGTATCTCGGGTATATATCGGATCCATCTCCTGCGTGTACCCAAAAAGCGGATTAATATCCACGCCTTGAGATGACAAATAAACCACCGGCAAAGATGCCTGATCCATCTCGGAGGTCATATCTCTTCCGGTTGTACTAAACACAATGGCAAATGCAATAACTGCCACTAGAAATACACCCGTCAATATTCCTATTTTGTAGAGCCCTTTTCTCATTTTATCACTCATTATGATTCGCTCCCTATTTATAAAGCAACCGATAAAGTGTCGGTTCCACTTTCAAAAATTCCAACATTGTACGGATTTCGTCGCTTGCAGAATCCGGTCCTGCTACTTCGTCTCCATTTTTTTGCAAGATACCCCGAATTAAAATATTCTTTGGGGTATGCTCCATATCAATAAATTCCAAAATCTGAACTTTATATCCCCAGTCTTTTAAAATATTCGCACGTAACGCATCGGTAAAAAGTGCTGCTGTGCGCTCTTTTATCAAACCATATTGAAACATCGGTGCTAACGTCTCGCAGTTCATATCCCGATTCATTTCATGCTGACAGCACGGAACGGAAAGTATGATTTTTGCGCCCCATTTTATAGCCTTTGCCAAGGCGAAATCGGTTGCTGTGTCACACGCATGTAACGTAACTACCATATCTACGTGAGAAACCCCTTCATAATCTGCAATATCACCGATAAAAAAGTCCAGTTTATCATAGCCATAACGGTCTCTTAATTCATTACAATGTTTAATGACATCTTCTTTTAAATCTAAACCGATCAACTTTACATCATGCTTTTTCAACTCATGTAAATAGTAATACATTGCAAAAGTTAAATAGCTCTTTCCGCACCCGAAATCAATGATAACTGCCTCCCGGTCCTTTGGCAGATGCTCTTCAACATCTTCAATAAACTCCAAAAAGCGGTTGATCTGCTTAAACTTATCATATTTGGAATGAACAATTTTTCCTTCTGCTGTTTGCACGCCCAAATCCTGCAAAAACGGAACAATTATTCCCGGCTCCAGTAAGTACTGCTTTTTTCGGTTATGAGAAAGATCTCTCTTTTCCTCGCATGTGCTATTAAGATTTTTTTTCTTAATTGTCATTTTTCCTTTTTTGCTGACTAAGACATTAACCCTGACAGCAGCATGTGCCATTTCCAGTTGCTTAAATGCATCAAGATAAGACAGGATTTTTTTCACCGCGTCCTCTTTTACAAGATTTTCATGGAATACCTGCTTTTGCGTATATGCCGCAAACTGAAACATCAGCTGATTCTGTAATAAAACCGGACGGATGTGTACCTTGTTCACTCCGCCTTTTTCCTTCGGGTTACTAATAATAACCTGCTGTAAATTTTCTTCTAAATAATTCTTAAGAATCTCTCTTAACTCTTCCATAAAAATCTTACCTGCCACCATTTATCGTGCACAAAACCCCCACCAGGTGGGTAGGGGTTTATCTTTTACATTAATACTCTTTTTCGCTTTCTTCGTTTGTGAGAACGCGTAATGCGCCTTGTGCCAAAGCAAGCAATTCATCTTCGCCCGGATATGCTGTAACATTCGCAATAAATCCGCACTGTCTCTTAATCTCTTCTACTAAATATTTGGAGTATGCAATACCGCCGGTCACAAGAATCTGATCAACCTTGCCCTCAAGCGTTACTGCCATCGCACCGATATCTTTTGCAACACCATAGATGAAGGCGTCCCAAATACGTTTAAATTCCGGTTCTCCTGCTGCCGCACGATCTTCTACTTCTCTCATATCATTGGTTCCCAGGTGTGCAACTACACCACCCTTACCAACTAACATCTTATATACATCAGCTTCCGATTTTGCCTCATCGGAGAAACAGTAGTGAACCAATGCTCCGACCTGAATTCTTCCGGCTCTTTCCGGTGCAAAAGATCCGTCACCGTCTAATGCATTAAATACATCGATTACAAGACCTTTTTTATGTGCTCCTACGGAGATACCGCCGCCAAGATGAGCAACGATTAAGTTTAAGTCTTCGTATTTTTTACCTTGCTCTTTTGCATAACGCTTTGCGATTGCTTTCTGGTTTAATGCATGGAACACGCAGGTTCTTGGGAATTTCGGATGTCCGGAAATCGTTGCAAGATCCTGTCTTTCATCAACAACAACCGGATCTACGATAAAGGATGGAATCCCACCACATTCCTGTGCAATATCATGAGCAAGTAAACCACCTAAGTTGGATGCGTGCTGTCCCTGAACACCGTCCTCTAGATCCTTTAATAAAGCAGGAGAGGTTGCATAGGTACCACCCTGAATTGGTTTTAATAAACCTCCACGTCCAACAACTGCGGATAAGGTTTCTTTTGCAAAACCGCCTTTTTTCAATACATCCATAATCAACTGTTTACGGAAATCAGTCTGATCACTAATCTTTGCGTACTGTCCGATTTCCTCTGCGGAATGACGGATGGTTTCGCTGTATAATTCCTTTTCGTCTTCAAAAACACCAATCTTTGTTGATGTAGACCCTGGATTAATTGCTAAAATTCTGTATGCCATAATGTCCTCCTATTTTAACTTTTCAGCTACCATTGCAGCCAATGCGATAGAATTTAATTTTGTTTCGTAGGAATCGGAACGGGAAGTTAATACAACCGGTGCTGCAGTTCCTACTAACAACGCTCCACTTTCGGAATCTGCAATATGTCCCAATGCTTTATACAACACATTTCCAACTTCAATTGCCGGAACTAAAATAATGTCTGCATCTCCTGCAATCTTGCGGTTCAAGGTCCCCTTATGTTCAGCTGCCTCTCTGCTGATTGCTAAGTCAAATGCTAATGGTCCGTCAACGATACAGTTCTTAATAATACCTTCTTCATTCATTCTGGTAAGCTCTGCGGCGTCAACCGTTGCCGGCATCTTAGGATTTAATACTTCAACCGCCGCAATCGGAGCAACCTTTGGACATTCAATACCACAAGCCTGTGCCACCAATACGGCATTCTCTAAGATTTGTCTCTTTTCATCCAATTCCGGATAGGTGTTAAATGCTGCATCTGTAACAAATAATAATCTGTCCAATTCTTCTACTTCAAATACACCAACATGAGACAATAACTGCCCGGTACGCAAACCAATTTCTTTGTCTAACACACATTTTAACACGGTCTTAGTATCAACAATGCCCTTCATGTACATGTCGGCTTTTTTATCATGAACCAACTTCACAGCTTCTTTTGCTGCTTCTGTGCGGTCTTTTACATCTACAATTTCAAAATCATCTAAATTAATGTCAACTTCCTTCGCTGCTTCTCTGATTTCATCAATGTCGCCAAACAATACTGCATCTGCAATTCCTAATTTCTTTGCACCGGCAACAGCTTCCAATACATTGCTGTCCTGTGCTGCAGCAACGGAAATTACCTTGCGCTCACATTTCTTTACTTCTTCCCAAATTCTTGAAAATTCTTTCTTCATATGCTTCTCCTTTTTGTCGGAAATTTACTTTAATACATCTTATTAATTATACTCTAGAAAGTTATTATGGTCAACTTAAACCAACGGCTTTTAGGGGGATATTATACAAAAACGGTAGAGACTGATAACTACAATCTCTACCGATACTGTTATTTTCTGTGCATATAGTATCACATTTCGTGTCTCACTTTTTCGCCGCAGTCCACTGACAGAATCTGTCAGTACCATCACAACCTATTCTTTAAATTATCACCCTATACAAAGGGGGGGGAGCATTTTCAAAGTCTGCAAACCTCGCCAAGACACTTCTTATGCTTCAAAATCTTTTTCTCTGATGATCTTCATTCCGTCTTCGGTCTGATTCTTCATAAACATTTTCTTTAAGCCCATTCTATCGGCTTTGGTAATCGCTTCGTCCATAATTTCTTTCACTTCCACGATGTAGGTTGCACGATCGACTTTCTGAATTCCGCTGATACGGTTGTAGAGTGCTAAAATAGCCATCTCTTCAAATACATAACCATATTCCTTTGCATAAGATTTTGCAAATTCAACAAGCTCGTCGCTGGTAAATACCGGAATCGAAATTCTCTCCGTAAACTTCTCGGTCAAGCGTGGGAAAAGATTCATCACTTTCTTTAGCTGTGCGTGAGTATCTTCCATGATAACTACAAGTCCTTTTGTGTTTCCTTCTAACGCCAAAGCTAATTTTTCGGCAGTTTCTCTGGTTAGATCACCTGCTTTTTCAATTAACAAATATCCGCCCGCTACTTTTCCGATAAGCGAAATCATATCCTTTGTATTAAGAGCCGCTGCAGAAACCTTACCCATCTGTTTCTTTTCCACATTCTTTTTACTCTGAATCGCTCTTACAAGGTTCATCGCCAATGCACTCTTGCCGGATCCCTGTCCGCCATCAATCAAAAGGTTTCCGGTCTTAGATCCCATTGGATCTTCTTTGTTCAAGATTCCGTCCATTGCCTCGCAGATTTGCTTTTCCATACCTGCAACAGTAATAAAGTATGAGAAAAGCTCTTTGTCAGACTCTGATAAGAACGTCATTCTTTCCATTGTACGACGTGGTACTTCCTGCTCTTCTTTGGCCGCCTGTGCTACGCTTGCCAACGCTTCTTCAATCTCCTGTGTGGTCGGAACGCGCTTTGTCATAGCCATTTCGATTTCTCTTTGGATCTCATCTTCTTCCGGCTCCGGTTCTAAAAGCTCCTCAGTAACTTCCGGTTCTATTTCCATAGGCACCTCTGCCATAACCGGCACCGGTTCCTCAATCATTGGTTCTTCGGCCATTGGGGCTTCTGTTGTAACAGTCTCTTCTGCAATCGGTTCCGGTGTTTCTTCTACAACCTCCGGAATTCGAATGGTAGCTTGCATATCTTCCGGTTCCGGAACTTCTTCAACCGTTGGTTCCGGCTGAACAAAAATCGGTGCAGGAATCGGCTCCTCTTCAACAATCGGCTCAACCTCTTCTAACTCTACATCTAAGCCATTTGCCATATCTTCTTCCATATTCTGAAGATATTTCTGTTCCATCAATTCTCTGGACGTAACTCCGGCCTCCAATTGCGGCATAATACCGGTAAGACGTTCCATAATATTCTCTGCTTCCTGTAAAGCTCTGGCCTTAGCGGCCTCTAACTTTCTCTGCTCTGCAGCCTCTAATACTTGTTGTGCTGCCTGTTTCGTTTTTTCCCACTCCTTTAAAACATCTTCGATGCTCATCTGGCCGGTAATCTGCTGTTCAAAAGTTGGCTGATCCGGAACGTTCAAACTCATCTGGCCGGAGTGTTCTTCCGCTAACAATTCTTTAAAATCAATGGTCAATGATCCGTCGATTTCTTCGTCTGTTTCGATGTGACCATGTTTTTCTTCTGTTTCTTCCTGTTGGGTCATCTGTAAGTATGGAATATTATTCACAAGTTTTTTGATATTCTCCATACTATCCTTTACTTCCTCTTTTTCTGTAGCCTCCATGATTTGCTTCATATTTTCGGCCAATTCCTGCTGAAGATTGATGGTGTTAAATGCTTGTGCAGGAATCTGCACTTCCGGAATAAACTTGGTCTCACTAAGGATTTCGCCGCTTCGCAGTTCATCCCCAGGGGTTACTTCTACCATTCCGGTTCTCTGCTGTTTTACTCTACGATACACTTTTTCCTGAGCAGGTGTTAACGGCTGGTAAATCATCTTTAATTCCAGCGCTTTTTCTACATATTTTCCTTCGCCGAACCATAAAATCAATTCGTCGCAGGCCTCGATACATTTTGCAGTCATTCCTGCTTTATGATAAAGTACGGCAAGTTCAAAGAACCATCTCTCAGAACTTTCCCGCTCTTTATATTCTTCCAAAATACTGATTAATTCTGCAATGGATGCACCTTTTGCTTTAAAAATCTTATATTTTAAGATGTAACGCATGTTATCATTTGGTGCAATTTCCACAAATTCCTGGTAATAATCCATAGCGGTTTCATATTCGCCCGCCTTCATACATACCTGTGCCAAACGGAAAATGATGGAACGTCCGATCGGAGAATATTCGTATGCCTGCTGAAGAACATCCTTGCTGTCTTCATAACGCTCAGCCCGTTCATATACATCGCCCGCCATACACAATGCAGAAACAGCTCTGACTTTTCTCCAGTTTACAGTATCAGCAATCGCCGCAGCTTCTTCTACATTATCCTGTGCAAGCATCTCCTTTATTTCATCTAATTTTACTTTGTATTCGTATCGATCCATAATTTCACCTCTGTACATAGTAAGCAGAATTATCCCATTGTCTTTTATTATAGAAGTATACCACACATCTCGGATTTAGTCAAAAAAAATGTCGCATAAACCACCATATATACATATTTTGGAGTTTATGCGACACTATATTTAGTTCTCTTCTTCGGCTTCTGTTTCTTCTTTTTCTGCCGACTCATAAAAATTCAATTCCCCGCTGACGGCGTCTCGCTCTTTCACCTTAAGATAGATCTCCGTTTCTTCCGGCAATCCTTTTTTCCGAAGCATGTGCTTGGTTATTTCATCAATGCAATAATAGATCAATGCAAAGGTCGGAACGCCCAACACCATACCTGCAAATCCGAAAAGTCCACCGCTGATAAGCGTCGCGGTTACTACCCAGAAGGAACTTAGTCCCGTCATAGAACCTAACACCTTTGGAACAATGATGTTTCCGTCAACCTGCTGAATAATCAAAATGATTAACACAAACCAAATGGATTTTACAGGGTCCTGAATCAACACAATCAAGAAACTTGGAATTGCTCCGATGAATGGTCCAAAGAACGGAATAATATTGGTACATGCCACAATCACACCAATCAATAGCGCTGATGGTATATTTGCAATACTCAATACAATATATGTAACAACACCCACTAACACAGCATCAAAAAGTGTTGCCAGTACAAATCTGGAAAAAATGCTGTGCGCTTTTTTAATTGTTTTGATAATTACGTTTCCGGTCTTACGCGGGCAAATACCATACACCAATTTTTTTCCGATGGCCATGAAGTGCTCTTTTTCCATCAGAATATAGACGGACACAATAATACCGATAACAAAGTTTAAAAGTCCTGTTGCAAGACTGAATATACCTGTATAAACCTGAGTAATGATTACGCTTATCTGCGGAATTACCCGGATTTCAATAAAATTCTTTAAGTAACTTGCGGAAGACACCAGGATTTCATTAACATATTTTGTTAAGAACTCGTTTTCTTCCCAGTAATTCATCAGCCACGTGGTGGTACTTCCTATCATCTGCGGCATTTTTAAAATCAATTCTTCAAGGGATTTGTATACCTTTGGAAGAACGCTCCAGCAGAAAAGGGACAGCACCGTTCCTGCCAATATTAGAGATATGGCAATGGCCAGCACTTTGCTTAACTGAGCCTTTAACTTTATTCGTTTCGTCAATATTTTCCGGAACAAATTTACCAGCGGATTCAGCAAATATGCAAGAACCACTCCGATTACGATAGGCTGCAAAATGTTTATAAGTTTTTTAAACAGCTGGTTTGTGCCTTCATAGCGGTAAACAAAGAAGAAGAATACGGTTCCTATCATCATGACCAAAAGCGCGGTCAATCCGACTGCCAAGTACGGCTTTATGTTCCAGGTTGATTTTCTGTCATCTTTTTTATTACTTTCCTGACTCATTGTTTCCTCCTTCTTTTTTCTTAAACGGGTTCTTTATTTCTTCGCCCTTTTTCCATTTAAAGTAATTGGACTCTGTATTCACGATGATTTCCGGAGCGGACGGCTCTGTATTGGTTTCTTCCACTTTTTTCGTTCCGTCAAGATTTAGGCCCATTTGATCAAAATATGCCTGGTTAATTTTGATCTCCGGCTGTGGGTAATTACTTTCTGCTGAAGAAGTTTTCGTAAAAACATTCCGGTTTTCTTCATATTCTTTTTCCATTTTTCTTCTGGCATCTGCAAGTAAACCACCATAAAAATCAGAGTCTCGCATTTCAAAGAGCTGTTCTTCGAGTACTTTCTGATTACCACGCAATTTGGTCTTTTCTTCAGACATTTTTCGGTTAAAGTCTGCGTATAACGTATCAAATGACTTCTGAGACTCTTCCAAAATCTTCACCAAGCGTCCAATCGTTCCGTCCGCATACAATGTAGAGGCAGAATACATGTCTTCTACCGTTGTCTGAGCGGTAGCAATCATCTTCTTTTTCTCTTCCTCTGTATGTCGAAGCTGTTCTTTTTTCTGTTCGCTGGTTAATTTGTACTCATCCAGCATATCATACATACATTTGCTGATATCTTCCAAATGTTTGAAGAGGTCATTCTTGTTGATAACCACTCTATCCGGGTCTCCTTTTACATGTGGCGATGCCGAAATCATCAAATGTATCTTTTTAATGATGTCTTCCAAATTGTTCTGCGTACTCATTTTTTGCTCCTAAATACGTATTTCTATTTCTGGTAACGAACAACACCGTCTATAATGGTATATAATACTGCGGTGCTTGATAACATTGGATCCGCCTCTGTAATAACAAAATCGGCATCTTTTCCAACTTCAATGCTACCTACTCTGTCCTCTACACCAATGTGTCTTGCAGGATTAATGGTTATTGCCTGTAACGCATCAAACGCATCCATTCCTTCTTTTACCGCAAATCCTGCACAAAGTGGCAAGTATTGCTGCGGGATAACACCTGCATCTGTAATAATAGACACTTTACATCCTGCTTTTGCCAAGATACCCGGCGTCTCAAAACTCTTATGATTGAGCTCTAATTTTGAAGGATGTCCCAAAGATGGGCCTACTGCACACGGATAACCTTCTGCCGCCAATTCTTCAGCAATGAGGCTGCCATCGGTACAATGTTCTAAGGTTAATTTCACACCAAATTCTTTCGCAATACGAATTGCCGTAAAAATATCATCTGCTCTGTGGGCATGTGCTTTTAACGGCATTTCACCTCTGATTACCGGCAACAAAGCTTCTAATTTCTGATCAAATCCCGGCAACTTCGTATCATCTCCGGCCTCTTTTGCTGCTTTAATCTTTCTATCATATTCTCTCGCCTTTGATAAGTAATTGCGTAAAATAGCGGCTGTTGTCATGCGGCTGGAAATAGACTTGCTACTGTATACACGTTTCGGATTCTCACCAAATGCACATTTCATTGCTACTTCCGCTTTGATAAGTACGTCTTCTACCCGTTTTCCATATGTTTTTGCCACAAGGAAGGTTCCGCCGATTACGTTTGCGCTTCCAGGACCGGAACAAATGGTTGTAACACCGCCTTCCATTGCGATGCGAATACCTTCGTTCATTGGATCATAACCGTCAATACCACGAAGATGCGGCGTTGCGTTATCCGTTGTTTCATTGTAATCATTTTCTGCAAAACCTTTTGCATAAGCATCCAGTCCTAAGTGGGAATGTGCTTCCACAAATCCCGGATATATCCTTAAACCGGTACAGTCTATTACCTGTCCGTCTTTATTGTCGCTTTCTTTAATGTTTTTTCCGATTTTTTTAATTTTTCCGTTTACTACCAAAATATCTCCGACTTTTGGCTCTCTGTCAACCGCATTATAAATGGTTCCATTTTTTAATAACATATTAAATACCCCTCTTTCTCTACTGTGTAAAAAGGCATTTTCCCTTATTCCTGATAGGTACTTTAAGGGACTGCCGTCTCAATCTGTTATTTATACGACAGTCCCTTTTTGTTTAAATTGTTATTTTTTCGCATCAATTCGAAGCAATGCTTTTCTTAATGCTAACTCTGCGCGGGCCACATCCAAATTCTCATGACGTTCCGCCAATCGCTTTTCTGCACGTTCTCTGGCTGCCTGTGCTCTTCCTAAGTCAATCTCATCCGGCCATTCTGCAACTTCAGCCATGATGCTGACTTTATCCGGTAAAATTTCTACAAATCCACTGTGTATCAACGCCTCTTTTTGCTCTGCATCGTTTGTAATGGATACAAAGCCCGGGGCAATGATTGTTGTAACCGGAATGTGCCCTTTCAGTATACCGACTTCACCTTCCACAGTGTTCAATTCAATCATTGTTGCAGCTCCGGTATAAAACACACGGTCCGGACAAATAATTTCTACCTGAAATTCTCTTTTTTCGTCTGCCATGTAATCACTCCTTACTGCATACGGGCAACAACTTCGTCAATGCTTCCTGCATTTAAGAAATAGCCTTCCGGAATTTCATCATGCTTACCTTCAAGAATTTCTCTAAAGCCACGGATGGTTTCAGAAATCGGAACATATTTTCCTTCCAAACCGGTAAACTGACCTGCAACGAAGAACGGCTGAGATAAAAATCTCTGAACCTTTCTTGCTCGGCTAACAACTAATTTATCGGCTTCGGATAACTCGTCCATACCAAGGATGGCGATAATATCCTGTAATTCTTTATATTTTTGTAAGATTTCCTGTACTCCACGGGCAACCTTGAAGTGTTCTTCTCCAACGATTCTCGGATCAAGAATACGGGAAGAAGATGCCAATGGATCTACTGCCGGATAAATTCCCAATTCCACGATGGAACGCTCAAGTACAGTGGTTGCATCCAAGTGTGCAAAGGTTGTAGCCGGAGCCGGGTCCGTTAAGTCGTCCGCCGGAACGTATACAGCCTGTACGGATGTGATAGAACCCTTCTTAGTGGATGTGATTCTTTCCTGTAATGCACCCATTTCAGTCTGCAAGGTTGGCTGATAACCTACCGCTGAAGGCATACGTCCTAAAAGGGTAGATACCTCAGAACCTGCCTGTGTAAAGCGGAAAATGTTATCAATGAATAATAATACATCCTTTCCACCTTTATCACGGAAGTATTCTGCCATAGTAAGTCCTGTTAAACCAACTCGCATTCTTGCTCCAGGTGGTTCATTCATCTGACCAAACACCATCGTTGTCTTATCAATAACGCCGGATTCCTTCATTTCATAATAAAGGTCATTTCCCTCACGGGTTCTTTCACCTACACCGGTAAATACGGAATATCCGCCGTGCTCGGTTGCAATATTGTGAATTAATTCCTGAATAAGAACGGTCTTACCTACACCTGCTCCGCCGAACAAACCGATTTTTCCACCTTTCTGGTATGGGCAGAGAAGGTCTACGACTTTAATACCGGTTTCTAACATTTCCTGGCTGGTTGCCTGCTCTTCAAATGCCGGAGCTTTTCTATGAATCGGCATATATTCTACATCTGTTGGAGCTTCAAGATTATCAATCGGTTCGCCCAAAACATTAAAAATACGACCCAGAGTGTTTTCGCCAACCGGAACGCTAATCGCTGCACCGGTAGCAATTGCCTGTGTACCGCGTACCAATCCGTCTGTCGGTCCCATAGCAACACATCTTACGGTATCATCACCCAAGTGCTGGGCAACTTCTACAACAAGTGCTTTTCCGTCTTTTAAAGGAATACGGATAGCTTCATTAATTTCCGGCAAAAACCCTTCTGCAAACTTAACGTCAAGTACGGCACCGACAATCTGCGTAACCTTTCCTATGTTTTTGTCTGCCATATTTTTTCTCCTTATATTTTAGTTTTAACTTTATATCCGAACTACGCGTTCAATAAACACTTTGTGTTTCTGTCGCTCAAGAGTCCTCTTATAAGATTCTTGCAATTCGGATGTTTTACGAGATGGCCGATGCACCGGCAATAATCTCTGTTAATTCTTGAGTAATAGCACCCTGACGGGCACGATTGTATTTTAGTGATAAATCACTGATGATTTCTTCCGCATTGCTTGTGGCAGAATCCATCGCCTGCATTCTGGCGCCGTTTTCACTGGCAACGGCTTCCACTAACGCACCGTAAATCAAACTGGTTACATATTTCGGAATCAATTGATCCAGCACTTCTTCTTCACTTGGTTCAAAGTTCATCGGAATTTCAATTGTATCTTCCTTTGACTCTTCAATTTCAACCGGCAACAACTGTAATGCTGTGGGAATGTGAACCACTGTGTTTTTAAAATGCGTATAAATCAAATGAATCTCGCCTATTTTTCCCTCTGTAAAATCCGCCAAAATACGCCTGCAAACCACACGGGCATCTTCATAGGTCGGACCATCAATATATGGGGAAAAATCATCTGCTATATGATAACCTCTGCTTTGTAACCCATCCCGTCCCTTTGTACCAATGGAATAAATTTCCATATTTTCTTTAGGAACATCTATGCTTGTTACCATTTTTACAATATTAGAATTGTATCCTCCTGCCAATCCACGATTTGCTGTAATTACTACAACACCAACCTTTTCGGATTCCGGTTTGCGTAGATACGGGTGGTCAATTCCACTGCTCTTTTTTAAGATAGAGCGAATGGTTTCATACATATGGTTAAAAAACGGATTGGAGTTCTCTGCATTGGCTCTGGCTTTTTGCAACTTAACAGTGGATACCAGTTTCATGGCTTTGGTTATCTGCTGCGTACTTTGTACGGAAGTTTTTCTTCTTTTTATGTCCTTCATTGAGGCCATATCACTCACCGCCAATCTTTCTAATATCTACTATCTGAACTGCTGCTTACATTCCTTAATCGCCTGAATTAATTTTTCTTCCATTTCTTCAGACAATACTTTTGTATTTCTGATGCTTTCCGGAATTTCAGGATATTTGGTTAATACTAATTCAAACAATTCATCCTGGAATCTTAAAATGTCTGCGACCGGAATGTCTAATAAATACTTCTTTGTTGCCGCATAAATAATGATTACCTGAAGTTCAACGGCCATCGGTTTATACTGTGGCTGTTTTAATACTTCTTTGATACGGATACCCTGATCTAAGCTTTCTTGGGTTGCCGCATCCAGTTCAGAACCAAACTGTGCAAACGCTGCAAGTTCACGATACTGTGCCAATTCCACACGGATTGGTGCTGCAATCTTTTTAATCGCTTTAATCTGTGCCGCACCACCCACACGGGATACGGAAAGACCTGCGTTAATTGCCGGACGGAAACCTGCATTAAACATTTCTGTTTCCAAATAAATCTGACCATCAGTAATGGAAATTACATTGGTCGGAATATATGCAGATACGTCACCGGCCTGTGTCTCAATAATTGGCAATGCCGTTAAGGAACCGCCGCCCAATTCATCGGAAAGTCTCGCCGCGCGCTCTAACAATCTGGAATGTAAATAGAATACATCACCCGGATATGCTTCTCGTCCAGGCGGACGCTTTAACAACAGGGACAATGTACGATAAGCGGTTGCATGTTTACTCAAGTCATCGTAAATGATTAAAACATCTTCACCGTTTTCCATCCATTCTTCACCCATTGCACATCCTGAATATGGAGCAATGTACTGCAATGGTGCTAATTCACTAGCTGTCGCTGCTACAATCGTCGTATATGCCATAGCACCATATTCTTCCAGCGTGTTAACAATACTTGCAACCGTAGATGCTTTCTGACCGATTGCAACATAAATACATTTTACACCCTGTCCTTTTTGATTAATAATGGTATCGATTGCAATCGCTGTCTTACCGGTTTGTCTGTCACCGATAATAAGCTCTCTTTGTCCACGTCCGATCGGAATCATGGAGTCAATCGCTTTAATACCTGTCTGAAGCGGTGTGTCTACAGATTTTCTTGCAATAACACCACTTGCTACTCTTTCAATCTGACGGAACTTATCTGTATGGATTGGTCCCTTTCCGTCAATTGGCTGTCCCAACGCATTAACGACACGACCAAGCATCGCATCACCAACAGGCACTTCTACAACTCGGCCTGTTGTTTTTACAGTGTCGCCTTCGTTAATATTTTTATGATCACCTAATAATACGGCACCAACGTTATCCTCTTCCAAGTTCAATACCATACCGAATACTTCACCCGGGAATTCTAACAATTCACCTTGCATTGCATTTTCCAAGCCATGGATTCGTGCAATACCATCGGCTACCTGGATAACTGTACCCACATCAGATACTTCCAATTGCGCTGCATATCTTTTAATCTGTTCTTTAATTACAGAACTAATTTCTTCCGGTCTTAAATTCATGGAGCGCTACTCACCTGCTTTCAACTGTATTTTTGATAAATCTCTGGACAATCCGTGCAGTTTTGTTTTAATACTGCTGTCAACAACTCTGTCGCCGATACGGATTACCAGTCCACCGATTAATTCCGGGTCGATTTCATATTCGATTTCAAACTCGACATATTTGGTGGTTTCCAATAACTTTGCCTTGATTCGATCTTTCTGCTCATCACTTAACTGCATAGCAGAAGTAACCTTTGCAAGGCCGATATTTTTATATTCTTTTACCTGTGATAAGAAGTTTTCCAGAATGTCTTTCATACTGGAAAAGCGGTCCTTAGTAACGACCAATTTTAACAATCCCAGCATTTCTTTGGAGACATATTCTTTAAAACACTCCTCCAAGACTTCCATTTTTTCATCTTGAGATACTTTTGGATGATTCAACAACAGACTCAAATCCTCGTTTTCTTCCAGAACCTTTACAAGCACTTTTGCTTCTTCAAAAAAGTCATCGAAACGACCGGATTCTAATGCAGTCTCAAACAAAGCATCCCCATAGACTTTGGAAATTAACTTTGCCATGTTGACTCACCCATTTCCTTTAATGTTTCATCCACTAAAGATTCCTGAATCGAAACATCCATGTTTGAAGCAATAACTTTGCCGGCCATTGCTGTTGCAACGGCAACGATTTCCTGTTTTACCTCATCCATCGCGCGTTTCTTTTCAAGCTCTACTTCCTCGTTGGCACGCGCCATAATTCTGGCCGCTTCCTGCTTTGCATCGTCCACAATTTTTGCTTCATTTTTTAAAGCCTTCTTGCGGGCATCGCTTAAAATTTCTTCTACTTCTTTGTCTGCATTTTTTAACTTCTCGTCATATTGCTCTTTTAAAACTGCTGCCGCTTCCTTATCCTTCTCTGCGTCTTCGATATTTGCCGCAATTAATTTCTGTCGATCTTCCATTAATTTGCGGATAGGATCGAATAAAAAGTAGGACAAGGCAAAAAACAATGCCATAATTGCAATAATCGTAAGCACGGAATCTGCAAGCAACTGAAGATCTAGGTCAAATAGTCTGCTCATAGACGCATTTATACTCATATTTCAGACCCGACTCCTTTCTGTTCGTACCTTTTTATTATTTTGCTAATGGCTGAACGAACAATAACAAAATCGCTACTAACAATCCGTACAAACCGGTTGTTTCTGCTACAGCCTGTCCTAATAACATAGTTGATGTAACTTCACTTTTTGCTCCCGGATTACGGCCTACTGCGTTTGCTGCCATACCTGCAGCAATACCCTGTCCGATACCAGGTCCTAATCCCGGGATAACTGCAATACCTGCACCAAGTGCTGAAAAAGCTTTAATTAAGTCTACTCCATTAATGTTCATAAAAAAATCCTCCTAAAATAATGTTATTCATCACCGAAGGTGTCGGTAATGTAAGTCATGGTTAACATACAGAATACGTATGTCTGAATGGCGCCCGAAAAGAGATCAAAATATACATGCAGTGCTGCCGGCCACAATATTGCGAATTTGTTTAGCAAGATATATACCAGCGCCATAATCGCCGTACCGGAAAGCACATTTGCAAATAAACGCAAGGATAATGACACCGGAACCGCAAGTACACCAATCAAATTAATCGGTGCCCAGAACGGCCAAGGGTCGCACAATCCTGCGATGACTCCTTTTAGCTTCTTGTTTTTAAACTCTTGGAAATGAATTACCGTAAACGACATCAACGCCAATGGAAACGTTACGCCAAAGTCCGCGGTCGGTGGCCGCAATCCAAAAATACCGGATATGTTACTTATCAATATAAATGCAAATATGGTACCGATATAATTCACAAATGGCCGATATCGTTTCTCACCCATTGTGTTTTTTACCATTCCATCAAGCATTTCCACTATTTTTTCCGCAACATTTACCAGTCCCTTTGATGCCACTCTCGGATCTGCTTTTCGCACTTTTACTTTTACAATAATCGCAAAACCGATTAACGCCAATAAAATAATCGACATACACACATGCGTCGTAGTAATCCATAGCGTCTGCCCGAAAAGCTCATAAGAAAAGACCCCGTGTATCATAAAGTCTACTTCTTTTTGAGCCGCAAGCAAATAATAATCCATTCGTTCACCTTCCTTTCCTCTTTAACATTTTATCTTGGATAAACGGTTGCAACAACGCTGAAACCTTTAATCCCATAACCCCCACAAACCACGTCCCGATTGCTCCGATTTTTAAATAGCACATCAAAAAAGTAATGGCCACCACCACAAGGTATCTGCCGATTCCTCTGGCGGCTATCATCCGCTCTCCTTTTTTATCGCTTACCTCTATTGCCCGCAATATGGACGAGGCCAAACTGATTGCATAAAATATAGCCAGTCCGATTCCGAATAATAATCCAACCGCATACTTTAGCTTGTTTTCAAAAAACCAAACGCCGGTTACCAATACGATTAGACCATATACCAAAATCGTTGCCACAAGCATTGGTAGTGCATCATTTAGCCGCTTCAAATAATTAAGGATGCTTTTCATCCTCATTCTCCTTTTTATCTTTTCTAAACCGCTTCTTTAACATCTTATAAATACTGGTGTATCCCGCGGCCGCACCCATCACAAAACCCACAATACACAAATAATTTAGCGACCACTTGTCATCCAGATATGCCCCTAATAATGTGCATCCGAAAATGGGTACTATCATATTCAATCCAAACTGCAGAACAAACGAATAATTTTCTACTAATTCTCTGCGTTCTTTTTGCCTATTTCTCGTTCTCATAAACCTTTATTTTTATAAACTACTATCCTTATAATTATATAACACTTTGCCTTTTGTGTCCACATTTGACAAAGGATTTCATTGTTTTCTTAAAAATTCAAGACAATTCCAAGCACCGCACCGGCGACAATGTAAACAATTGGGTGCTTTTTCCAGAAAACAACAGCCAAAAACATTGTCACAAAAAGAATAAATGCCTTTAGATCGATGGCTAAAATCCAACTCAAGACGGTATTTCCTGCTTCGGTAAATAAAGATACTTTGAAAATTCCAAGTGCTGCCGCACTCAACAGTCCCGCAACCGCAGGGCGTAAGCCGTCAAAAGAACGCTTTACAATAGTGCTTTTCTGAAATTTATCCAAAATTCTTGCAATAATTAAAACGATAATATAGGACGGTAAAACAAGCGCAAAAGTTGCCGCCAATGCTCCTATTATTCCTCGTGTCATATATCCGGCGAAGGTCGCCATATTTACACCGATTGGTCCCGGTGTTGATTCAGAAATAGCAATCATATCAATTAATTGTGCGGTGCTAAACCAGCCCCGTCTGGCTGATATTTCGTATAAAAACGGAATCGTTGCCATTCCGCCGCCAATTGCAAAAAGTCCGGCTTTAAAAAATTCAAAAAATAAATAGATATAGGTCATTACTGATCTCCTTTCTGTGTCAGAGATTTTTCATGACGCTGTTTAACCATACCATATAAATTGCCTGCAAGAATTGCACCAACAACCACGAATATACTGGTAATTCCAAACACTCCCACCGTTAAAAACGCAAACAAGAACATGCAGACACCAAATACATTTTTAACACCCGCCTTCCAAAGTTTAACAATGGAATTTAAAATCAATGCACTCGCCGCAATACGTACCCCCCACAGAGCATTTTGCACCATCGGAATCGTACTGATATTGCCAAAAAATGCAGCGATCAGCAAAATGATGATAATAGACGGAGATATGACACCTAACGTAGTCACCGCAGCACCTATAACCCCTCTTTTTTTGTGTCCTACAAAGGTAGCCGTATTGACTGCAATAATTCCCGGTGTACACTGTCCCACCGCAAAATAGTTTAATAATTCCTCTTCTGTTACCCACTGTTTTTTTCCAACAATTTCGGACTGCAACATTGGGAGCATGGACATGCCGCCCCCAAACGTTAACAGTCCGACTTTAAAAAACGAGGTATATAATTCCCACAATTCCTTCATTCTTCTTCCCTTTACTTCCTCGGACTTATTTATATTATATCCCCAAGTCTCCTATAAGTTCATCGAAATTTCTCTTCCCGTGTGGGTATATTTGTAATAACGGACACCTGCCGCATCAAGCATTCTCTTTGACGCAATGGTAGATGGTGTCATGGCATATTTATCACTGTCGTAAACGATTGTTTTAATTCCCGACTGAATAATGGCTTTTGCACATTCATTACATGGGAATAAAGAAACATAAAGCTTCGCGCCTTCTAAGCTTCCGCCACGATAATTCAAAATTGCATTTAATTCACTGTGTACGGTATAAAAATATTTGTTGCTCAGCGGCTCACCATCTCTGTTCCATGGAAATTCGTCATCGGAACAGCCTTTTGGGAAGCCGTTATAACCCATGGATAAAATCTTATTATCTTCACTTACAATACATGCTCCGACCTGTGTATTCGGATCTTTTGAACGCATACCCGATAAAATTGCAACGCCCATAAAATATTCATCCCATGATATGTAATCTTGTCTTTTGTCGCTCATAACTTTCCTCCTACTTTGTTCCAAAAATACGGTCACCGGCATCTCCTAAGCCAGGCACAATATATCCATGCTCATTTAAGCGTTCATCTAATGCCCCAATATACATGTCTACATCCGGATGCGCTTCCTGCATTGCCGCTACACCTTCCGGAGCTGCAATCACGCATAAGAAATGTAAATTTTTTACACCTTTATCTTTTAGCATCTGGATAGCCGCTACAGCAGAACCACCTGTTGCCAGCATCGGGTCAACGACAAACACTTCGCGCTCTCCGCAATCTTCCGGTAATTTACTGTAATATTCCACCGGCTGTAATGTTTCCGGGTCACGGTATAAACCAATGTGTCCTACTTTTGCTGCCGGAATCATGGCAAGCATACCATCTACCATACCAAGACCGGCTCTTAAGATCGGAACCACTGCAAGCTTTTTACCTTTTAATTCCTTTACGGTTGTGGTACAAATCGGAGTCTCGATCTCTACGTCTTCCAGCGCCAAATCCCTGGTGGCCTCATAACATTCTAACATTGCAATTTCGCCAATTAATTTACGAAATTCTTTAGAGCCCAATTCTTTTCTGCGAATCCAACCGATTTTGTGTTGAATCAGCGGATGATCCATAACGATAACCTTTGACATTATTTTTCTCCTTTGCTCAATAAAATTGCTAATTTTTTTATAATAATACGAAGCGACTGATAACACAGTCCGTACATTGGCAACTCACCGCCGTACGGATCCATAATCTCCAGCTCATCTCCCGTAATATCGGTTAAAATTTCAACATGAATCGCATTCGGAAATTTCTTCAAAATACTTTCTTTCTGCCTTGTTTCCATGGTTAAAATCAAGGTGGTTTCGGAAAAATCACTTTCCGTTAATTCCCGACTGGTAAAACCTTCCATATCCAGTCCGTCTCCCGCCAAAAGTACTTTTACTTTTTGATTTAACGGTTGCGGAAATAACACGACAATTCCGCGGGCCTGTACTTCTATTTCTTTTACCCCGTATTCTTCTTCAAAAATTGCCTTTGACATTGCGGCACGCTCATTGCCTTGATCGTCCACAAAAATTAATTTTTCAATCGCTTTCATGGTAATCCCCTATAATTGAATCTTTTTGTGTCCTGCCGCACGAATCATCCGATTCATGACAGCATGTTCAACGCCGTCTTCTCCAAGCCCTTCCGAAAAAATGAAATCCACTTCTTCGTCATCAAACTCTCGTAATATCTTATAGAAATTATAGGCCAGGCTTCCCGGATTTTTTCTGGAGCCCATGGACTTAATATCGGTAGCTTTGTATTGTAAAACAGTCTCCTCCGTTGCCATAACACCAACTTTTTTGCCTTCCGCAAGCAGTCTTTCAGACTCTTTGTTGATATAAGCAACAACTCTGTCCAAATCTCCATCAATAATAACCATTTCTGCTTTTGGTGCATAATGACGATACTTCATACCCGGAGCTTTTGGTTGCACATCCGGATGACACCCGTCAATGCCTTTATCAAACACAACAGGCTGACCCAGTACTTCTTCCAACATTTCTTTCGTGATAAATCCCGGACGAAGGATGCTGATTTCATCTTCTGCCAAATCCACAATCGTAGATTCGATCCCGATTCCGACCTGTCCGCCATCAATAATCATGGGAATAATTCCGTCCATATCTTCTGCAACATGCTCTGCAAGAGTCGGGCTAGGCCTTCCGGAACGATTGGCGCTGGGTGCTGCGATGTATCCGCCTGCTGCCCTGATGAATTCCAAGGCAATGGGATGATTCGGCATTCGCACTGCAACCGTATTCAACCCGCCTGTTGTACCATCCGGCACACGGCTGTTTTTTATAAATCGCATGGTAAGCGGCCCCGGCCAAAACGCATCCGCCAATAATTTTGCTTCCTTAGGAAGAACCTCAACAATCTCTTCTAGTGCTTCAAAGTCTGCAATATGCACAATCAGCGGATTATCGCTTGGCCTTCCCTTTGCCGCATAAATTTTTTTCGATGCTTCCTCCTTTAGGGCATCTGCGCCAAGTCCGTATACGGTCTCTGTGGGAAAAGCCACTAATTCACCGGCTTTGATTAACGCACCGGCTTTTTTCATATCTTCTGCTTTAATGCTGGATGGATCCACTTTAATAATCGTAGTTTTCATGTTTTTATTATAACATTTTTCATCTATATCGCAACTATCTATCCTATTTTACCCACAAAAATTACTTTGAATCGACATATTCCAAAATCCCCTCAACAATTGCCGTTGCAAGCAGGCTTTGATAGGCCGGATCCTTAAGTTTCAGGGATTCATCTTCATCACTCAAAAATCCGCATTCCACAATAACTGTCGGGCAGGTCGTTTGCTTTAACAAGTAATAATCCTTGTTTTCCTTTATTTTTCTTGTGTTATTAGGGTCTGCCCGTTCTATTAACGCCCGCTGAATACAATTTGCCAATTTTTTACTTTCCTCAGAGTCCGGATAAAAAAAGCTCTGTGCTCCGCGAACTCCGGACTGCGTATAACTATTTTGATGAATGCTGACGCAACAAACCGGCTTCGCTTCGTTAATAACCGATACCCTTTTTTGCATATCCTCATTTTTTGTAGAATCATAAATTCCGGTGGCCGTTGTGTCCGCACTGCGTGTTAAAATGACTTCAAATCCTTTTTCTTCCAATTGCTCTACAACAAGCATTGCGATTGCTAAATTGATGTCTTTTTCAATTTCGTTATGACACCCTACCTTTCCGGGATCTTTCCCCCCATGTCCGGGATCAATTACAATCACCCCGGACTCAACCTGCACTTCTCCTTGTGTTTTTAAATACGCGTCTCCCGTTATCCTTGTTCCCAGCGCTGTCATTAAAAGCACCAAAAGCCCCATTATTTTTTCTGCTCTTTTCATAAAAAACACCTCCGGCATTTTATTTTATGCCGCAGGTGCCTGTATCATTTCTCTTCTAAATTTTTATTATCTTAAATATTGTTCAATCATATCCCAGGTCTGACTTCTTTCCCGTCCCAGTTTCCAAAAAGATACACCGGCAAGATCATATTTTTCCATCAACTGTAACTTTAACTCTAAAGAACGTTCTTCCTCCCACCAGATTTTATAAACTTTTCCATCTGCTTCAAATTGTACATAATACTGACCAACCGTTTCGTCCCATAACGGCTCTACTCCATAGTCCGCCATCACTTGTTCTGCACCGGCAATTCCATAGGAAGTACTTTTTACATTAACAGATACCAGCTGGTCATTTTCGTCATATTCCGGAATTTCCACCCATACTCTGCAATAAAAAGGCAACCCTAACACCACTTGTTCTTTCGGTACTTCTTTTAATGTTTCTGTAATCCCTTGTTCCACGAAACCGTAAGAAGATACGCTGCCTGCCTCGGAACCGGCATAATGCTCATCGTACGCCATAACCATAATATAATCCGCATACAAGGCCTGTTGGGCTCTGTCATAAAACGCAGTATATGCTGTGGGAACATAGTTATCAACAGATAAGGTCAAACCATTGGCATGGCACTTTAACGCCAACTCCCGAATTAACTGCACATAAGCATCCCCCACTTCTGCCTGCCGTTCAAGGGCTTCCAAATCCAGATTGATACCATCCAGCTTAAATTCTATTGCTGCACTGATTAACTTGTTTACGAGATTCTCCCGATAAGAGGTATGCGTAAGCACTTCGGTTGTATCCACACTACTATCCGTCAGATTGTTAACCAGTGCCCAAACTTCAATTCCCCGGGAATGGCAGTAGTCCACATAATCTTTACTTGCAAGAGAACCGATTCCGCCGTAATTATCATTTAAATAAAACCAGGTCGGTGAAATCACCGTAAGTCCACTGGCCATATCCAAAATTTCTTCAATCCTATCATTATTTGCCTTTACGTCAACCTGATGCCAACCCATACACACCGGGCCTTCCGCAAATCGATGTTCAAAATCTTCTTTTGTAACCTCTACCACAATCTCTTCCGTAACAGATTTGCCTAGTGCTTTATCTTTCACGTATCCAATCATTCCATCTTTTGTAAGTACCTTGGTCCACTTGCCGGAATCTCCTAATACCTCTACCGATTCCCCTTTGTTCACACTTTTTAAAATCGGGCTCTTTATCCCTGCAAACGTGCGAATCTCAGCATCTTTTTTCACGGTCATCTGATGAAGAGTTCTGCTTTTTGTCTCAAGAACCACTCGATTCGGTTCCGTGTATACCTCATAGGTAAAATCAGAATACAAGTCCACATATCCGATATGAATATATGCCCGACCGGCTTCCATCTTAACAATCTCGCCAAAATCGCCGGTCACCTTTTTATTTCCTACATAATAATCTGCAGTAGAAGGCTGTGTTCGGATAATCGTATCGGTTGTCGTGTACAATAACAGTTTTTCGTTAAAATCCCAATAAAATCTTGGATTTATAAAATCACGCACAAATTCGTACGATAAATATACATAATCATTGAAATAGCGGGCTTGCCCCTTTAATATGGTTCCATCAAAAACAATGGACATTTCTTCCTCTTCCATCGTTCCGAAATACTCATATAGATTCGCCATCTCATCCGACGGAGAATATTTTTTTACGAAATAGTTGCCGATGACAATTAACATCAACACCACAACGAAGGAAACGATCGCAAAAATCGGTGCCAGTCTTTTTTCTTTGTTCATTGTTTTTGCTCCTGTACTTTATATGTTATCCAAAATTCTTAAGCACATTATATCATTTTACTCTTTCTTTGAAAATATCATAAAAAAAGAGGCGCGTCTGCTCTTTTTTACAAACGCGCCCTTTTGGTTGACTTGGCATTGGCTTACAATCTTTATTCGTTCACCTTATCAAAATGAATTTCTTTTATCTTGCCTTCTCCGTCTGTAATGTAATCGCGCATATAGCATCCGCTTTCATTTACAAGAATCGCCTTTGCTACTTCCGCCGGCGTGCTTGCCCGTCCGGAAAGACAAATTACAGCTCCTTTGTGTCTGTATACTTCTAACTCAAAAATTAGCTCGTCTAATTGATAATTATTCATCCCATAACCCCTAGTTTGCCTAATGTGATATATTTTTTCCTTGTTAATTTAATAAGCGCAGAATTTGACTGACATCTTCTTTCCTTAACGTAAACGGTGTATCCACCGGTTTTAGAACCTCTATTTTTTCTTTTGTTTTCCATGCAACTTTTCCCGCATACCGCTTACCGAAAAAACAGATATTTTTATCCCAAACCTTACCATCCCGCTTCATTTTTTCAAAAAAAATTTCTAAATATTTTTCCTGCTTCCAAAGCGAAAGGTCACTCATCAAAAAACGTTTTTGACAGCTTTTCAACAAATTCTCTTTTTCCGGTGTCATAATACCAAAATCAATCAATACGATTCCCGGTGCACGATTTAAAATTGCGGTTGCTTTTTGAATCGTTAAATTTGGGAAAAAAGTAATCCTATCAACAACAAACTCTCCCCTTTTCCCAATATAGCGACCATTTAATGCACTGCAAATCCCTTCAATACAATATTGGTTCTCCAGTTCCAGATACCAGACCGTTCGTCCTTTTTTTGAAGAAAAATACGATGCCATCATCAGTGCCAAATGTGTCACTCCTGCGTGGCCCTGATATGAGAAAACCCCAATCGGAGATTTTTTGTCATCCTCATTCTTATGCATCTTCTTCCTTTCTCAACATGCGGTTTATTATTCTTAACTTCTCGCGTGAAATGTGAAACAGATCCTTATCATACCCCCAGGAATAAATGCATTCTCCGGACTTTTTAGCCAAATAATACACACGGTGAAGCTCTCCTCCGGAGCATATAAAGATACAATTCTTTTCTCCGCAAAAACGTTTTATATATTGCAACGATAATTCTTCTTCCCAGTAACGGCATCCCAAAACAATAAGTACTCTGTCATAAGCTTCCGGGCAAAAACCGTCCCACAGTACGCCCAAATCCCTCACAAAAATTCCCTGTTTGGGTAAAACCGGTTCATAATAAGGACCATATGCAGGCAGTCCGACAAATCTGCCCTTCCGGATTAGATCCGTTATCTTTTTTCGTTCTTCCATCTTTTCATTGTCGATAATACTGCTCTGCCTCAACCACTGGTTTGCTGTCTGTTCAACATATATCCCTTCCATTCCGGACATATTCAGGCAGTAAGCAATTCCCGCAGCAATATGTGTTGTTCCAACCCCATGATGGGTTCCGATTACCGCAATTGTTGACTGTTGGTGAAGTTGTTCTATTTGCAGACTTTTCTGCCACCTTCTATCCGCCCGTCTTAATTCAGACAAGACTTCTTTTACATTTTTGTATCGCAGCTCTTCTTCTTCTTTGGTGCAGCAACGGATTATATTCTGAACCTGCTGCATCTTCACTTTCTCGCAATAAGATTTTGCAATTGTGTATCTCATCATCATTTCCATAATTTTTCCCAAACTAAACACATCCGATTGAACGGTCGCATAGTGGTATTTCTTCACCTCCGGTGCGGAATACTCTTCCGTTCCGTAATATAAATTATTTACTTTTCCGTTCTCGCAATGCGATGCCATTCCATAATCCAATAAATACACTTGTGTTCCACAAATTCGTATGTGTTCCGGCTTGAAATCCAAATATAAAACCGGATCCTTTCCCTGATTATGAAGATAGTTAATTATGCTGATTAATTGTCCTGAAACGGACAGAAACTGTTGCAAAGAAATATTGCATGACAGAAATTCCCCCAATGAGGCACCTGGAATAAATTCCTGTACCACGTATAGATTCTCCTTTTGAATTACATCGATTATTTTAGGGATTCCCGGATGATTAAGACTTTTCATTAAAGTCAATTCCTGATACAATTGCGCCGGCCCGGAAGAACACTCAGATAATGTTTTCATAGCCAGAAAAATGCCCAATTGCTTATGTCTTACCAAATAAGTTACATTATCCTTTCCCTGTCCCAGAGTCTTGATATACTCATACTTATTTGGAATGATTGCTGCGCTAATAGTTCTCACTCCCTCCCCGAAGGTTTCTTCACCTCTTTCTTCTGTATATCACATTATTTTCACAAATGCAACATCTTTTTTTAACATTTTCCATTTTTTGACAAGTATTAAATGTTTATTAAATCTGCCGCACGTTGCTTGACGCATCTTTTATAATTCATTATAATCAAGTTACCCTAAGGCATTTTTTGCATACTATGTATAAGAATATCTTTACAGTATTTGGGGTAATGTTTATAATAGTACTGTTTACGTCAATTTCAAAGTAAGGAAGTGATTTTATGAAAATTGAAAAAGTAAATGATACTCAGATTCGTTGCACTTTGACCAAAGAAGATTTGGCCGACCGTCAATTAAAGCTCAGCGAGCTGGCATACGGAACCGAAAAAGCAAAGTCCCTCTTTCGGGAAATGATGCAGCAGGCAGCTTACGAATTCGGTTTCGAGGCTGACAACATTCCGCTGATGATAGAAGCTATTCCGCTTCCGTCAGAATCAATTATTTTGATTATTACAAAGGTCGAATATCCGGAAGAATTAGATTCCAGATTTTCACAGTTTTCTCCGCCTTCTGAAGAAGATGTTCCGGAAATTACCCAAGAACATTCTGCTCCGGTTTTAGAAGGTGCTGAAGAAATCATGAACCTGTTTAAGAAAATTAAAAATCATAAATCCAACGAAGAAAGCCCTTCCACCGAAAAAGATCTTTCAGAGTTACACTCCATTGCCGAAACTGTTAACTCCGGCCTGGAAAAGCTCTTATCTGCTACCCAGAAGCAAAAGGAAGTTTCGGAAGAACCTTCTAAGGAAACAAAAAATCAAAACGTTTCCAAACTTATGATTTTTAATTCTTTGGATGAAGTGATTCGTGTCGCATCATTTATTGGTAATTATTATCATGGTAATAACGATTTATACCATGACATTAAAAATCAACAATATTGCCTGGTTTTACACAAAGGAGACCATAGTTTAGAAGAATTTCACCGTGTTTGTAACACCTTGTCAGAATACGGTCGCCAAGGCTCCTATTCTTCTGCGATGGAAGCTTATTTTAACGAACACAACCAGAAAGTTCTTTCCCGTCAGGCATTACAGATTTTAAAAAACTTATAAAAAAAAGAGTGTTGCTTCCCAAGTGAAATTCACCGGATTTGCAACACTCTGTTTTTTTTGCTTATTTATTAGCTAAAAATTCATTAATTGTATTTACTAATTCGTCTGCATCAACACCGTGTACTGCTGCTGCTTCTTCAATGCTTTCCATCTGTGCAGAAGGACATCCTAAGCAGTGCATTCCAATGCTTAAAAGAATTGGTGCAACATCAGCATCAATGTGTAATAATTCACCGATCATAGTCTGTTTTGTTACCTGTGCCATTTTTATTACCTCCTTTTTTGTCATGGTTGCATTATAATTCATTTTTTTGAAAAAATCAATGAATATCCTATTTCATCTTGAAATATTCAAAAAAATGTACTAGAATATATTAGGGTTTAATCCTACACACATTTATTTTTTAAGGAGGGTATAATTATGGCATATGTAATTACAGATTCTTGTGTATCTTGTGGAACATGTGAAGGCGGATGTCCAGTAGGCGCTATTTCTGCTGGTGACGGAAAATACGTTATTGACGCTTCTGCATGTGTATCTTGTGGCGCTTGTGCAGGTGCTTGTCCTGTTGGAGCAATCACAGAAGAATAATACATAACATAAGAGGCTGTTACAAAGTGTTGGTCAAGGGACTGCATTTTGTAACAGCCTCTTTTTTTCTACCCGTTAAAAATTTCTTTTCTCTCTTTTGCGCCATCTTTTTCTGTACCAACTGACGAAGCATTCGATCCAATTCCAAGTACCGTTCCCTCGCATTTTCTTCCTGCTCTCGCATCAAATAGTTCATCTCTTTTAAAATACGTTCTTCTAACGTTGCACATAAAAGTTGATTATTTTCTTCCATCGCCTGTCGGACAATTTCATTCATTAATAATTGGAACTGCTCGAATTTAATCGATTTTTTATCTATTTCCTGTTCTCTGGAGATTAAGCTTCTTTCTCTTTGCGACTCCTGGTAGTTGTCATATCCATATTCTTTTTTATTTTGCAGCTGCATACGAATGGCAGTTAGCTGATACCCCTGCTCTTTTAATGCCCCTATCTCTTTAAACATCTCGATTTGTTCTTCGTAATAAACCCGATGGCCCATCTCGTTTCGGGGAATTTCTAATTGAAGTTCCTCTTCCCAGTATCGCAGAGTATGGGTTCTTAAATTTAAAACATCCGCTGCTTCGGTTATCGTATATCGTTTTCTTAACACATTAACTCCCCCTTTATCATAACTACAGTCTTATTTTACTCCATTTTCACAGCTTGTCTCAACTTCTTTTCATCGCATCTTTCCCTAAAAAAAACAGGTAAAAATCATTTTTCGATTTTTACCTGTTTCATTCTACAATTTTTAATACTGTGTATAATCCTGTTGCAAGTTTGCAAAACGTGTATTTTCTGCAATCCAAGCCAGACGAACGGTTCCGGTTGGGCCGTTTCTCTGTTTTGCAACGATTAGTTCGGCCGTTCCTTTGTCCGGCGAATCTTTGTTGTAATATTCATCTCTGTATAAAAACATTACCACGTCGGCATCCTGCTCGATAGCTCCGGATTCACGAAGATCTGATAACATTGGTCTGTGATCCGGTCGTTGTTCTACCTGACGGCTTAACTGTGACAATGCGATAATTGGCACATTTAATTCTCTTGCAAGTGCCTTCAATGCACGGGAAATTTCGGAAATTTCCTGCTGTCTGGATTCGGTTTTTCCGTTTCCGGACATCAACTGTAAGTAGTCGATGATAACAATCTTTAAGTCATGATCCAATTTATATTTTCTGCATTTGGAACGTAATTCATTGATGGTAATTCCCGGTGTATCATCGATAATCAACTTAGATTCACCAATAACCCCTGCGCCCTCTACCAATCGGGTCCATTCTTCCGGAGAAAGGTTACCATTTCGGATTAACTGTGCATCAATTCTGGATTCGGCGGATAAGAAACGGTTTACCAACTGTTCCTTTGACATTTCCAAGCTGAAAATTGCTGTTGCCAAGCCCTGATTAATAGCAATATGCTGTGCAATATTTAGTACAATTGCTGTTTTACCCATAGAAGGTCTTGCCGCCAAAAGAATTAAATCGGACGGCTGAAGTCCGGCAGTACGTGTATCCAAATCAATAAATCCGGTTGGAATACCCGTCACCGCACCTGCCTGCTTTGACGCAAGGGCGATCTTAGATAACGCATTTAATACAACCTGCTTAATCGGTACATATTCACCGCCGGATCGATTCTGAAGCAAACCGAAAACCTGTTTTTCGGTCTCTGCCAAAATCGTTTCCAATGGCTCTGTTCCGTTGTAACAATCATTTGCAATGCCTTCTGTTATTTTTATCAAACGACGCTCTACTGCTTTTTCCATTACAATATTTGCATAATAACGGATATTCGCAGATGTTGGAACGTTTGCCAGTAATTCGCGCACATAATCCAAACTGCTGACCTGTGCAGGAACACCTTTTTCTTTCAGCTTTGCTTGTAACGTAATCAAATCTACAGGCTGGCCTTCATTATACATTTCTACCATTGATTCAAACAAAACCGCATACTGCTGACTATAAAAATCATCCGCAGTAACGATTTCCGATGCAACAACAATGGCTTCTTTATCCATAATCATGGAACCGATGACGGATTGCTCTGCCTCAAGGCTATGCGGCATTACTCGTTTGACCAAAACATCTTCCATCGTTGATTCCTCCTTCTTGTTTCTAAAAAAGATTATCCCTCTACTACTTTAACGCGAAGCGTACCCACTACCTTCGAATGTAATTTCACAGGTACTTCTGTCACTCCTAAGGATTTAATTCCCTCTTCCAAAACCATTTTTTTCTTGTCTAATTCTAAGCCTAACTGCTCTTTTGCTGCGGCTGCAATTTCTTTGGTGGAAACGGATCCGAAAATTCTTCCGTCAGAACCGCTGCGAATACGAACAGTTACAACCTTGTCTTTTAAACTTTCTGCCAAAGCCTGTGCAGCTTCGTACTGTTCCTGTGCAACTTTGTCTGCATGCTGATGCTGTAATTTTAAATCGTTTAAATTCTTACCGGTTGCTTCTAATGCCTGCTTTTTTACTAAAAGGTTTCTCGCATAACCGGCACTAACTTCAACCACATCGTCTTTTTTTCCTAATGTTTTTATATCTTGTAACAAAATAACCTTCATTTGTTTCTCCTCACCTTAAATGTCCCCTTTTTGAAGCATCTCATCAAGGGTATTTTTCACAACTTCAGTTGCTTCCTCCAGAGACATTCCGACTAATTGTGCTCCGGCAGCGTTCAGATGACCGCCGCCACCGAGTCTTTCCATAATAATCTGCACATTCACTTCGTCAATTGCTCGTGCACTGATAAAAATCTTTTCCTGGAAACGGGTCAATACAAAAGACGCCTTAATTCCCACGATGTCCAGCAATTCATTTGCAACCTGTGCTGCAACAATCGTCGGAGAAGCCATATTCTCTCCGGAAAAAGCTGCAATGGCATAATCCTCGCGATAAAGTTCTACGCTTCTTCCTGCCTCTGCCTTTGCTGTATATGCATCAAAGTCGTTTCTCATCATCTTTCGAACACGGCTTACATCGGCTCCGCATCGTTTTAAGTATGCTGCGGCTTCAAAGGTACGTACACCGGTCTTCATCATAAAGTTATTGGTATCAACCAAAATACCTGCATATAAAGTATCCGCTTCTAATGCACTTAATTTAATGTTATCTGAGAAATACTGCAATACCTCAGAAATCATTTCACAAGTTGAAGACGCATGCGGTTCAATGTAAGACAGAACTGCATTGTCGATTGCCTCTGTTCCCTGTCGGTGATGGTCAAACACAACAATGGTTTTTGCCAATTCCAAAAGCCCCGGGCATTCCGTATAGGACGCACGGTTTGTATCTACCACAACCACAACCGTATTTTTTTCTATAATATTTTTTGCTTCCTCGCCGGAAATAAACATTGTGGCCGGGAAGCCGTTTGCTTCTGTGTATAAATCTTTAATGGACCGGAGAGATGTATTCACATCGTCAATAACAATGTGTGCCTTTTTGCCAAGTGCTGTTGCCGCCTGGAAAATACCGACAGACGCACCAAAAGAATCTACGTCTCCAATCGGATGTCCCATAACCAGAATCTGATCCTTGATTTCAAAAATCTCTCTTAAAGCCTGGGCTTTAACTCTGGCCTTAACTCGGGTAGACTTGTCAACCTGTTGTGTCTTTCCGCCATAATAAGATATTTTTTCTGCCGATTTAACAACAACCTGATCACCGCCTCGACCCAACGCAAGGTCAATGGCTGCACTGGTATATTCATACAACTGAGCCTGTGTTCCGTCACTGTTTCCAACACCGATGGATAATGTAACAGACATTTCGTTTCCGATTTTAACCGTCTTTACATCTTCAATCAGGCTAAAACGATCTTCTTCCAGGGCTGGAAGATTTTTTCGCTTAAACAATACAAAATACTTATCTTTATCTACCTTCTTAACAATACCGTCAACGTTGGTAAAATACTTGTTAATTCGTCTTTCGATTAACGCTGTCAACAATGAGCGCTTAACTTCTTCGATACTTGCCATCGCTTCGTCATAGTTATCTACATAAACCAAAGCACATACCAATTTCTGGTCTTTGATTTCCTGCAAGCTCTCCTGCAAACGGGTTTCATCGTAGAAGTAAACTGCATAATAAAACTCGATTTCATCAATATTTTCAACATCTTTTTCCGTAAGCTCATCTGTCATATAAGAGCGTTTAATAACCACATGGAAAAAGCCATCTTCGTAGGTCATGTCCATATGATGTTCATCCGGAACCTTATTTAACAGATCTTTTGTAATGCCTGAAAAAATAGATGTAATGGACTTATGGAAGTCATTGTCCGTTCCAAAAAAGCTGACAAATCGATTGCTCTGCCAGGTAACTTTTCCATCCGCATCTAACAAAACAAACGGAACATCCAACTCTTCCAAAAGTCCCTTTTGCTTGTCACCAAATGTACTGGCAAAATGGAATAATTTTTTTGTGTATTTCTTTCTGAAACCAAAATAAATTGCCAGTGTTAAAAGTACATAGAATAAAAGACCGCAAGTCAACATAAAACCCGTCGCCACGTTCTTGTAATACATTAATATATTTACCGGAATAAGCACGATTGCTGCTATGCTTGGAACCAAAAGATATTTTTCAAATCGTTTTTCCATACACTATCCCTTTCTTTTGAAAACGCATATACAGTATTATATCATCTTCTGCTACTTTAAAAAAGTCCTTTTTCGTTTAAATATGAAAGCGTCTCTTTAACTCCGTCTTTGCTTTTCTTCCTCCAACAACCGTAGTGCAGAAAAACAGACCGATACTAAACCATAATGCCACATATGACAACCAGGTTTCGGTTGTAATATTCAACCATATCAATAACATAGGAACACCACTGCAAAGAATTAAAAATAATTCCACCATCAAATAACTTTGCCAGTTACGTCTGTTGACAAATATCATTACGATGACTGCAATATTTAACAAAATAATGCTTGCCGGCAAAACATAATTTAAAGACCAGCCCGTAAATCCCAGTTCGTAATCGACTAGTACAATATATGCAGTTGCAAATATTGTTAGTCCGATTGTCATGCTTCTATAACCGGTACGATTGGATATTATCATCCGTAGAACCGTATATGCCATGGCAAAGGTTGCCAGCGTCCATAAACTCCACTGCATTTGGGTCAGTATTTTTGTATTTAAGTAAAAACAGACCGCTTGCAATACGACTGCTGCCGCAAAATAAATTCTCAATGCCAGCTGTCTTTTTCTTCTTCTCTGACTGATTTGCGGGTATTTCCATTCTTCAGTTCCGTCTTTTTTTACTGCACAACGACACAACGGACAAACATTGACCGGGTCGTTTACATGTATCTTACATTGCTTACAATAGCTCATTGTATACTCCATTCGTTTCGATCAAAACCTCAATCCCCTCTGCTGCCAGGGTTGCAAAAAAGCATCGTTGGATTGATGTGTCTGCTAACATAGAGGAAAAAGAAACCACCATGTCATCACCGGTTGAACAAATCGTTCCTTTTAAAAACTGTCCTTTAGACATTGCCAAAAGCCCATAAAAATAATCTACGTATTGCATATATTCATCCGGTAGTTTTTGATTACCAATATTGGTCATTGTGGTAGTATTTGCCAAGGCTGTGTTGTTATACACCAGCTTGATACAAATATTTTTTATCGGCAACGGGACCGTTCTTGCAATCCACGCCTTTTCATTGGAAACATTATAAGAAAAAATGTTTTCCAGATTCTCTTTCGTAATCTGTTCCCGCAAACTGCATTTTGTTTTTTCCAAAACTTCCGCAAAGGTATATTCTTCTCTTCTGTCTGCGTACATTTCTGCAGATACAACTGCAAAAAAATTCTTCATGGTAAGGGATTCAAAAATTCCCCGCAGATTTACCGGAACAGCAACACGAATCGGTTTTGGTTCCGTTTTTCCGTTTAATCGCTCATGATAAATCCCATACATAAAGGTGGCCACAAGCAATTCGTTTAACGTAACCTCATATTTTTCTGCCACTTTTTTTAAGGCGCAAACACTCATATGCCCATGAACAACCCCAAATTCACCCGGCAATAATTTTTCTCCTTTAATGGTGTACGCACGACCTTTTTTATAACTTTTTTTCTTTGCTCCCCGATAATTCTTTAAAAATCCGTCCTCTTTGGATAAAGAAACGTCTTTGCTAAGGTACGCCTCTTCATCTTCAACGGTTAACTGATATCGAAATGCGATATATTGACATACCAATTCTTTTAAAAAGGTTAAAGCTCCCATTCCGTCCGTTACGGCATGAAACACTTCCAGATTAATTCTTTTTCCAAAGTATGTGACGCGGAACAAATAACTGTTGTTTTGTGAATCGTGAATATAACGGCAAGGAAATTGCTGCTCTTGCACAACCTCCGGCATTGCTTTTCCGTTCTCTTCAAAATAGTACCAGAAAAATCCGATTCGCATACGCACATTAAACATTGGAAACTTGGCCAACACAACTTCCAATGCCTTTTGTAATTTTTCTTTATCGACTTCTTCTTTTAAAACCGCACTTACCCGGTATACATTGGTAAGTTTTTCCCCTGCAACAACAGGAAAAACATTGGCCGTATTATCTAAGCGGTCCCATCTGATATTCTTCTTTGACTGTCTTCCCATAATATCCCTCTCTCCTCTTTTAGAGTACCTTGAATTTGCCTTTTTTTCAAGCGTTTGTTCCAAAAAAAAGAACTCTTACCGATGGTAAAAGTTCTCTGCTTTTTTATCTGTCCATATGACGATATACCGCAAAAAGATAGGAATCTCTTCCTTCATTTACAATATACTGAATCGTTTTTCTTAAGCTCTCGGTGTTGCTTAAAAGCTCGACCAACTCGCCGTTATAGGTAGTATTAACTCCTTCTTTAAACTCTTGTAAAACTTCATCGAAGGATTTTGCTTTTTTATAAATACGCCCTCTGGCATCCGTCGCCGCATCAATACAATCTGATAAGGTAATAATATCAATCCAAATCGCATTTTCCGATTTCTTGTGTAGAAATTCCTGCGGATAACCCTTTTCATCGTTGTAATTTTTGTGGTGACCGTATGCAACATCCGCAAACGGACGCAAATATGGTATCGCCCGGAGAATATCTTCTCCGATTCCCGGATGCTCCCGTATCATTTCAAACTCCGTATCGGTAATCTTCCGATACTGGATATTAATAATATCTGCGATTGCCAACTTTCCGATATCATGACAAAAAGCCGCCATATTTGAATAAGTCAAAAAGTCATTTCTCTTCTCTTTCACTTCTTCGGCTGATAAGCATCCCAAATAGCCCACAAACAGCTCCGGTTTTTTTGCAATAATGGCCTTTACAATTTCAGCTGCAATGGCTTTTACCATGTTCGTATGTATCGCTGTTGTGCTTTCCCTGGTGATAGCCGCTTTCATAATACTTTCCAGATTTTCTGAAGTAATATCATAATAAGGCAATACCTTTTTAAATGCATTTAGCATAAAAACATTGGCAATATCGTTTCGCTTTCCCGGTGGAATCGCTGCAAAAAAGCTCATAACTTCTTTGATAATTCCGTCCTGAATCTCTTTTCTTTTTTCTCGCGAATACTCGGAATCTTTCAACAAGCAGAACATTTCCGGGCTGTAGGAACTCAGCACTTCAAAATATGCTGCATCACGATGTGGTTTCTCTGTATTTCTCGGCCGAGACACAACGGTTTTGTATCTTTCAAAAAGAGCGTCAAAGGCCTTTGTGGCGCTAATCTTTCCTTTCCGATATGCCGCCAGATGATAGTTTAAATAACGTACAACGGAAATATCATTTTCTTCTCCATCATAATGGGATTCCAGTTCAAATTCCTCCAGCGCCATTTCACACGCTTTATCAATAAATTCCTGCGATGCACCGGCATTGTTTTCTGCCAAAGTAAGTGTTGCAAAAATTGCCCTCATTCCGATAACGCGATAGTATCCTTTAAAATCAAATCCTTCTACCTGACGGTTTTTCTCATCTTTATAAAAGGCTCGTCCTTCTTCTAAAAATTGTTGAATCTTCTCAACGCTGTAATCCCGGCACTTCGTTTCCGAAATAACACGATTAAAGAAAGAATAAAAAATTCGTCTCTGCGTTTCCGGATTTTCTGTTACCGTAAAGTAATCCTTGAAGGATGTGATCTTTGTATGGTATTCTACGGAACGTTTAAAATGCTCGTTTGTTGCGAGCACTTCTTCATATGCCCCCATCAAGCCCAACGAAATAATGTAATTATCCAAATTGATTTCCGGTTGTTTTTCATAAAACTCCACAATATACTTCAAGACTTCATGACTGACCAAAGAATCCCCATAAAATTCATTTCGGAATTGCAGAATTTCTTCCAAAAAATCAGTTGCCAATTCATCATCCATTGGTACTTCTTTTGAAAAAATCGGCTCCAAAACCTTTTTAATAGCCTCTTCATTCTCTAAGAACAACTCATATATTTTTTGAGCACGATCCTTATATTTATTAATCCATTCCATTAAATCGGCACCTTGAATGCGTTGCTCTTGCTCAAGTTTCATAACCTGATCCAGGTTTTGCTTATATTTTTTATAAAACTCATGAATCGTTTTTTTATCCGGTCTCATACTGTATCGTCGATTTCCTTCAACTGTTATAGTATTACTGATTTTGTTTTTCTAATGCGCCGGCAATGACATGCTTTGCCAGAACGGTTGTTGTAACAACTCCCACTCCGCCCGGGACAGGGGTTATGCAGGAAACCATATCCTGTACATTTTCAAAATCCACGTCTCCGCACAGTTTGCCATCCTCATCCATGTTTACACCCACATCAATAACCATCGCACCCTCTGATAAATATTCTCGGGTAATTGCCTTGGCTTTACCGATTGCCGCAATTACAACATCCGCCTCTTTACATACCTGTTTAAGATTTGTGGTATGGGAATGACAGATTGTAACTGTGGCATTTTCCTTTAACAAAAGCATTGCCAACGGTCTTCCCAATACAAGGCTTCTTCCAATGATAACAACTCTTTTTCCATCTAACGGAAGATGGATGTGATGCAACATTTCCATAACTGCCTGAGCTGTACACGGAGCATAACCGCTTTCGTCACCGGCATAGATTTTAGACATGTTTTCTATGCCGATACCATCCACATCTTTTTTCGGATCGATATAGCGTTCTAAATCTTTTTCACAAATGTGAGACGGCAACGGACGAAGTACTAACAGGCCATCGACTGTTTTATCTGCATTGATTTTCTGAAACGCATCAAAAAACGCTTCGTTTGAAATATCCTCCGGGAAAATATGGCTTTCCACTTGAATGCCGACACTTTCCATTTTTTTCGTGGCGCCTCTCTCATATGAGACATCATCCGGCTTTTCTCCCACTCGGATAATCGCCAACTTCGGTGTAATCTCTCCAAGCTGCTTTCTTTTTTGCAATAACTCTTCTTTTATCGCCGCAGAAACAGCCGCTCCTTTTAAAATGTCCATACTGGATTCCTTGGTTCTTTTAATATTTGAATTTATTTACTTCTACATCAAGTGCATTTGCAACATCTACGTTGCCGCTTGCTCTTTGCTTAATGTCCTCAGAAGTACTTGCAAGTTCTGATAAGGATTCCGCCGTACTTGCGATTCCCTTGGTACTTTCATCAATTGCAATATTTGTTACGGATACAGCCTCTCTAATTCCATCCATCGCGGTTTTTACCGTTTCACAGGATACCGTAAATTGCTGTAACATTGTTCCGATTTCATAAACATCCTGCTTGTAGCTTTCACTGGTTTCTTTAATCGTATCACAGTTCTTTTCAATTTCCTGACTGGAATAACGAACCATATTTCGTGCTTCTTCTGCCAATTCATTTACTGCAGAAATTACATATCCGCTAACTTCACTGATTCTGGAGGCAGAATCACGACACTCATTTGCTAATTTTCCGATCTCATCTGCAACAACAGCAAAGCCTCGTCCGCTTTCACCTGCACGGGCAGCCTCAATGGATGCATTTAAGGATAAAAGATTGGTCTGACTTGAAATCTGTAAAATCGCATCAACCAATTCATTAATCTCCTCTACTCGTTTGGATTTCTCAATCTTCTGTGCAATGCGCTCAGACACTTCTTCTGTTTCACGAATTGCTTCTTCTCTGGTCTGCATACTCTTTTCAGAAATTTCGTTTGCCTTCTGCATTACACTAGAGCAATATCTTGCACTTTCTTCTGCCTTATCATTGATTTCAATGATTTCGGAGTATGCGGATTCTACACTTTCATTAATTTCAAATAAGCTTGCGGAAGTTTCTTCCATGCCGGCAGACATCTCTTCCATAATTGCAGAAACGTCGGTAATGGCACTCTGAGCACTAACTAAGTCTGTTGCCATCACTGCAGAAGCGTTGTTTACTTCTTTGGAGTTGCCGGAAATATTACGGACAACCTCTCTGATATATGCCATAAAAGCATTAATGGAATGTGCAAGATTTTCTAACTCATCACCGGAGGTAACCTTAATCTCCTGTGTTAAGTCACCATTGCTGGAAACCAACTCGTCAACTTTATCATTCAATTTAATAATATTTTTTACGCTACCGTAAATAACAAAGAATAAACTTACGCTGGCAAGGATTGTTCCGCATGTTGCAAACAAGAACAAATAGCTCCATGCTTTTACAATTAATCCATGGATTTCATTTGCGTTATAGTCCGTCGCCAACACCGCAATTATTTTTCCACTGTTATCTGTAATCGGAATATATGCAGTTAGCAAGTAATCACCATTTTCATCCGGCTCGGAAATGTCGGTGTCCACCATTTTTTCTCCGCTAAATGCAGGGGTTAAAAATTCCAGAGTTTCTTCAAACTCTTCACCATAATCAACCGGCTCCTCCGGATCTCCGTCGATTCCGTAATAAACAGTTTCTCCATCTGTCCAGAGTGTGTATATGTATTTCATATCCGTTTTTTCGATATACTCTGTCAGCTGTTGTTTTATCTGATTAAATTCAGCAGAATCTTGTCCGTTTGCAACTGCTTTTTTAAAGACATCTTTATCCATATGTTCTTGAATCAAAACAGATACTGCCACCGCTTCTTTTCCGGCCAAATTCTTATAATCCTTTGTTCTTGCCCGGATTGTAAACATCACGATAATGCAGATGGCTCCCCACACTACCAAACATGTCATCAATAAAAGCTTTACGGTCATACTCAATTTACGTGTTTTTCTGGTCTTTCTCATCTTGCTACCTCCTTGTATTTTCTCTTGTGTTTATTATAGCACTTTTTAAACTCCTTGCAATCTATGTATATATCGGCAAATTTTACAAATTTTATTATAGATTTCACAAAAAAATGCCGATATAAACTTCCTTATAGCGACATTTTTCCTGAAATATTTTATTTTTTCTTTTTTGCCTTTTCTATAACAAACAATATTACTGCATATGCCGTTGCGTACATCGGCGCCATCACCCAAGCTGTTAAAGGGGTTCCCGGCAAAAGTGGTTCTGCAATATGAAAAGCATCACTTATATCAAAGGTCTGCATCATAAATGCACCTAATGTTAAATACGCAGTAAATCCAAACAATGTACACTGCCATTTTTTGTATGTAATATCGATATATTTAAACATTAAAATGGCAACAACAAGAAGGGCAGATGCACTGTGATGCAACAATCCTGTAATTGTCGGGAGATAAAAAATTGTTGGGCCCTGGTCTAAAAACGTAGCATAAATTACAGTGGAAACACCACCAAAAAGCCCCAGTAACCAGGTAAAATGGAGCACATTGTTATTCTTCTTTCCAAGCAGCACGCCCAATGCCAAAACCAAACTTGTCATTCCGCAAAAACTATCCGGAATAATACAATACCATCTCACATTATCATAACGAAAAACCTGAGACAATCGATTTCCCATAATGAAAATAAACAAAAGAGCCGCCAAGCATTTTAAGAAAATTACTTTTGAACGTTCTGTTTTTAACTTTTTATTCGCCAAAAATAATCCACCACCGCCAACAAGTGTTGAAATGGCAATATAAAGAAGATGCTGTTTTCCAAAAAGTTCTGCTACCATATATTCCTCCCACTCCATATAAGCGTCTTTTTTTCCGCCTTTTATTGTAGTCTTTTGTCGGATTTTGTCAAGGAATGTCGGGGACATTTTCTTCTTCCGGTAGCAAATTTATTATGTTCTATAATATGTTCCGGGCACACAAAAAAGCCTCTAAACACCGGAATTCTCAAGTGTTTAAAGGCTTTAACGTCAATTACAATATTTGTTTTGAACCTTAGTCCTGTACAAATGGCATAAGTGCAACCTGTCTTGCTCTCTTTACTGCAATTGTAAGGGCTCTCTGGTGTTTTGCACAGTTTCCTGTAATTCTTCTTGGTAAGATTTTTCCTCTTTCGGAAACGTATCTTTTCAATTTGTTTGTATCTTTGTAATCGATTACATTATCATTACCGCAAAATACGCAAACTTTTTTTCTTCTATGCATACCGCCACGTCTCTTCATCTGAGCGTCGCCTTTATCTGCTTTGTTGTAAGCCATGTTATTTACCTCCTATAAATCTAGTTAAATGGTAATTCTTCTTCTAATCCCTCCGGGATATTCATAAAGCCATCGCCAACCGCAGAACTTGGTGCTGATGCAGCCTGCTGATAGGATGAATCCTGACCGGATGCTTTGCTTTCTGCAAATTCCTGTTCTTCTACAACAACATCTGTTGTGTAAATTCTCTGTCCATCTCTTTCATAACTTCCTGTCTGGATACGTCCGGTAACCAATACCTTGGTTCCTTTGCGGAAATATTTTTCAGCAAATTCACCTGCACGGCCAAATGCCACACAACCGATGAAATCTGCTGTCTGCTGATCACCTTCACGTTTAAATCTTCTGTCTACTGCAAGTGTGTATCTCGCAATTGCTGTTGAAGTTTCACCTTGTGAATAACGTACTTCCGGATCTCTTACTAAGCGACCCATTAAAATAACTTTGTTCATGCGATTTCCTCTTTTCTATATTATGCTTCCTGTTTTACGCATAAGTATCTGATGACAGCTTCTTCAATACGAAGACGTGCTTCTAATTCAGCCGGTGCAGTTGCTTCTGCTTCGAACTGAATGAAGTAGTAAAATCCTTCTCTCATTTTCTGAATTTCGTAAGCTAATCTCTTCTTACCCCACTCATCAACATTAGTGATGGTGCCACCGAAACGAGCGATAAGTTCTTTTACTTTTTCAAGCTCAGCTGCTCTGGCGTCATCTTCCAATTTTGCATTGAGAACAAGTGCTAATTCATATTTGTTCATCGATTCGTACCTCCTTTTGGTCTCTGGCCCCCGTTCTGTGACGGGAACAAGGAAATGGAAACGGGCCAAATTATGGCCGGCGTTTCATAAAATTAATATATCACGAGTAAGTATATTACCACAGGATTATCAAATAGGCAAGGCTTTTTTATTCTTTTCGCAAAATTTCTTTTATATTCTTTTCTGCTTTTGTTCTGGGAATCATAATCATGTGTTCACATCCCGTACACTTTAATCGGAAATCGGCTCCGATTCGAAGTACTTCCCATGTAAAGCTTCCGCAGGGATGCTGCTTTTTCATTTTTAAAATATCGCCAACCTGAATATCCATACTGTTATGACCTCCTTTTTATAATCCTTTATCATTATCTATAAAATTTTTGTCTTTTCGTCTTTTCCTTATTATAGTACACTTTTTTATTTTTTCAAAACATTACTCTGTCGGATTTTGTAAAAATTTTGGTAAATTTTGATGGATGGAATTTGACTTCTTTTTTGTTATAATTCTTTCGTTGGTAAATGATATTTATCCATAAAAAAAGGGGGAAATAGTTATGAAACAATTCATTGCGATTCTAAAAATTTCTTTTAAAAAAATAAAATCCTATGATTTCAACCGAGGTTCGTTTTTATATATCATACTTCCGGTTGTTCTCAATCTGATTATTACCTGCTTGGAATTAAAATCCGTTTTCAAGGGCATTGGTTTTCTTTTTCACAGTCCTTATATCTTTCTGGCCAATACACTGCTTATTTTGCTGACGTTATCTATCTCCACTTTGGCAAAAAGACGTCTCTTTTACGCCGGACTTATCAGCTTTTTCTGGCTGTTGCTTGGAGTCACCAATTTTGTACTTCTATGCAAGAGAATCACACCATTTACGGCCTGTGATCTGTCTATGATTGACGCAGCCATTGAAATGATTCCATTATATTTTGGCCCAATTCAACTGGTTCTGCTGGCTTTATTGATCGTGCTTCTTATTGCAGGATTGGTCTTTTTATACATAAAGGCGCCAAAAATCAGTCATCCGATAAAATACGGAAAAAGTCTCCTGTTTATTGCTCTTGCGTGTGTAACAACCATCGGTGCCATTAAATTTGGCACCGGGTTTGGGATTATGGACACCCAATTTAAAGAGCTGTCCGCAGCCTATCGGAAAAACGGCTTTGCCTACTGTTTTATCAATAGTTTATTGGACACCGGTATCAACAAACCAAAAGATTATTCCGAAGAGACCATTTCTCAAATCATCGATGGTCAAAAACCATCTCTTCATGACGTTACCGCCCAAAAAACACCAAATATTATTATTGTTCAACTGGAATCTTTTTTTGACCTTACTGCTTTGGAAGGACTGACTCTTTCAGACGATGTGATTCCGAATTTTCGAAAATATCAGGAAATGGCCGGCGGTTTGTTTACCGTGCCGGTTATCGGAGCCGGAACCTCCAATACGGAATTTGAAGTTGTCACCGGAATGAATATTGACGATTTTGGTGCGGGTGAATATCCGTACAAGACCATTTTGTTAGATACCTCCTGCGAAAGCATTGCCTATAATCTTAAGCCTTACGGATACAAAACCCATGTTATGCACAATCATACTGGTGGTTTTTATGGTCGAAATCAAGTCTATGCTAATTTGGGCTTTGAAAACTTCCACTCTGTGGAATATATGCACGATGTAGAAGAAACTCCGACCGGATGGGCAAAAGATGAAATTCTGACGGATTATATTTTAGAATATTTGAATGCATCCGATGAACAGGATTTGATTTATACCATCTCCGTCCAGGGTCACGGAAAATATAGTGTGAAATCAGATTACCCAAAACATGTCCGTATTTTGGATTGCCCACCGGAAAAAGAAAATCTCATTGCGGAATATGAGTACTATGCGAACCTACTCTATGAAATGGATCTCTTTGTAGAGGAATTAGTATCCGTATTGAGTGATTTTAACGAAGATACCATTCTGGTTATGTACGGCGACCACCTCCCAAGTCTTGAAATTGAAACCGAAGATTTAGATGGTCGGACCATGTATCAGACTGACTATTTTATTTGGAACAACATGGGAATGGATTTACAGTTCGGAGATATCCGTGCTAATGAGCTTTCTGCTCTCCTTTTACAGGAACTGGGAATGACCAATGGTGTAATTAATTTTTTGCATCAGAACAAACGGGGAGAAAAAGATTTTGAAGAATTGTTAGCGGCCTTATCCTACGACATTCTCTACGGCGACCGCCTGGTATACGATGGACAAAATCCCTATGAAACTACCAATATTAAAATGGGGCTTTATGATATCTTTGTGGAAAATGTGCTTCTAGACCCTACAAGTCTAAACACATATCTTGTAACCGGACAACATTTTACGCCGTACAGCAAAGTTTATGTAAACGGGAAAAAAGCAGATACAACTTTCCTTGATCGTAATACCTTACTCTTTACTATGGATAAAGATTCCCTGCTACAATCCGGCGATATCATTAATGTTTGGCAAAGCGATTTATCCTGCACCGAAGATTTTGCTTACATTCTTGACTTTGATCAAAGTCCTAACAATGATTCTTCAGAAAATCACGAATAAAAATTCGGACCGCTTTTGCGGTCCTTTTTATTGTCTTATAAAATAATAACCTTCTTTTTAAGGCGTTATTTCGTTTTCGCTTCAAAAAGCCTGGTATTTCCTTAATCCCTACTCTCGAACATTTTGATAATTTATATTTTTCCAAAATTATACACTCTGGCCGATTTGTCCGCGGATTATAAAGACGCCTTGGGAAGAGCTGTAGTTACTCTTAGCGGATGCGGCGAATAAATGTGCATGCGGATGTAAATGTTTGAAGGCCGGGATAGTATATCCCGGGCAAGTTTTTACATCCGCATGGGATACACATATGAGCGCATCCACTTAGAGTAACTTATGCGATGACAATTGGCGTTTTTTAACCGTGGAACAAATCGGCCAGAGTGTATAATGAATGGAAAAACATAAAAAACTTGTTCGAGAGTAGGGATTAAGGAAATACTGACTTTTTTCAGAATCAAACGAAACAACGCCTTAAAAAGAAGGTTATAGAATTTATCGATACAAGCAAAAAGGACCGCAAAAGCGGTCCGATTTTTTATACACTGATTTTGAAAAACAATGTTGCCACCTGAAAAAAGATTAAAATGGAACATGTATCTACAATCGTCGTAATTAGCGGTGCGGCCATAATGGCAGGATCAAGCCCCAATTTTTTTGCAAGCATCGGCAACGCTCCACCAATGAGTTTTGCGATTATAATTGTAAAGAGTAAAGATACCGCTACAACAATTGCCAAAGTCACATCTTTGTAAACCAATACGATTCGTAATCCATTTAATATAGAAAGAATCACGCCAACAAGAATGGATATTCGAAACTCTTTAAAAATAACGCGAGGCAAATCTCGGAAACGGATCTCATCAAGCGCAATTCCTCGGATAATAAGCGTGGAACTCTGTGATCCACTGTTTCCTCCGGTACCCATAAGCATCGGAATAAAAGATACTAGCAACGGCACTGCCGCAAATGCTGCCTCATAACTGGTTATGATGGCTCCGGAAACCGTTGCGGAAAGCATAAGAACGACCAACCAGATAATTCTCTGCTTTGCATGAGATATAACCGACATGCTGAAGTAGTCACTTTCTTCTTCCAATGGCATAATCGCTGCCATCTTTGTAATATCTTCAGTATGTTCTTCTTCCATAACGTCAATAGCGTCATCGACGGTAACAATACCAACCAAACGGTTTTCTTTATCTACAACCGGCACGGCCACGAAGTCATAGTGTTTAAAAATTTTTGCTACTACTTCCTGATCGTCGTGTGTATTTACAGAAATCGGAGATTCAATCATGATATCCACGATTTTTTCATCATCTGAGGCCATCAGCAATTCCTTTACCGTTAACACACCGATTAAAACTCTGTTTTCTGTTACGTAACAAGTGTAAATCGTCTCTTTATCAACAGCAGTTCTCCGGATACGGGCAATCGCCTCTCCTACGGTCATATCCTTTTTTATGTTTACATACTCCACCGTCATAACACTTCCGGCGGAGTCCTTTGGATATTTCAAAAGTTCATTAATCTGCTTGCGCGTCTCCTCATCTGTGTTTCTTAACAATCTGGAGACCACGTTTGCCGGCATCTCTTCGATAATATCAACCGTATCATCAAGGAAAATCTCATCCATGACCTGACGAAGCTCTTTATCCGTCATGGCATTGATCAAGGTCATTCTGGCATCATTCTCCATTCTGGCAAATGTCTCGGCTGCCTCTTCTTTTCCCAGCATTCGAAACAAAAGCGGAATCTCCTTTTCCTCCAGTTCCTCAAAAATATCCGCAATATCGGCAACATTCAATTCGCTCAATTTATTTTTTACCTGCGTATATTTTTTTTCACTGATTAATTCACGGATTTCTTCTATTTCGTGTTCAATCTGTTCAAAGTCGAATGTTTCAAAAGTTGTTTCCTGCATATTAAGCTCCTTATTCAAGTAAGCCGGCATATACCTCTCGTTTGGATATTCCTCTGTCTTTTGCAACCAGTTTCATGGCTTCTTTCTTATCAATTCCTTGAGACAGATAAATCTCCATATGCTCATCAAGCGTCATCGATAAATATTCCTGCTGCTTATCTTCCTGCATCTGATTTTTGTCGCGTCCTTCAATTACTAATACATATTCACCCTTAGGGTCACACCCGCTGTAGTGAAGTAACGCCTGAGAAAAGGTTGTTCGCATTACAGTCTCGTATTTTTTTGTTAACTCTTTTTCAATGGAAACGTTTCGGTCACCCAACGTATCCAGTAACTCCTGAAGCGTCTTTACCAGATGATGTGGCGCCTCATATAATATAATAGACCGGGTTTCGGTCTTTAATTCCTCTAAAATTCGTGCACGTTCTTTTTTATCCTTCGGCAAAAAAGCCTCAAACGCAAATCTCCGGTTGGATTTGCCGGATAAAGTCAGGGCCGTAATGACTGCACTGGCTCCCGGTAAAGAAGTCACCGGAATCCCCTCTTCATAGCACATGGCCACCAACTCTTCTCCCGGATCGGATATCCCCGGTGTTCCTGCGTCTGTGATTAATGCAATATTTTTTCCATCCTTTAGCTTTTCAATTAACGTATATGCTTTATCAATCTTATTAAATTCATGATAACTTGTCATCGGAGTACGGATATCGAAGTGATTTAAAAGTTTAATGGAGTTTCTGGTATCTTCCGCAGCAATCAAATCCACTTCTTTTAAGGTTCGCAATACCCTTAAGGTAATATCTTCCAGATTGCCGATAGGGGTCGCGCATAAAAATAAAGTTCCTGTCATTTTCCTTCCTCCTTCACTTGTTATTTTTCTGATATTAACTTTCACTCTCTATGAATCAATCATTAGTAGCCATAAATATCATAGATTTCTTTTGTATAAACATTCGGTGCTTCGTATACAATGAGAGGCTTTTCTACTTCCAATCTTGCATTTCCGCCCAATAATCCCTCAATAAGTACCATATTCGGCTCTTTATCCACAAATGGATACACTAATTTCATTCGCTTCGGCTCTAAGTGATATTTCTGCATCGTCGCAAAAATCTCCGGCAAACGAAATGGTCTGTGCACCATATAAAATCGTCCCTTCGGTTTTAAAAGTGCTGCTGCCTGACCAACAACATCGTCCAGTGTGCATAACACTTCGTGTCTCGCAATCGCTTTTGCGGATGCAGGATTAACAAGCCCATGATTTGCAATCATATATGGCGGATTGGAGGTTACTACATGACAAGAAGATGCTCCCAGGAGTTTAGAAGCATCTTTAATATCACCTTGCACAATTTTGATTTTTTCTTCCAATCCGTTATGCATTACACTGCGTGTAGCCATATCTGCGCTTTCTTCCTGAATTTCGATCCCGTAAAAAAGCTCACCCTTATATTTTCCTTCCAGCAAAATCGGGATAATTCCGGTGCCGGTACCCAAATCGGCCACCACCTCTCCCTCATTTACTTTTGCAAAACCGGATAACAGGACTGCGTCCATTCCAAAACAAAAACGCCCCGGATTCTGGATGATCTGATAACCGTTTCGTTGAAGGTCATCAAATCGCTCGCCCTCTTTTAAATAATTAGTCATTAAATTTGGAGGTTCCTTCCTTATCTTCTAATGAAGCCAGTTCTTTTAATTCTTCAGCTGTTAATTGTACTTTTTTCTTTCTTGGCTTAAAGTGAAGCTGTTCTATCGGATATTCCTTCAATTCTTTTTCGTCGCCTACATCCACAAGAATCTTAACCAACTGCTTTAATACGCTTACGCTGTGAACTTCACCCTTTGTACCGTCTTTTGCCGTCACAAATTCTCCAACATTCGGTAAACGGCTATTTAAATATTCATATGTTTCTGCTTCATTTTTTAAACAGCACATCAATCTTCCGCAAACACCGGAAATCTTGGTTGGATTTAAAGATAAACTCTGTTCTTTTGCCATTTTAATGGAAACCGGTGCAAATTCCGGTAAAAATGTCTTACAGCAAAGTTCTCTTCCGCAAATTCCGATTCCGCCAAGAACCTTGGTCTCATCACGTACTCCAATCTGTCTCAATTCAATACGGGTACGGAATACACTTGCCAAATCCTTTACCAGTTCACGGAAATCAATTCGTCCATCTGCAGTAAAATAAAACAATAACTTGTTATTATCAAAGGTGTATTCGGAATCTACCAATTTCATATCAAGTTCGTGTTCACGAATCTTCTGTTCGCAAATAGTAAATGCCTCTTTTTCCTTTTCCTTATTCTTTTCAAGTTGCTCTTTATCTTTTTGTGTTGCAAGTCTCATTACCGGTTTTAATGGTGAAACGATGTCTGTTTCCTTTACCTGTTTATTGGCAACGACAACAATACCGTATTCTACCCCTCTTGCTGTTTCAACGATTACATGATCGTTTAATTTGATTTCTAATTTTCCCGGGTCAAAATAATATATTTTTCCGGCAGTTCGAAAACGAACTCCTACAACTGTTACCATTTTTTAATTCTCCTTTATTGTTAACAGCATTAACTCTAAGCTTAACTCTAAGTTCACATTGCTGTTGATTCTTGTTTTTGCCACATCAATTGCTTCTATAATTTTCTGAATGCCTTCATAGGAGCTTGTGTTAGCACATTTCTTAATATCATAAACTTCATCACGGAAAATAAGTTTATTCGCATCTGAAGTTGCTTTGTATACCAAAACATCCCGATACCAAATCATCATAAGGTCAAAATAATCCGTAATACGAAGTTTGTATTCTGCAATTTGCTTCACGGCCTGGGTCAATTCATAAAGATCAATCTCATGAATTCGTTTCATCAACTGAACCGTAGAAAGTTTTATTTCTAAAAAGTCCTCTGCACCGGAAAGATTTGCTGCTTTTCCAAGATTACCTTGCGCAAAAGCGGTACACAACGCTGCCTGGTCCTCCGGTACACCCAGAACATTCTGTAAATATTCCTTAATCCGCTCATCTGCAATCGGGTGCATTTGTAACGTTACACATCTTGAACGGATGGTCGGAAGGAAAAGCTCTTTATTCGTTGTCAACAAAAGTACTACTGCATAAGCCGGCGGTTCTTCCATGGTTTTTAGCAACGCATTCTGTGCAGCCTCGTTCATACGCTCTGCATGATCAATAATATAAATCTTTCTCTTGTTGCCATATGGCTTAATAGTGATGGTTTCATTAATCTGATGACGGATATCATCTACGGAAATAATTTTATCCTTTGTCTGCTGCAGATAAATAATATCCGGATGATTTCTGGTAAGTGCCTGTCGACAGGACGGACAGCTCATACATGCATCTTTTCCGCCTTTTTCACATTGTAATGCCATGGCAAATGCTTCTGCAGTTGTCATTTTTCCGGAGCCTTCTTCTCCTTCCAGAATATAAGCATGGGATACTTTATCAAGCATTAATGCATTTTGTAAACTTTCTACAACGCTTTCGTGTCCGATGATGTTTTTAAATCCTGCCATTTTATCCCCCTATATAAATAAATCCAATAACAATCCCTGAATATCACCGATGCGTGCTAAAATCGCCAGATGATCTTTTTCATCATTTAATAATGCTGCTGCCAACTCGTCCAGATTTTCATCAATTAAACGGACAATTCCGTATACGCGGTGTCTGCCTCGTCTGTCTAAAAAATTCTCACGGGAAAACTTATGGGAACGGTAAACAACCTCATTTAAAAATTCTTTAACCAGTTCCCGGTATTTCTTCAAATCCCGGATATCCATGTGTTTTGCAATATGCTCTCCCTGTGCGGCGATATCGTTTAGTAACGTATTCACTTTTTCCTGCAACTGGGCCTCGGAAATCTTGCTGGCAAGGGTAAATTTAAAAGAATCATCCGTAGCTTCTGCGGCTTTCGTTTCCTGGACCGGTATATTTTGTGTCAATGCCTGAATCTTTAAATCCATCCTTTTCCTCCTTTCCGATATGCATCTTTTTCCTTATCTTAACACCTGCAACATATATTCTTCCAATTGTAATACGGTCTCTTCCGCATTATCGTTGTAAAACATTTTGATTTCTCCGGCTTTGGCAAGTTTTTCCGGAGAGAAATCCTCCTGATCCGCCAAAAAACGTCTGCACATCTCTGCGTACTTCTGGTTATTTGCCTGTCGTTCTCTGGTTAACGCTCTTTGTAATCTCTCGCCGTCATCCAAATCAATGTAAAGCGGAACAACTATCTCGGCACCGAAATGCTCTCTTAATGCCAGATATGCTTCTAACGTTCCGATTAAAATATAATTATTTTCATCTAATTTAATCTGACCGTCATCAGCCGTAAAATATGTCCAAAGGCCATGAACCGTATGATATTGGCGATATTCGATTACCTTTCCTGCTTTATTTAGTTCTTCAAACTCTTCATGGGTATAGAAATAGTATTCCACGCCTTCCTTTTCGCCGTCACGAATCGGACGGGTTGTGCCGGGAACTACCGTGGTTAACGGCACTCTTTTTTTCTCTAGGATACGCTTGAAAATCGTGTCCTTTCCGGAGGCACTTTTTCCCATCAAACAAAATATTTTTCCCATATGTTCCTCCTATGGTTTACCTTTTAAGTATAAACTCTTCGATAGCTGTTTTCAACCTATTTATGTCTTCCGAATGTTAGAAATCATCCCCAATTTTCCTTATAAATAGCGGCCGATTGCCGGCATCCAGTCACCAAAGAAAATCTCATCTTTTAACAGTTGCAAAATAACCGGTTCATACAAGTTTTTAATTAAACCCATAACTTCTTCCCAGCTTGGTTCATTTCTTTTTTCCTTACTTAAATACGCCTTCCAGCGCTTCTTTAAATGCGCGTTCTTGTCGCAGGAAAAAAACTGATTTGCACGTTCTGTTGACAACTGAAGCTGTGTCTTTTGTATGCACTGTTCCAAATATTCGGATAATCGGCGTCCATCCAACGGACATTCTTTACCCGTTTTGTACAATCGTTCTAATTTGGATAAATCCTGTGTTAATTCTAAGCGTTCCCAAAACTGAACAAAACACTCCGCTAATTCTGCTTCTTTATAAAAACACGGGATTTCTATATAGCGGTCATTTTCGTAACAAAGCGGCAGGGAAACCGATTGCAACACACCTTTTTTCGCAGTACTTGGTAAAATACTTATTCGAATCGGAATTTCGATTTTGTCAAACGGAACCTTTATTTCCATAACATATCCGCTTTCCGTATTCCTTTCCAAATGATACTTCCACTCTGTCTTTTTCTCACCGGCAAAAAAACCTTTTATTTCTGCTAAAACGCCATCGTTTAAAGAATCCTCTAAAACTCTTAATTCCAAAGTTTTCTCTTTGCTGAAACGATAACTCTCAATGCCAAGTCCTGCCACACCACAAAACACGTACTTTGTCTCTGCGTCTTTTTGTAAATGGCCAACAAAGCGTTCCAACAAACGCTCCTTTGCACAACCGATTAAAAGATTTTCGTATGGAACCCGAAACATCTTACATTTTTCACGAATCATTTGTAACGGAAACAATCTCTCCATTATAGCCACACTCCCAATGTCTTTTGAACCTTCGATAATACCCTTCGTTGCTGCGCGTAATGCAACAGGCGGCTGACATCTTTTTGCGGATCTTCAAGATAACCTCTTAAAGCAGCCTTCAAGTCTTCATGACTCAATTTACTTTCGTACTTTAAGCAGTCACAAATTAATCGGTCTTTATCATAGGCATTAAAAACAATACCATTTATCGCAACTTGCGTCACACCGCTTTCCAACACAAAATCTTCTGTATAGTGCGGTTGTATAATCGGGTAATCAATTAAAAATCTGGACTTAGAAGTGTTTTTATCAATTGCAATATGCCACGCCAATGGTTTGTCCTTGATATAGCCGTACGCATAAAGTGCCGTTTCCATACAAAGTACGCCATCCGGGAAAAATGCTTTTACCATTTCTTCTTCGGTTTGGGACTCATCCGCCAAGCAATAGTAACCATTTTTTACGCGGATAAGTGTTCCTTCCTCTACAAGACGATGAATATCTCTGTAGTCCATACCTAGCTCATACAATGCGGCCGTTTTCAAAACGCCGTTCGCCTGTGCCATTTCCTTTTTTAGCTTTTCTTTTAATTCTTCCATTTTTCCGCTCCACACTCATTATAAATGTAATTTAAAACCATTATATCGGATAGAACTTCCCTTGTAAAGAAGACAACCATATTTTTCTTTTTGTCCCTTTTTCGTGTTTTTGTCCTTGAAATTGTCTTAATTATGTTTTATAATAAATTCGGACATAAAATTTTGTCTTTTTGCAAAAGGAGGTACTATGGATAACCTAAAAAACGAACGAAAAAACCCTTCCAGGGAAACCTGCGAAAGTATAATCAAAAGAATCCTTGTAACAGAAGTCTTAACTAAGGGAAAAAATCAGCAGTTTAAAAACGCCTCTGATTTCATGAACTACTTTCAGTCGTTGTATCCGGCTTCCGACGCCTTAAATAAGCAGGTACAACGTGCGATAAAAAACATGAACCTTCCGAAAGATGAAAACGGATATCTGATCATTAATAAAACAGCTACTCAATTAGAGGAGGAAAAAACCCTTTCTGCTTTTATGACAAGTAGCACTGCAATGGTTAACGAACTTGAAGAATGCGAACCCCTGCTTCTTGCCTGTGCACCGGAAGACGCAGAATACATGTTGGTTCTGATAAAAAAATGCTTAACCCTTCAAGGAAAATACGAAACTGCATTACCTACTTCAAACGGCGTGCTTTTTTATACAAAAAAGAAGGCTCAGCTGGTTACACTGCTTGAAAGCCTTCTTCAGAATTAAGTTAACTTTAAGTTGTCAGACAATTTAAGTCGTTTCTGGCATTGTCCACAAATCAAAATCGGAGCCCATAATCCACAAAAATTATGTCGCTCCGATTATTTTTTGTCTTTAAAAACGTCTTATTTTAAAAATCTCGTCGGTTTTTCTCTCTGTTTCGTCTTCTACGGTCTCTTTCTGCAAAATGCAGCTCTCTTCTTCTGTCTGCCTGTCGCTGTCTGACATAATGCATAATAATATAAATGTTTCTCTTAAGATAAATAACAATAGCAACAATGATTGCAAGGATGACCAGTATTAATGCAGCAAATATTATAATCTTTGCAGAGACCGTAACTACAAATTTTGGCTTTTCTTCCGGGTTTATTTCTTCCTCTGTATTTTCTCCGCCAAACGGGAATTCCTCCGGAAGGGTTCCTTTACTGATTAAATTTGCTGTTCCCACTGTTCTGCCTGCATATTTATATACCAACGATGCATACGCTTCTCCGCCGTCTGATTTTTGAAGTTCTACCTCTGCATCTGATAAACTTGCTGCTTTTGGAAGAACAACACCTGCATCCTTATCTACTTTCAAATATGAAATCGTTTCTAAGAAATTGGAAACATCTCCAAATCCCTCTTCAGAAAAACGGGTTTCACTTTCTGCAACGTTAAATACCTGGAAGTTGTCCAAATAGAAATTACATAGGTCTGTTGTGTCCGTTAAATGATACGGATATTCTGCTCTCATAACAACGCATACGATTTGCATTCCGTCTTTTTCTGCATAAGTTACAAGTGTGTTTCTTGCTGCATTCGTATAACCGGATTTGCCGCCAATACAGTACTCATATACGTATTCTCCGGTTTGGTAATAGTTATGAAGTCTATGGTGATTTACAATATAGGTACTTTCTTCATGTTTGTTCGTTGGCGGAATAATGTATTTCGATGTATCGGAAATTGTACGGAAGGTCTCATTCTGAAAAGCTTCCCGGGCTATCAAGGCCATATCATATGCTGAAGTATAATGGTTTTCGTCCGGTAAACCGTGCGGATTGGTAAAATTCGTATTCAAACATCCGATTGCATCCGCTCTTTCATTCATCATATCCACAAATGCCTGATAATCACCGCCGGTTACATGTTCTGCCGTCGCATAAGCACATTCATTGGCTGATCCTAAAAGCACCGCATATAACGTATCTTCCAACGTCATTTCTTCGCCTACATCTCTGGCAATATGTGTTCCTTCTATCTTATAAACCGCATCCTTGGAAAAGGTAACAATTTCCGATAATTCACAATTCTCCAACGCCAAAAGCACGGTCAACATCTTCGTAATACTTGCAGGATAATGCTTATCGTGCATATTGTATTCATACAAAATCGTTCCGGAGCTCAATTCCATGACTACCGCCGACGCAGAATGCAGTTCTCCGTCATAGGTCGGCCAATAGTCCACGCTTCCGTCTCCCGGTGCCGCATTTGTTTGTGCCGGTGCAGCAAAAAATCCTCCCAACAAAAATAATGCCATGCCCAATGCAACTACCGGGCGGATCATTTTCTTTATATATTGTAACAACGATGTCCTTTTTTTCCTCATAGTAATCTCCATGTAAAACAAGCATATATAATACAGTATAATAACTTTAGTTGCAAAAGTAAAGTTTCTATAGTAAAATTACTCTCGAAAAACCAGCCAATACCGGCTGTAATTCTACCCATAAAGGAGATTACCCCATGCGTTTACGAAATATACCCGGCGCGGATGAATACGTAACCAATCATCCTTGCTGCATATCTTTATCCCCAGAACACAAGGGAAACTGGCAGTCTTTTTTTGAAAAAGAGCAACCCCTTCATATAGAAATTGGAATGGGAAAAGGCCAATTCATTATGACCTTAGCAAAACTTCATCCTGAAATTAACTACATCGGCATGGAACGCTACTCAAGTGTGCTTCTTCGTGGCTTGCAGAAGTTTGACTCTTTAGATGAACCGCTTCCGAACTTAAAGTTCATCTGTGATGATGCAAAAAAACTCCCGGAGGCCTTTTTAAGTGGTGAAATCCACAAGATTTATCTTAATTTCTCTGATCCGTGGCCAAAAGACCGTCACGCGAAGCGAAGATTAACTTCACATCAGTTCTTAAACTGTTATCATCAGGTACTGGCTCCGGACGGGAAACTTGAATTTAAGACCGATAATATAGATTTATTCCGTTTTTCCTTAGAGGAACTTACCATTGCCAATTGGACGTTGGAAACTCACACCTTTGACCTTCACAACGACCCGGTGTTAAACGAGGGAAATGTAATGACAGAATATGAAGAAAAGTTTTCTTCTATGGGAAATCCAATCTGTAAACTTATTGCTTCCAGAAAGTTTTAAAAATTATGCAAGAAAAAGCACCTTCTTTTCTATCTTTCATAGAATAGAAAAAAGGGTGCTTTCTTTATGTCATCTAAATCTTCCAAATCCTGCTGCCGAAAACGGTTTCATCGTTGGACTTATCATTGTGACCGCATTAATCACTTTTTCTGCTGTCTTCTTAAAAATTACCGCCTATTCAAAGATTTCTGCCATTTTGACTAATTCGTCACGAATCTGGATGTGCTGTGGGCAGTGGCCTTCACATAAGCCGCATTTTAAACAGTCACTTGCCTTACCGCCATCTTTAGTACGCATTTCATATCCTTTTTTGTCCGGTTCGCCCTTATAAAACTGCTGGTCGTTATTATATACGGCAAAAATACCAGGAATATTAATCTTTTGCGGACAGTCATCTACGCAATAGCGGCACGCTGTACACTGAATCGTTGGTACAGAACGGATAATTTCGTTAACTTTATCTGTAATAGCCTTTTCTTTTTCATTTAAAGGCACGAAGTTTTGCATGTATGTGGTATTCTCATCCAACTGTGCCATATCAGACATTCCGGATAATACCATCATTACCTGATCCGGGGATGCGGCGAAACGAATCGCAAGACTTGCCGGGCTGTCACCATATTCAGCCGCGATATACTCTTTTGCTTCCTGTGGAAGATTAATTAAGCTTCCACCCTTAATCGGCTCCATAATAATCACCGGCTTATTGTGCTTGCACGCAACTTCAAAGCATCTTCTGGACTGAACCTTCGGATTTTCCCAGTCATAGTAATTAATCTGAAGCTGGACAAATTCCATTTCCGGATGTTTTGTCAAAATCTCATCTAATACTTCCGGAGTATCGTGGAAGGAAAATCCGATGTGTCTTGCTTTTCCTTCTTCCTTCATCTGTTTTACGAATTCAAAACCTCCCATTTCTTCTGTACTATGGTATGTTTTTTCATTCATGCTATGCAACAAATACAAATCAAAGTATTCTACGCCGCATCTTTCTAGCTGTCTGTTAAAGAAATCTGCGTAATCTCTCTGCTCTCTTACCATAAATATCGGCATTTTAGTTGCAAGATAAAATTTGTCCCTGTTATGACGTGCCACTAGACATCTTCCGATAATGGATTCGGACTGCTGGCCATGATAAACAAATGCTGTATCAAAATATTTAAAGCCCCTTTCCAAAAATGTATCCACCATTTTGCATACTTGGGCTTCATCTACTGTCTCTCCTTCTAAAATCGGAAGACGCATTAACCCAAATCCTAATTTTTTATCAAATAAGTCCTGTACTCTACTCATTTCCAATAGCCTCCTATGCTTTTATCATAATTTCATTTTATCTGTTTTTCTTTAAAAAGGAAAGGGTCAAACTATTTTTGGTATAACTTTTTCTATTAAATATTCTCTTTTCTTATATATTAAATATTTTTCGAAAAAACTCTTGCAATTACCAATTTTATGTTATATAATAATCAAGCGTTGTGAATACAACTTGCACCTTTAGCTCAGCTGGTAGAGCACCTGACTCTTAATCAGGGTGTCCAGGGTTCGAGCCCCTGAAGGTGCATTTTTTATGCAAAGAGATTGTCTTTTAGGCAGTCTCTTTTTTTTGTGTTCCTGCTCCATGCGCGGCGCAACTCAGCCGGATATGCTTATTGCAATGAAAAAAGTGATATGCTATTATGAAGCAAGGAGGTATGTATATGAAAAAAACTATTTCTATTGCTTTAGCTATTTTACTATGTATTGTTTTTTTTCTTCCAATAACATCTCATGCTAAAACCTATTCTTTAGGTGGAACGGACATGGAAATTTCCGTAGATGATACAGCTTGGTATGTCTTTACGCGTGACAATATCAAAAACAACTCAGAATTGGCTGAATTGGGTCTTTCCTACGATTATGTTTATAATATCCTCTATAACAATAACGCATATTTGGATGCCCTTTTCCTATATTCAGATGGAGAATATGTTGAGTTTTTTGTTCGTAAAAAAGCTTTAGATGACAGCATTGCAAACTTGTCAAATTATGAAAATTCAGAGATTTTGGAGTTTGCAAAAGAGCTTGCTAAAAATACCAGATAGTCGTAACACGGTGATAGAAGAAATTTACTGGTTTGCGGCATCTGTCAGGCAGGATTAGTCCCAGAAACACTAAAAGCAGCTTGTGTCGTTTTCTGCAAGGGATGCGGGTTTCCCGCAAAAGAGATGAGGAAGAGAATTGCCAGCATTTGTCGGTGATCAGCTAAACGCGATGCCTGCTCTCTCGGCAGAGGAAAGAATTTTTCTTTCTGCGTTGGCGTTGTCCGAGTATGAATGCCACTGATTTTTCAACTTAAAGTTAAATAAAAATTTTATTAATATGAAAAATAGTTTCTGGAAATTGCACCTCCGTATCGGTATACTGTCATTAACAACCATAAGGAGGCAATAAAATGGAACTGGGAAACAATATCAGAAATATCAGAAAGCAGCATGGCCTGCGACAGGAACAGCTGGCAGAAGCAATGGGCGTTTCCATAACTTCTGTATCGAAGTGGGAGAACGGTCAGTGTGCCCCGGAATTGACGGTGCTTACGGAACTGGCAGATTTTTTTGAGGTGTCCATCGATACACTTGTTGGTCACAATCTGAATGCCGACCGCATGAAAGCATTGATTACCCAACTGGAGGATGCGGGAAACAACCGGGATGAAGAAACGGCTACATCTCTCTGCGAAAAGATCCTGCGCAATTATCCGAATGATGTCCGCGCGGTAGAAGCGTGTTCCGATGCGTATTATCAACTGCATATCTACACCGCCAAGAAGGTTTATATGGAGCGCTGTATTGCAGAGACAAAGCGGCTCATGAATCTGAAACATGGTGAGCCGGAGCGGGAGCGTTTGACCCGTATCCATGCCCTTGGAAATCAGTACGGACATTTAGAGCAATGGGATACCGCAAAGGAATACTATGAGCAAAGTAATGTGATGGGGTGCAGCGATGCTGCTATTGCAGAATGTCTACTCAAGCAGGGGCAAGCCGGAAAAGCGGTTGAGATGGCATCTGATCTGCTGATGAGCAGAGTGTTTGAGATGTACGGAGCGGTCAACACCTTGGTTGTCGGTTGGACAGAGCTTGGCGAAGGAAAGAAGGCCTGCGCTGCATTGGAGTGGATGTATGATCTGATGGACTCTCTGCACTTCAATCCCACCACGATGGTGCTGATTCAGGCGCAGCTGGCGGGATTTTATGGGGACCAGGGCGAAACGGAAGCGGCTAAGGCAGCGATCCGCAAAGCGGCAGAGCTTGTCAAGGAGGACAGCAGGCAGGAATTCACAGCGGGGGCAGATTTTCTCCAGATCGAGGAAGCAAAAAAGATGCTGACCAACGCACCGGAGAACAATCGGGAACTGGTGCGCTATCTTGCCATGGAGATGGGGCATTCTTACATCGATGTTGTCAATGAGGTGCTGCAGTGAAACGGTGTTTCATGCAAAGATAAATAGTTTTTTACGGAGGTATCTGAATGAAAAAATATGAATACAAATTTGTGAAAGTTCCGGTGGAATTTGGATTTAAAGTTAAAAATGGCGATGCTTTTGAAAAGTGTAAACAAGTCATCACGGAGGAAGCGGAGCAAGGCTGGCAGCTGAAACAAGTTGTCGTTCCATTTGACGAAAAGACATACAAATATGAGCCTTCCTGCTATCAAATTATCTTTGAAAGAGAAGTATAATTCAAATTTGAAGAGTCGCTTTTTGAAATGCCCTTAGTTTACCGAGGGCGCACTTCTATACGGGGTAAACCCCGTATGTGCGTCCTGCGGAGCAGACCACCCTGGCACCCGAGTGTCAGGGTGGTTTTGCGTCGCTTCGCTCCGAACCAGGCGCGCCTACGGCTATCCGTTGTCCTCAACAAAGCGGAAACGGCGTGACCAAAGTCACGCCGTCCCTTGAAAACACGGGGTTTTCATCAATATTAAGTTATTACTGTGTTATGACTGGTGCGCTAAGCAGGAAGCAACTAATTATTCCGTATATGAAAACCAATATAAATTTGCAAAAATGGAATACTTAGATTCTCAGTATGGTTTTTATATTTGTGAGTATGTTACCGTCGTGAATAAAGATAGCTATACCTTGACCTTCCAAGCAACCTCTCCTTTTACCGCTGACGAATATGCTGAAATTGAGAAAATCGTAAATAGTATAAAATTTGATGTCGATACATCTATTAAAGAACCGGAAAAAACATCTGCTTTTAATCTTGTAATAGAAAGAGCAATTAGTGGTGCTGTAATCGGTGGTTCTATTGGTTTAATTGTTGCACTAATTAGCAAAAAGAAGAAAAAAAATAATAAGCACAACAACACAGATTTTATAAATGGTCCAACTCCGGATTAAATTTATTTCAGAAGACAAAAACTCCTCTATCAGAGGAGTTTTTCTTATCATCGATAATTTCCCTCTGTTTACTGGCATCGGATATATAATTTAAAGAATATGTTTCCAGAAAAATGTATGTTAAAAATAATCTTTCTTTGGAAACACATTTTTCACGGATTTTCTTGTAGGCAATTTCAATATTATCAGTTATAATAGGTATAAGAAAAAAAGGAGGATTATTCCAATGAATGTAAAAGACAGATTTTTAAAATACGTGTCTTTCCACACCACATCTGTTGAAGATGCCGGTGTTATTCCCAGTTCAGACAGACAGTTTGAATTAGCACGCTTTATTGAGGGCGAATTACACGCTTTAGGTTTAGAAAAAGTTACATTAGACGAGCATTGCTATGTATACGGTTTATTACCGGCAACACCTGGTATGGAACATGTAAAATCCATCGGCTTTATTGCTCATATGGATACTTCACCGGATTATTCCGGGGAAAACGTTAACCCACAGATTATCGAAAACTACGACGGAACAGACGTTGTATTGCCGGGAACAAAAGAAGTATTAAAGGTTGCTAACTTCCCACATTTACCAAAATTAAAAGGAAGAACATTAATTACAACCGACGGAACCACATTACTTGGTGCTGATGACAAGGCAGGTATTGCTGAAATTGTTACTGCAGTCGAAGAAATCATTCAGTCAGACAGACCACACGGTGATATTTGGATTGGCTTTACACCGGACGAAGAAGTTGGATGTGGCGCGAACGAATTTAATTTAGACTATTTTAAAGCAGATTATGCTTATACCTTAGACGGTGACTACGAAGGCGAAATCGCTTATGAAAACTTTAACGCAGCAAGTGCTGTATTTAACATTCATGGCGTAAATGTTCACCCGGGTTCTGCTAAAAATATCATGAAAAATGCAGCATCTATCGCTTGTGAACTTCATTGTCAGCTTCCGAAATTCCAGTCTCCGGAACACACCGAAGGAAGAGAAGGTTTCTACCACTTAATCGATATGCAGGGCGACAACGCATCTGCAACTTTGGTTTACATCATCCGCGATCACGATGCCGGCGCTTATGTAAATAAGCAAAACTTCTTATTAGCAGTTCGCGATTTCATGAATGCAAAATACGGCGAAGGCGTTGTTGAACTTACCATTAAGGAAAGCTACCGCAATATGATTGAAATCATCGATAAAAACCAGATTATCGTTGATCGTGCAAAAGAAGCCATTAAAGCAGTTGGTTTAGAACCGATCTCAACACCTGTTCGTGGTGGTACAGACGGTGCGCGTTTAAGCTTTATGGGTCTTCCTTGTCCGAACCTTGGAACAGGCGGATACGGATTCCATGGACCATTTGAACATATTACCGTAGAAGGCATGAGAAATGCTATCGATATCATGAAGGAAATCGTATACAATCCGATTGAAAAATAGATTTTCGCATCTGGATATTAAAACAGAAGGGAGTCGCTGTAGCGACTTCCTTTTTATATTGATAAACAAGAGAAGTTTCTTTTTTATTTCATTTGATTTTCATTGAAAAAGCCTGGCATTTCCTAAGTTCCTTCTCTTGAACAGTTTGATTATTTATATTTTTTCAAAATCAAATCAATCTGAAATAAAAAGAAACTTCTTTCCTTAGAGAATCAAAAAAGAGAGTCGCCATTGCGACTCCCTTCTGTTTTTATAGCCAGATACGAAGACCTATTCGATCAATCATTTTTACTACTTTTCCGTCTTTGATAATAACAAAAAACTCTTTATCACAGAAACACGGACTATCCTGTAATCTCTCCATAACAAACGGATCCAGATAATATGCTTCAAATATTCCTGCCTCTACAATAATCTCAACATTCTCTGCAAGCTCTAACTCTACAATATCGCTTTCTGTTAGTGCCGCATATATCGGCCCTCTGTTCGTCTCTGCTGCCGTATAGGTCTGAAGACTAATCTTTTTGCCATCCCAGTCTACGGATTCTACTTTTGCGATATATCCGTATGCTTCATAATCAGCAACGGCTTCTCTTCTGTTGGTATAATCAATGAACGTCAATCCATACATCTCGTTGCTAACAAACTGAAAACTACGGTCTTCATTTTCTTTTACCGTTACTTTACATATCCAACTATCCACTCCCGAATCATATCGATAGAATAAAACCGTATATCCGTCGGATGTGCGATAACCGCTTTCCATTTCATGATACATAAAAGAAACGTCGCCAGCCCACGTATAATATGACTTATATTCCTCAAGATAGTAGAAGCTCTCATTCAATTGGTCTCTGAAAAATTCAATCCCCTGCCCAGTATATTTCTTTAGGATTTCATCTATTCTTTCCTCCGGAAGTTTTGTCGGTCCAGTAAAATAGTCTTCGCCTAACGCTCTTAGCGCATTACTTTCTTCTTCGGTTAACTCATAACGCTCATCAAAACCTAATCCGTTATAGAAAAGTTCTCCCATATCAATTTCTTCAAGGGTCTTAAAATAACAAAGCAAAAACATATTTGGGAAATACGCTTCTTCGACATTTTTAAAAATTTCATTGTTAATATAATCGATTTCCGTCTGTGTCAACTCAACGACTTCTTGTCCTTGTGTTGTCTCATCCATGATGTCTTTAATTTCTTCGTCAAAGGGATCTTCTTGCTCGCCTTGATTTTCTCCATCCGGATTATCTTCTGTTTCTTCACCGCTATTTGATTCGTCTTCGATGATTATTCCGCCATTTTCATCGGTATTATCCTCTGTATTATCGTCCGTTTCTTCATGTGAATCATTGTCGGTCTGATTTTGATTATTTGATACATCTTGTTCGGTACTCAGTTGATTCTCTTTCTCCGGATTCTTTTTCGTTCCTGCTATTATAAAGATAACGCCTACTACAATCGCTATTAAAAGCAACAATAATCCTACAATTAGAGTTATTTTACGGTTTTTCGAAAGTGCCGCTACTTTTTCCTTGAAATTTTTCTTCTGTTCCATAATCTGGCCCTATTTTCCTATCTTAATGGCTTTCCACTTTCCACTATTATAACGTCTTAATACAAGTGCAGAACGCAGCAACTGGTCTGCCGCAAATGCAATCCATGCTCCGTAAAGGCCGAGTCCGCTGTATACTAATATAATCGCTAAAATTGGTCGAACTACCAACACAGTAACAAAAACAATTTTTGCTGTGGACTTTGTATCACCTGCACCACGCAAACCGCCGGATGTAATAAACTGCGAACTCTGGAATGGCTGCATAAATGCCACGAACAACATAATCTGTGCACCTTTTTCAATAATAGCCGGATCGCTATTATACAATGACACGATATCTCCGCCAAAAAATGCGAACAGCAGTAACATTCCCATTGCACATACAAGGCCGATTGTTCGTGATTTATAACAATACGCCTGTGCCATATCGGTACGTTTTCTTCCTAATGACTGACCCACTAAGGATGTCGCGGATACTGCGAATGCCTGACCGGTCATAAAGGAGAGTGCCTGGATATTCATACATACCTGATGTGTCGCGTATGCCACGGTTCCAAGAGATGCAACTGTTTTTGTAAAGATGATAATTCCCGCTCTCATTAAAAGCTGTTCAATCATGGCAGGAAAACCAATTTGCATCATATTTCTTAAAGTCTGCCAGTGTGGCTTGAAACCAAGCTTTAACTCTAGCTTTAAGAAACCATTTCCTCTTAAGATAACGGTTATAGCCATGATAAATGCACAAAGCTGTCCGATTACCGTTGCTATGGACGCTCCCGCAACACCAAGTTCCGGGAATCCCAGATTTCCATAAATCAATAACCAGTTAAATGCTACGTTAATGACATTGGCTATCATGTTGTAAACCATAGTCGTTCTTGAATCGCCAACCGCTCTAAGCGCCGCCGTTATCGTACTGGTTAGAGCCACCGTTACAAAGCCCATCATCTGAATTTGTAAGTACTGTGTTCCCCACTGTGTTACGATTGGGTCCGTAGAACCCATAAAAATAATCATCGGCTCTGCAAAGATTACGCCCAAAGTAGATAAAATTAAGGTTGCTATAAAGGAGAACAACAATCCCTGACGAACCACTCTGTTTGCGGCTTCTTTATCACCGGTTCCTTTGTATCGTGCAACAAGTGCAGTAACACCAGTGTTCATCGCCATAAAGGCTGTCATCAATAAAAATTTTGGCTGCGTCGTCAATCCAACTGCTGATAACGCATTAACACCAATACTCGGATTTGCCTTTCCACCCATAGAACCAACCATCATAAGGTCAACCATAGATGTCAATTGTGTTAGCAGTAACTCGATAAAGCTTGGCCATGCAATTCTTATAACATCCTTATATAAATCTCTGTTTCTAACTCCCTCCGGCAATTTTTTTGAAACCTTTAAATCGCCGGTATCCATATCCTCACCCATTGGTAATCGGTCCAATGTGGTTTCTAATCTTTTTGTAGTCATATTATCCCGTCACTTCCTAATTCTTGTTTCATATAGTACACTATACTTATTTTAACATAGTGATTTTAAAATGCCATCCTTAAAAATATAAAAGTTCTGCCTTTCTGTAATCCTTTTCTCATAAAAAGTATGGGGCTGTATTAAGAACAAGAAGATTTCTTTCCCATTTTATGATTAAAAACCCATTATCACTCAAAATTCCTGAGATTACAATTGTAGATAATACTAAAATACCCCCCTTACCGATAATGATCTGACCCCAAAAAGTTAGACAAATATTAAGGGAGACTACGCAACTCGGGAATGAGTTCTGTATTGAACAGGACTCATTCCTTTTAGTTTACCCTTAATTCGTTTATTATTGTAGTAATCTATGTAGTTTTCTAGTTCTCTTTTAAATTCCTCAATTGAATCAAATTCTCTCAAATATAGTAGTTCTGATTTTAATAATCCAAAGAAATTTTCCATAATAGAATTATCTAAACAGTTTCCTTTTCTGGACATACTTTGCCGTATTCCTCTTTCTTTCAAA
>JAZNWA010000004.1:0-2376 GCA_045593085.1 Lachnospiraceae bacterium | reverse complement strand
CGTGTAAGACGCAGCTTGACTTCTTTCTCTGACAAGCCTTCTTCCTTACTCTGCATGGCGGCCAGTGCGTCCGGGACAGAAAGGGTATGAAGCTTCATAAAAAACTCCCGAAAGTATCATCGGAAAAAATATATGTCACAGTAGGTCAAAGTATGACAACCCCTTTGTTTTCAACGGTTTGAGGGCGTTTTTGAAGGAAAAAATCTTTGTTAAAAAGTACCAAAAATCCGGAAAAATTCTGTGGGATTTTCCGATAGGTACAAAGTCTAGAAAATGTAGTATGATTATCTTGTGTGATAAAACTGTATTTTTTGATAGAACACTTTTCGTTTTATATATTTAGAAAGGAAGTGAAAGGATGGATAACGAAATGAATGAAAATGAATTAAAGGATGAGGTAATCAAAGAATTTGTAAATTTGCAGAGAATAAAGGCTGCAGAGGACAGAGATATGGAAATCACCTATCAGGAGAATGTATTAAAAGTGAGAATGCAGTTGTTAGGAATTGCAACGGAAATTTTAGAGTTAAAAAAATGATAAGGGGCTTCTACATGCATGTGCGGTTACATATGAAATATATTCTGAATCAAGCCTTTTTCACAAGCTGCACTTCGTATCCTCGTGCGTTGATGTTGCAGATTAATTGAAACACAACAAGTGGTGTTAAGTATCACAGAAAATGAGAGTGTAAGAAAATTTTTGTAAACTTCTTAGATTAACGAATATGTATTAGACTCATAGTGTCGAGGGTTCGAATCACTCCGTCTTCGCACAAAAAATTAGTGTCAATCCCAGTGGATTGGCACTTTTTTGTCAAGACATCGTCAGAGAAAGCAAGAAGTACTGAATAGGTGCCCGAAATTATGGAGAGATGTATAATGTTTTTTACTTGGCAGATAGAGGAAAGTAAGAGAAAAAAAGAAGAAAATAGAGACGGTGATTTGGGCAACTCTGGGACACCTTGGAAAAGGAATAGGGAGAGCTGCATGGTTGACACAAAAGATAGATTGTATGTATAATAAATTTATTAGAACGGAAAATTTGAAGTTGATGGAGGAATATACTTTTGAAACATGTAGGAACAAAAACAATAGAGACTACAAGATTGACATTGCGGAGACTTGAATTAACCGATGCGGAAATGATGTTTAGTAATTGGACAAGCGATGATAATGTCACACGTTTTTTGCGCTGGAATGCACATAAAACAATAGATGATACAAAGAGAATGATTCAACAATGGGTTGATGGTTATCAAGACGATTCAACTTATTACTGGGGAATGTACCTAAAAGATGGTGAGATGATTGGTTCGATTGGTGTCACTATAACCTCGGAATATGATTTCAAAGGTGAATTAGGTTACAAGATTGGTAGCCGTTGGTGGAATCAAGGTTATTCAAGTGAGGCGGCAAGAGCTGTTATTGATTATATGTTTCGAAATACGGATATTGAACGAATTGATGCAATTAGTTCGATTCAAAACCATGCTTCAAAAAAAGTGATGGAAAAGGCTGGAATGCACTATGAAGGTCTTTTACAACATTACTATAAAACACGAGATGGATTTCATGATTGTACTTTATACGGAATAATACGAAATGAATGGGAGCAAACATACTAAGTGTATTGTTTATAAAATAAGAAATTGTATAAATCCCAATCTGTAGAGCTACGTAAACTTTCAGTTTTGCGTAGAAGAGGATGGTATAGTAATGAGGCAGGCATGAATCCTATGACAAGGGGTTATGCCTGTTTTAGGTGTGAGAAGAAGTAGAAAGGTTATTTTAAATATTCGGGCACCTTGAGTATGGAATGTTGTATTTGTGATTCAAAGTAACCCCGCTCCTTCCAAGGACATCGTCGGTAAAAGCAACCATCGATTGATTTTAGGGATTAATGTCGTTTCAAATGTGTTCGAATCCCTCCATCTCCGCATCTAGGGATTATGGACTTGCCATTTGGCAGGTTCTTGCGCTTTTAGAATGCTTTTGTTTTGATCTGTAAATAATATTTTGTGTATGGAAGCAAAAGATTCATATCGTGAAGATACAAAGGGTAACCGGTTCGAAATTCTAGGCGGTGAGGTGGCGGTCATCTATCCGGGAGACAGTGCGGATGAGGAGGATTACGTCTATGGAATTTATTAATAATTTGTTAACGCGATAAAGTGATACATTGGTCACGAACAACCATGATAAACAAGAAATATTGTTGGAAAAGCAAAAGAAAAGGAGGCTGGGGAACAGCCTCTTTTTCCGAGTAATATGCTATGAGGAACATATCACTCAACGTATAATAGGGTGGGAGTAGAAAGTGTTTTATCACTATCCGAGATATAATATAACACCTGGTTGTGAACGAAATATGGATAA
>JAZNWA010000003.1:0-141653 GCA_045593085.1 Lachnospiraceae bacterium | reverse complement strand
ATAGATTACTACAATAATAAACGAATTAAGGGTAAACTAAAAGGAATGAGTCCTGTTCAATACAGAACTCATTCCCGAGTTGCGTAGTCTCCCTTAATATTTGTCTAACTTTTTGGGGTCAGATCAGACCGGTCAGGGAAGGTTTTTTATTTAATCTTAACTTATTAGGTCAACCACTCTGTGGCGATTGCCTTTTATAATTACATTATAACAGAAAAAAAATATTTTACAAGCATTCCTATTTCACGTTAGCAATTAATATATTCCTACAAGAAATCGCAAATCTTAACGATTATTAATAGCTACCTGTAGGGGTGTGGCACTTTGCATAGTAAATGTGTATCCAGATGTTTGCTATAAAACCGAAAGCATCACTTTCCCGACAAATTGGATTTTATACTATTTTTTTCTAACACACCAAATTACATTCTTTGCAGAAGCATCCCCAGGTTCTCTATGATATCCACCATAAATATTTACAATCTCATATCCAGTCAGTTCCAATAAATATTTCATCTCTTGACGATATGTCTGACGCATTTTTACTGGACGGATTCTTTCCTCTACAACTACTCCTTCGTCATCCAGCGTTTCAAATTTCCAATTCCCACTCATAATCTGCGTGTACGGATTATAAGAAATTGCATTATATATTTTCTCACGCTTTCCTTGCCTATTGGTGTATTCCAATCTAAATGAAAAGTCTGTTTCTTTTGTCTTCATCTGCTGCGCTTGAAAAAGTGGATGGGGGTCAAATGTATTAAATGTTAACATCCCACCATCTGTCAGATTTTCACGTATATTTAAAAGAGCCTCTCGTTGCAATTCTGGTGTCAAAAGATGCATAAACCCACTTCGTGCAATAATCGCACATGAATACTTTCTATCACTTTTAAACGATGTCATATTAGCAGGAAAGATATTAAGACTGAACCCTTTCTCTTTTGCCTTTTCCTCTGCCACACGGCACATAGCCTCTGACAAATCTGTTCCATCAGCATATATTCCATGTTCAGCAAGATATAACAAAACGGCTCCTGTTCCACAAGCAATATCAATTACTCCATCCGTTCCATACTCTGTTGCAAAATCATGATAAAAATCCAAAAATCCTGCATGGTTATCTTCGCTACTATACATCGCATCGAGATAAAGGTCATAATTCTCCGCTACGTCATTATAATCATGTAAATCCTTTGGCAACATATTTCCTTCCTCCATATTTATCTTTTAATATAAACTAATGCTTCCTCAACACTATTTTTAACATTTTCATACGGACATACTGATAAAAATTCTTCTATACTCATCCACTCTGCAGACATTATTCTTTCTTCTTTTGGTAACGGACTTCCAAAATCATATATTTCAAATAAATATGGAATTAATGTTTTTCTTACCAATCTATTTGAAGGTGTTAAGAATTCATAAGCATATGAAGTTAATTTTTTAACTAGATTTGATTTGTTAATTACCACATTCGTTTCTTCATAGCATTCTCTAATTGAGGCTTCTAAAGAGGATTCATTTTCTTCTGTATGCCCCTTTGGTAATGATAACGTTGCTTTTCCATATATCATTTCATTGGTTACAAGGATTTTACCATTACACATAACAACAGCCATTGCACTCTCTTCTGTTTTTGCATTGGTAGGATTTATAAATTCACTTATTGATTTTTTGATTTCATCTACCGCTAAAATAGAATCTTTTATTTGTAGAGCATATCTATGTCTTTCAATGCCCAATACATGATTAGAATACTTGGAACAATTAAACCATTTTTCTAAACAAGGAATGAATTCAGGAGATTGTTCTTTATCACCATATATCCCTATAATAAATAATCTCTTAATTATGTTTTCATATTTATCTTCATTATGCATGAAATAATCTTGACATCTTTCATTAAAAACAAAATACAAAGAAGCGGGATTTCCACAATACATAGGAACTATTAAAACAATTTTTTGGTAATCATTCATTTCATCATACAAATTATATATATCATCATGACGATATTTACAACAATCTGAAAAACATTCATAATTACACTCACTACAATTGTGAACATTCATCTTCCTAAAACAAATAACTTTATCTTCTTCTTTAGCCAGATATTTAGCAATTTCATCACAATTACCATTTTCTCTAGCAGAAAAACTGATTAACAACTTTTTCATATTTCATACCACCAAATTCGATTTTATATAACTCATTATAAAATACCCCACAAATTTATACAACAATATTTCAGCAACCACCTCGAATCCGTTCCGCTCGCATACTCGCTCCACTTCTTCTCGGTGTTCGCTTGAATTCCTATGAAATATCGATACTTATATTGCTGCGCTCCATACCACAAAACCGGCTAACATCGACGTATATGTGTAATCTACGCATGAAAATATCTGCTTCGCAGATACGAGGCTACGCCTCTACAAAACAAAAAAGACATGAGCCTTCAAATAAATTTGAGTCTCACGTCTTTTCCGTTTTTATATTTTCATGCTTAGTTTATCTAACCAGCATATCATTCATTGGATTACGCATCCTGCATCTTAGCCAACTTTGCTGCTTGATCCGCTGCAATACATGCATCGATGATTTCCTGAATGTCTCCGTTCATAATCTTGTCTAACTTATACAAAGTTAAGTTGATTCTATGATCGGTGCATCTTCCCTGTGGGAAGTTATAAGTACGGATCTTTTCAGAACGGTCACCGGTACCTACCTGGCTACGACGGGCTGCAGATTCCGCATCCTGCTGTTTCTGAAGTTCTAAGTCGTACAACTTAGCACGGAGCAAAGCAAATGCTTTATCTTTGTTCTTAAGCTGTGACTTTTCGGTCTGGCTGTAAATAACAATACCGGTCGGCATATGTGTTAAACGAACTGCGGAGTCCGTGGTGTTAACGCACTGTCCACCGTTTCCGGATGCACGCATTACGTCGATACGGATATCTTTATCATCAATTACAACGTCTACCTCTTCTGCTTCCGGCATTACTGCTACCGTAATAGTGGATGTATGGATACGTCCGCCGGATTCTGTTTCCGGTACACGCTGTACGCGGTGTACACCGGATTCATATTTCATTTTGGAATATACACCTGCTCCGGAAATCATGAAGTTTACGCTCTTCATACCGCCGATGCCGATTTCGTCCACTTCTAAGGTTTCTACTTTCCAACGCTGTGTTTCAGCGTAATGTACATACATACGATAAATCTCTGCGGCAAAAAGTGCTGACTCATCACCACCTGCACCGGCACGGATTTCAATGATGATATTCTTATCATCATTCGGGTCTTTCGGAAGAAGTAAAATCTTTAACTGCTGTTCCATCTCTTCGATACGCTTCTTCGCATCGCTTAATTCTTCCTTCAGCATGTCGCGCATTTCTTCGTCGCTTTCTTCCTCAAGCATTGCAACGCTGTCTTCCGCGTCCTGCTTTGCCTGTTTATATGCTTTGTATGCATCTGCAATCGGAGTCAACTCCGCCTGCTCTTTCATTAATCCTGTAAAACGTTTCTGGTCATTTGCCACACCCGGTTCACTTAAGTCTCTTAAGATTTCTTCCAAACGCACCAGAATATCTTCTAATCTATCAAACATGTTTCTACCTCTCTTATTGGAATCTATGTGTTTTCTACTTTATCATTTATTCTAAAAAAAGACCATTTCTATTATGCAGTAAAAATGCTTTTTTCGCAACCTGAAACTGCGTATGTCATAAAATATTCATGGTCTTTTCCGATTCAGCCCTCATAATAGAAAAACTACGCTAAGACTCTCCTGCATACACACCATAAACCACGCGGTCAAGGCCCGCCAGATCTTTTTCCACAACAACGTCAGTAAAACCTGCATCCATCATAAGCTTTGACACATCTTTCCCCTGCTCTGCACCGATTTCAAAAAATAACATGCCGTTACGTTCCAAATGTTCTCCGGCCTTTTCAATAATTTCTCTGTAAAAAAACAAGCCATCTTCCATGCCGTCAAGAGCCTCCATCGGCTCATACACCTTTACTTCATCATCTAACGTTTCTATAACAGCAGTCGGTATATAGGGCGGATTACTTACAATTACATGAAATCTTCCCTTCACTTTTTCAAAAAGATTACTCTGTACCCATTCTATCTTTGTATCATTATCACGACCATTTTCCTTTGCCAGCAAAAGTGCCGAACGGGAAATATCAACCGCGGTCACATCAGTCTCCGGGCTCAAATGTTTTATACTGATTGCAATACATCCGGATCCGGTACACATATCCAACACTCGCATTCCCGGTTGTATGTGTTTTAACACCCGTTCCACTAATACTTCCGTGTCAAAACGAGGAATCAGTACAGACGAATTGACTTTAAACATCAATCCCATAAAACAAGCCTGTCCAAGAATGTACTGAAGCGGAATGTGCTCAATGCGTTTTGTAAGTACGATTCGATATTGAGTTTTCTGTTCCTCGGTAAGTGCATCTTCCTGGTGCATCAGGAAAAACGTACGGTTAATGCCGCAAACATACTCTAACAAATCCCATGCCTCGCCATCCGCATTTGCTATTTTTCCCTGCTCCAAAATGTAAGTGCCTACCTTTAAAGCCTCGCGAAAGGTCATTTTCTACACTTCCTTTTCTTTGTCTGTCCTCAAAAGCCTATTCTGTTTCTTCCTGAAACTTCTTCCAATCAAAAACAGCTTCTACCGAAGCAATTCCCACTTCTATCATAGAATCATCCGGTTCAATGGTAGTCATTTTCTGTAAAAAAAGGCCCGGTTTACTCAACCAGTTTACAACCTTATTCTCACTTCGTCCGGCAAGCTTAATGAACTCATAAGACACTCCGGCGATAACCGGAATTAGCACCAGACGCACTGCCAATCGTAAAATCGGAGATGATATACGAATAAAAATAAAAAAGATCACACTGACAATCATTACAATTAACAAAAAGCTGGTTCCGCATCTTTTGTGAAGTCTGGAGCTTTTTCTAACATTTTCTACAGTCAGTTCCAATCCGTTTTCAATGCAGTTAATACATTTATGTTCTGCACCATGATACATAAATACTCTCTGAATATCTTTTAATCTGGAAATCAAAATAATATACACAAAAAAAATCAATAATCGTGCAAAACCTTCTATTAAAGATAAGATGGTTACAGACTCAATCCATCTGCCAAATAACAGGGAAATCAAATATGGAGTAACCATAAAAATCCCGATTGCTAACAATAGGGAAACAATAACAGTTCCCGTCATCACAGCCTTTTCCTGCTTTTCAGATAATTTTTCTTCCTCTTCCTCTTCGATAAAGGAAGCTGAAAAAGTCAAACTCTTCATGCCTAACACTAAGGACGACACAAAGTTAAAGATTCCTCGGATAACCGGAATCTTCTGCACCTTATCCACAGACGTTTTATCATCAAAAATCTGAACTTCAATTTCCCGATCCGGCTTACGGACTGCAACGGCATATTTTGCGCCATTTTTCATCATAACACCTTCCATAACAGCCTGTCCGCCAATTTTTGAATTTCTCATAAACACCTCAATAACTTAAAAGGGGTTGAGGTGCTAACCTCAACCCTATTGTACTTCTTATTATTCAGCCTTAATACCGTATTTCTTATTGAACTGATCAATACGTCCACGAGCCTGTGTAGCTTTCTGCTGTCCTGTGTAGAATGGATGACATTTAGCACAAATTTCTACGTGGATGTTTTCCTTTGTAGAACCTGTAGTGAATGTGTTTCCACAGTTACATGTAACGGTTGCCTGGTAATATTCCGGATGGATTCCTTCTCTCATGATTTTCACCTCTCATACTATATTTAAATAAAACATTATTTACGTCTCACTTGTTTGCACTCTGCAAACAGCTTATTCATTGTAGCATATCAAACCTGGTAATGCAAGATATTTTACAAAAAAAATGACAAAAAATAACTTATAAACTTCTCTGTCTGCGAACCGTGTCCGTAAACTCTTTATTATTCTTGGTTCTGGCGAATAAATTCAACGTACTTTCCGCCGCATCATCTGCTTTTAACCCGTTTAAGCCTCTTCTCATAATCTCTACCGCTTCTAATTCCTCTTTGGAAAGAAGTAAGTCTTCTCTTCTGGTTCCGGACTTCACAATGTCAATTGCCGGGAAAATTCTCTTTTCCGATAATTTTCTGTCCAGTACCAGTTCCATGTTGCCGGTTCCCTTAAACTCTTCATAAACAACATCGTCCATTTTACTTCCGGTATCCACCAAGGCTGTGGCTAAAATGGTTAAGCTTCCGCCCTCACGCATATTTCTTGCCGCACCAAAGAATTTCTTCGGCATATGTAACGCTGCAGGATCCAAACCACCGGTAAGAGTTCGTCCGCTTGGCGGAACAATTAAGTTATAGGCTCTGGCAAGTCTTGTAATACTGTCCAATAAAATCATAACATCCTTGCCATGTTCTACCAGTCTTTTCGCACGCTCCAATACCATTTCGGAAACTCGCTTATGATGTTCCGGCAATTCATCAAAGGTGGAATAAATAACCTCTACATTTCTACCATGAATCGCTTCCTTAATATCGGTAACTTCTTCCGGGCGCTCATCAATCAATAAGATAATCAGATTCATCTCCGGGTTATTCTGTAAAACTGCTGAAGCTACCTGTTTTAAAAGGGTTGTCTTACCGGCCTTTGGCGGTGCTACAATCATACCTCTCTGGCCTTTACCAATTGGGGAAATCAAGTCAACCACACGCATTGCAGTAGAGCTTCCTCTATGCTCTAAATGCAATCTTTCATCCGGAAAAATCGGTGTTAAATCTTCAAAATTCGGTCTTCTGAAAATATATTCCGGGGATAAACCATTCACGGAAGTCAAATACAATAATGCAGAAAACTTTTCGTTTTGGTTTTTAATACGAATATGTCCTTTTACAATATCACCGGTTTTTAAACGGAAACGACGAATCTGTGACGGTGCCACATATACATCTTCCTCGCCCGGTAAATAGTTATCACAACGGATAAAACCATATCCGTCAGGCATAACTTCTAAGATTCCATTTGCTTCTTTTCCGCTGTCTAAAGCCGGATCGAATTCTTCTTTGTCAGGCATTTCTCTTCTGACTCTTTTTCCTGTTTCTGCATGTTCAGCATCTTTCTGAACGTCCTGTGCTTTTTCACCGGCAGACTCCTTGACAACCTCGGTCTTCCCCTGTGTTTCAGCCTGTTTCAATCTTGCATCTTCTGCTAACATCGCGTCCACTATTTCTGATTTTTTCAATCCTTTTACGTCCAATCCTCTACTGATTGCAACATCTCTTAATACAGCAACTGCTAAGCTTTCATACTTTTCTTTCATAAACTCTCCTTTAAATTGTCATCATCTTGGAATTCTGTCTGAAATGACGGAACATAGATTTGATATTTCTTTCCTATTATACCAATGTGACCGAAAAGTGCAAGGGTTTCCTTGAATATTTTTTTGTATCATGTTAATATTGTAATATGATTTGGAATGAAAAGAGATATCACTCTCTCGATTATTTTTTAAAAAATAAATATGGACACAAGTTATACCGCCTTGCTTTGGATGGAGGAATGACCTGTCCAAACAGAGATGGCCGCCTAGGAACAGGAGGCTGTATTTTTTGCAGTGCCGGTGGCTCCGGAGACTTCGCAGCAAGCCGAAATCTCTCTATTACCCAACAGATTGACCACGAAATAGATCGCATGCAAAAGAAAAGTTCCTGTCCCGGTTATATTGCGTATTTTCAAGCATTCAGCAATACCTACGCTCCCATCTCTCACTTAAGAGAATGTTATCTTCAAGCACTGAATCACCCAAAGGTTTCTATCTTATCTGTCGCAACCAGACCGGATTGCTTAGGGAATGAAGTGTTGGATTTATTGGAAGAATGTAATAAAATAAAGCCGGTATGGGTAGAACTTGGTTTGCAGACCATTCATCCACACTCTGCCCGGTTTATCCGACGGGGCTTTGAATTAAATGTGTTTGAAGAAGCACTTTCCAATTTACGGGCAAGAAACATTGATGTTATCGTCCATGTCATCCTCGGGCTTCCAACGGAAACCCGAAACGAGATGCTTCAAACTATAGAATATTTAAGCCGACAGGACATTCAGGGAATCAAATTACACCTATTGCATGTGCTTGAACACACAGACCTTGCCACGCTTTACAAACATGAACCTTTTCCGATGTTTACACTTGATGAATATGCGGATTTTATATGCAACTGTGTTGAGTTGCTGCCACCACATATCGTCATCCACCGTTTAACCGGAGATGGTGCAAAAAAAGATTTGATCGCACCATTATGGAGTGGTGATAAAAAGCGGGTACTAAATACCATAAACCAGCGTTTTATCAAACGCGACACATATCAGGGACGTCTTTTTAAAGGAGAAATAAAATGACCTCAGAAGCTTCTACACTGTACAAATTAATCGTCTTATATATGTTGGAAAAAGCTGATTATCCATTAACGAATGCAAATATTTCCGATTTGATTTTGGGAATGGAATACACCAACTACTTTACCTTGCAACAGGCCTTAAGTGAGTTGGAAACTTCTGACCTAATCGTTGCGGAATCAACTGCCTCCAATACAACCTACTACCGGATTACTGCTGACGGGCAGTTAACATTAAGTTATTTTGAGAACAAAATTTCCGACGCTATTAAAGAAGACATCTTAAATTATTACGCTGACAACGAAATCGCATTAAAAAAAGACACTTCCGTAACCGCAGAGTATTATAAAGCGGCCGGAAATCTCTATAACGTACGTTGTCAGATTATGGATAAGAAAAAGTCCGTATTTGATATGACATTCCAGATTCAAGGGCATGAGCAGGCTGAAGCCGCTTGCAATAATTGGAAGAAAAAAAGTGAGGAAATTTACGATTATCTCCTTGATATGCTGATTCAATAAAATATATGAATAAATATTATGAAACGGAGCGCTTTTTAAGAGGCTCCGTTTTCTTATCTTTATTTATGTTTTTTCTTTGTTATCGGGCGTTTCTTCTCAACAGAATAACCAAATTTTCCCACCTTTTCTCCAAGTAGGAAATATTCCCCATGTGAATAGGTCACAAGATTCGCATGATTTAAATGGAATTTTCCTTTCTCGTCCATATATTTCTCATCCACCCGAACCGCTACTACTTCGGCAATAAACATATCGTGTGTACCGAGTTCCTTAATGTCCACCACTTTACATTCTAAATTCACAGGGCTCTCTTTGATAGCCGGTGCTTTTATTTTTTCTGATGGTTCCGGAGTCAGATGCATTTCTTTAAATTTATCTGTATCACGTCCGGATTTCACGCCACAGTAATCGGTAGCAAAAACCAGGTCTTTTGTTGTAAGGTTTACTACAAATTCACCGGTTTCTTTAATAATACTGTGGGAATAGCGTTCTTTGCGAACGGAAATGGATAACATGGCAGGTGTTGAGCATATTGTACCTGCCCATGCCAAAGTGATAATATTTGGTTTTTCCCCTTCCCTTGCACAACTAACCATCACTGCAGGCAACGGATATAACATATTTCCCGGTTTCCAGGTTTGTTTGGCCATATTTAAAATACTCCCATTGAATACAGAACAAAGACTACCAGAACCACCATTGTCACTACCGAAAATCCCATTAAGCCTTTTAAGTAGTTTTTCAATGTTAACACTTCACGCTGGAGTTTTTCCTGCGTTGCCATCTTCTTTTCCATATCCTCCAACACAGCCTGCACATTTCGATAAATCTTTACGCCCTCTGTGTGTACTTTTTCTTCAATGGACTTCTGGGAGGTTTCTACAACTCCTCCTAATTGTCCGACCAGGTTCTGAATGCGGTCAATTCTTTCGTTTGTATCTTGCAATAAATTCTGTACTTCATTCATCATATTCTTGTTATCTCCTGCTTTTTTTGCCCAGTCATTTTTTTCCGGTTCATATCCTTTTTCCGCTGTTGCTTTTCCGGTATATGCCGTCTTTTCCGGTGTCTTTTTTTCAAATCGTCTTCTGAGAAGGTATTGTATTAATCCCATAGTGTTCATACCCTTCCTACATATTTCTGATCTGCCAATCAATCGGCATCACATGATTTGCCTCAAGATAGGCATTTGCTTTGCTAAAATGCTTGCACCCAAAAAATCCGCGATATGCTGACAACGGGCTTGGATGTGGTGCTTCTAATACAAGGTGCTTTGGATTGGTTATCATTGATTTTTTCTGTTGTGCAGGCTTGCCCCACAAGAGATAAACCACCGGCTGATCCTGTTTGTTTACAGCTCTGATTGCAGCATCTGTGAACTGCTCCCAACCCCATCCCTGATGAGAATTTGCCTGATGAGCATATACCGTTAATACGGTATTCAGCAGCAACACACCTTGTCTGGCCCAGGATTCTAAGTAACCGTGATTCGGAATGCTACATCCTAAATCATTTTCCAATTCCTTGTAAATATTCTGCAACGACGGGGGAACTTCAATTCCCGGTCGCACAGAAAAACAGCATCCGTGGGCTTGTCCAACATTATGATAAGGATCTTGCCCAATAATTACTACTTTTACATTTTTTAGAGGCGTAAAATGAAAGGCTGAAAATAAATCTTCTTTTGCAGGGAAAACCGTACCCGTCGCATAAGCATGGGTAACCTTTTGATACAGTTTACTGTAATACGGTTTTCTAAACTCCTCTGACAATGGTTCCAGCCAGTCATTACTTATCTGTGTCACTCTCTAGCAGACCTACCTCTCTTAAAATCTTTATAAGTTCGACAGAGTATTTTTTACGACTTGTCATATTGTAAAGTGTCGTAGCCTCTTCGTATGTAATACCATACTCTTTTAACAGTATTTCTTCGGCCTGCACACGCAACTGTTCCATTAACGGAACGATTTCAAGTGCTGTTCCTTCTTCCAGGTTATCATGATAACGGCCAACCACACGAATCAACATGTCTAAAGCAATTTCATATTCTTTTGCTTCATACATGGTTGGGTATGCATAAAGCAATTCCTGCATTGCCGCCAAAATAGACACTTCTCGGATTAATTCATCGTCTTTTTCCTTAATCTTTGTATTCACTAATGCACGATACGCTTCCACATATGCCCCTTTGGAATATGCCTCATTTGCCGTACGCAGGCAGTAATTGTAATGCATTCCGTTTGCTGCAAATATTGTACCGAAAATGATAGACAGTGCAAGTAAAAAGATTAAGAACACCGGTTTCTTCGGTAACGGTGGAGTCTTATCTACTTCTTTTGCCGCTTTCGCTCTCTTTTCCGCATTTTTTGCCTTCTTTGCAGATTCTTTTGCTTTTTTCTCTGCAGATTGAACACGTTTCTTTTCTTCGTTCTTTTTCTGCTGTTCTTTTTTCTTTTCTGCTTTTTTCGCTTTTTTCTCTGCAAGGGCTGCTTCTTTTTCCGCAGCTCTAATCAGTTCGTCATTTTCTGCTGTTGTATCCTCAATTCCATTCGTTGCACGTACATGAATCGTCTGTTCCTCATCTTCACCAAAAAGGAGTTTGGAAATCTTATGTAAAAATCCCTTTTTCTCAGGGTCCCACTTATTAAATTTCCATTTTACCTTTCTCTTGGCCTTATCCGTTGGCTGTTCTTCATCCATATCTCGAATATAGGTCATAGCTTCCTGTTCGGAAACACCGGTCACCATTTTTTCAAAAGGAATATCTTCATGGTTATCCTGTGCCTGAAGCATCTGCCCGATTTCAGCCAATTCCAGATCATCTGACATTTCGCCCAAAAGACTCAACACATCATCAGAGTTCATACTCTCTTCGCTCTCCAACGGGTCACCAAACAGATTGCCGAATTCAAATCCGCCATCCATTTGCACAGATGCACTTGCACTATCTTCTCCTGACAATAAGGAATTAAACAATGCCTCATCATCATCCGACATTGTACCGGCTGTCATATCAGAGTCTTCTTCCGTTGTATCCTCTTCCAAAAAATGATCTGTTGTAAGTTCATCATGTTCCGCAAGCGTTTCTTCTTTTTCAACTTCCTCAGTAGCAGGTGTTGGCATTGTCATATTGCCGGAGAGCATTTTCTCCAATTCTGCAAACATTTGATCCGTTTCCGTCTGTGGTTCCATCTTTTCATGTACCGGTTCCGGAGTCTCGTCTATTGTCATAACAGTATCTTCTGACGGCATCTTATCTGTATCCTGCAATACATTTGCAGTATGCCCGGTTGTTTTTTTACGTCCGAAGAGACCATTCTTTCCAAACTTGGTTTTCTTTCCGAGCAACTCTTCTCCCAAGCTGTCTTCGTAGTCAGAAATTACCTGTTCCATATCTAACTGCATCATTTCACGGTCAAACTCTTCCAAAAAGTCGTCTCCGGATGTATCATTTCCACGAAAAGCAGAAACCTTAGAAGCTTTTTCTTTTCTTAAAGCGACCTTCTTATCGGATTTTTTTTCAGTTTCCTTTTCTGTTCGCTTTTCGACTTTCTTTTCCGGTTTCTTAACGGTTTTCTTTTCTGTTTTTTTCTCAACGATTGGTTCCGGCTTAATTGCCTCGACTTCGTTTTCTATAGATTGTACGCTCTCAGTCTCTACTTCCTGACCATTCATGGAATTTAACAATTGGTCCAAGTATTCTTCATTTCGATTACCCAAGAAGTATACCCCCTTATCTATTGTCTCTCATAACATATATCGGTCATAAAGACCGAAAATAAAGCAAATGCCTCAACCCAACCCATACAAGTATGAACTGTTTTGAGGCATGAAACACTTTGTTTGCTCTGTGATTATCTACTTGCGTCGATTAACTTGTCGATTGCTTCAACCAAGCTGCCAATTTCAGGTTTTGTCAATTGTGCATCTGCACCTAACTGCTCACCTTTTCTACGCATTTCTTCATTTACTAAAGATGAGAAGATAACAAGCGGAATGCGTTTGATATCATCATCCGTCTTACATAATTTTGTCAAACGATGTCCATCCATTACCGGCATTTCAATATCTGTAATAATACAATGAACCTTGTTATGCAATGTACCATCTTTCTTATACTGGCAAATCAAATCCCAAGCTTCCTGACCATTTTCGCAAAGAACAAGCTTTGTATAACCGGATCTCTTCAAACAGTCTGTAATCATATGTCCAAGCATTGGTGAGTCTTCTGCAATAATAATCGGAGAATCGCTACGATCGCGTCCTTGGAAATTCTCAACATCGGACATCTTAAGACCTGTATCCGGGCTGATATCTGTAACAATCTTTTCAAAGTCTAAAATAACAATTAATTTATCCTGTAACTTAATAACACCAGTGGATACACCGTTATTTTCTGCATTAATTGTGGAGTCCGGTTTAATAATATCCGCCCATGAGATACGATGAATTCCGATAACCTCATCAACATGGAACGCAATATTTAACTTATTGAAGTTGGTAATAATAAAGAGACCTTTATCATCTGTCTTCTTTAAGCCCAAACTTTCCTTTAAGTTAATTACCGTAATCATGGTATCACGTGGCATAAAAATACCTTCTACACAATAGTGTGCATTCGGAATTGGTGTAACCGGCTGGTATGTAAGAATTTCACGAACCTTTGCAACGTTAATTCCGTAATGGTTATTTCCTAAAGTAAATTCCAAAATCTCAACTTCATTTGTGCCATTTTCCAAAAGAATATTTGTATCCATGAAAAAGCCCTCCTCAATCGTACATCATTAAAAAAATTATATCATACTTCTATCAAAAATACTGTGTTTTTTTGGTTAATTAATTAAAACAGTATATTCTTTGTCACCATTTTTCACAATCAGTTCCAAATCGTCAAGAGATTCTGCCTGTTTTTCAGTAATTTCAAAAATCAAATACAATTCAACCGACTCTCCGGCGTTTAATTCGATGCTGTTGGAATTTAAAATCTTTTCCAAAAAGCTATCCATACTAACAACCTTTTTACCTGCTTCCGGTTCTATATAAAATTTGATTTTCCCTTCTGAAAAATCGTACTTAACAACTTCTTCCGACTCATTGGATAATGTGCAGTTCACAACCACCAAAAGATTTCCTTTTTTTGCATTTATGGCACCGATGCTACCTTCAACATAACTGCTCTTCGTCTCGTATCCGTTAGTCTTCGCATCTAATCCCTGAATTCCAAGTGCCTGCTTAAAAGTGGTTCTCTTGTCATTCTCCTGATTGTTATCGCTTCCCTGGTTTGAAGATGAATCTCCGCCATTTTCCGGTTTGTTGTCCTCTTTATCTTCTTCCGGAGTCTTGTTCTCATCCAGAGAATCCAATGTTTCTTTGTCTAAGGCAAGATATCCTTTTTCCTGTCTTAAATTAAATTCACTCACTATATGTGCGGCATAATCGACAATTTTGGTTCTTTCCTCTGCTGTCAGTTCAACGAGTTTCACCCCGCATCCCGTAAAAAGGAACGTACATACCAACACAAGAAGCAAGCACAATACATTACGACGTTTCAACATCTGTCCGCCTTTCTGTAATATAAAAATACTACCTATGCATTATCGGAAACTTCGAATTTATATCCCATACCCCAGATGGTCTTAATATAATTTCCTCTGGATCCCATCTTGCTTCTTAACTTCTTAACATGAGTATCAATGGTACGGGCATCTCCGAAATAATCATAATTCCATACATTGTTTAAAATCTTTTCTCTGGAGAGCGCGATTCCCTGGTTCTCCATAAAGAAATTCAATAATTCAAATTCTTTATAGCTTAATTCAATGTACTGTCCGCCAACAGTTACTTCATGAGCCATTGTATTTAATACAATATCGCCCACAGTTAACACATCATCGCTGTCAATCTTATTTGCTCTACGCAACAAAGCATCAACTCTTGCAACTAAAATCTTTGGATTAAACGGCTTTGCAATATATTCATCTACACCCAGTTCAAAGCCCTGAAGTTCATCGTTTTCTGTTGATTTTGCTGTTAACATAATAATCGGCACTTTTGAAGTATCACGGATTTCACGACAAACCTGCCATCCGTTAATCTTTGGCATCATTACGTCAAGAATTACCAAAGAAATGTCCTTGTCTGAATAAAATGCATCCAACGCATCTTCGCCGTCTTCTGCTTCAATGACTTCATAACCTTTCTTCAGTAAAAAATCTTTTACCAATTTTCTCATTAATTCTTCGTCATCAACAATAAGAATCTTCACTTTGTCCATTGTTTTCTTCTCCCATCAGCTTTTTCAATATATGGCATATCAAATCCGACTTTTAAGGTCGTATACCCAGTTCTTTTTCTTTTTCTTCGATTGCTTCTTCCCGCTCCTCAAGTTCTTTCTGCCAATGCTCATAACGGTCAATCACTTTGTTCTCATAATTAAGAATCGTAGCATTGTCCGAATTACGCATAATCACAATCATCGATACCACCAATACCCCCAAAGTGGCAATAACAATATACGCAGTAGTCAGGCGGTGCTTTAACTTATCAAGCCCATCGTCATTTCTTTTTTCCTTTTGACGGGTCTGCACACGGTTCTCCGACGAATGAACTTCCAAGGCACGGATAGCCTCATCTTCAATATCCGGATTGGCTTTTAAATATTCCTGCAACTGTCGCAAAAAAGAATACCCAACCTCTGTATGAAACAAATCTTCATCGATAATACGATTGTACACTTGTAAAACCGTTGCAGGATTCTTCATATCCATCTGCTTTTTTACAAATTGAATGCCTTCCAATTCCTTTCGGGCCTGTCCAGCCATCGCCTCGGAGCGAAAGACATATCCGTCTACAATCTCAAAATAATCCCTTGTCATATTCACTCCTTGCAAAAATCAAGTAGCACTCTGCTCCTAAACAGTCATATCAAAGTGCTGGCCCAGATGTGGTGTTACGGATTGTTCCATCATTTTAATCATCTGTGCACTCATAACTTCAAAATCATCCAAGCCCATCTTTAACACTGCTGTTGATACAACGTCCTGTAAACTTGCGGTATTTGCCATCATTGATAACGTTGAAATAGAATTAGTTTCCATAAAGCCACTCCTTTCCCACCTTGAATCTTACCTCTATTTTACGACAACTTCCCTAAAATTTCCATACTTTTTCGACAAAAAGTTCACGAAATTTGCACTATTTTTTAATTTTTTATGCAATCATATCCAATTCGGTATTAACACGGACAAAAACATGGATAAAATTGTTCCCCTCATCGTCATGTCGAATCTCAACATCACCGCCCATGTTCTTTGCCAGACGGCATAAAATATACAATTCCAAACCATTTACAATAGCTGCGCTGTTAATGGTATCCTCCTCACCATACAACATCTCTTTCATCTGTTCCATCATATCAAAGAGACTTCCGTCACCATTATCTGTAATCTCCAACTCCAGCATTCCTTTGTTTTTACCTTCTTCGGAATAACATACCAAAACTTCCACCTGCTTTTGCAGAGCATGTTCCACTGCAAGACGGATAAAATTGCCGCTAAGACGGGTAAGTTGTTCAAAATTGGTCAGCACTTTTTCCGGCATAAAATCATCAATCTCTAAATCAATAGCAGCCTTTTTTTCACACTCTTTAATAACTTCCCGAATATAATCAACATAATCTGCAGTACATACCACATCTTCTTTCATTGTCCGCTCTGTACTTTCAACCAACGCATATTCCATCAGTTCCTCAATTAGTTTCAGTGACATTGTGGTTGATTTACCAATATTTTCTACAATTTCCTGTCCTTTCGGGTCCGTATTTCTTGCTTCCAGTTCATATACATTTTCCAAAATGGACTGTAACGGGCGTTTTAACCAGGTGGAGGTTGTCATTAAGAAATTAGACTTTGAACGGCTCATACGTTGCTCTGTTTCTAAGATTTTTTGTTCAGCCGTAACATCATGAAGAACTATGACAGCCGCCGAAAACTTTCCGTCATTTTCCTTATAGCACATGTATCGTCCGCTATAAATAGTTTCGTTTTCTCCCTCTCCTTGTCTATAAATAAACACTTCATTTTCGTAATGGGATTTTAACGGAATCTTTGCCTGCTCCAAAAAATGATTTAAGGATATCTCCACTTCCGTATCTTCTTCGTCAGTCTGCAAAAAGGAGAACATTTTTTCCGCTTCCGTATTGTAATCACTCAGATTCTCTTCATAGTCAAAAAGCAATACCGGCATACCGATTTGCTCGAATGTTACACTTCGGAAATTCAACACAAAACGGTCCTTAAACCCAAATGTTGAAGAATAAATAAACATTGCAATCAACACATAAAACAAATAGGAAAAATCCAGTTGTAAAGCATCCATCGCAACTAAAAACAAAAAGTTTACCCCTACTACACCGACAAAGCTTACCAATGTATTCAGATAACGGCCACGATACATTTTCGGAGTAATTCGAATCTTATAAATCAAAAATGTAACCGCAACCAAAACCATAAAATAACACAATCCTAAATGAAAATAAAAATATGGTTTTGGGACAAAGGTATACAAGGTCTCGCCATCTCTTATATAAGATTGATACGTTACTGCTATTTCTACAAACGGATTCAGCATTAACACAACTGCTTCCATCAAAAAGATTAGTCCAAATCCCACTTTTGCGCCTGCTCCCCCTCCTTTTTTCAAAGAAAGCTTTGTAAAGTGCATAATATAACGCACCATTAATACTAACATAATATCGATGGAGAAAAATACGCAGGAGCTAAACAGCGACATATAGAAATAAGTTTTTGCAAACAAGCTGAATGTATAAAAAGTTGCCACCGCAAAACCGGAACACATCACTGCCGCAACCACATTGCCCATCTTCGTCTTTTTCGCCAACGCTTTAATTGTTAATAATAAAATAGACAAGTCTGCAAAAATATAAACCAGTCGTAAAATTGTAATTCCACTCATTTGTGTTCTCCTTGTTTTTCTTTACCGTATCGGACACTGAATTTATCTTACCTTACATTGTAACATATTTGTTCACAAAGTAAAAGGAAAACACCGCAAAACCCTTAATTCTTCTATAGAATCCGGTATTTGCGGTGTTATCTTTTATGGAGCTGAGGGGAATCGAACCCCTGTCCGAAAGCCTCTCCATCCAGGCATCTCCCATCACAGTCTGTATATATTCATTCCCTCCATAAACCGCCTACAGACAGGCAGTTTGCTTTGGTAGCTTCATATTCGCTCTTATCTTCTCAAAGCTTTGAAAATAAGGTTCCCTACCGTATTTGAAGCCGGATTGCTAAAGCGTAGGCACTTTAGGTCCGACTGCTGCAACTAGGCAGCGTATGCTAAATTATCTTCAGCGTTTATATTTAGTGTTCCGTTGTTACGCAGCCGAGCCTGCGGATGGCTTCCCAAACTTCAAAACCCCCGTCGAAACCAGTACAACCCCTAGTCAAATTTGCGGACTTTAAAGTCTCTCTGTGCTTCTCTAAGCTGATCTTTTTTGGCAATGTCATGACGTTTGTCATATAACTTTTTACCTTTTGCAAGACCGATTTCCACCTTTACCAAGCTTCCGCTTAAATAAACCTGTAACGGAACTAAGGTATAGCCTTTTTCCGAAAGCTGGCCGGTTAATTTGTTGATTTCCTTTTTGTGCATCAACAATTTTCTTGGTCTTAATGGGTCTTTGTTAAAAATGTTCCCTTTTTCGTACGGATTGATATGCATACCATAGATCCAAACTTCGCCCTTTTGAATGCGAACAAAGGATTCCTTGATGCTGCACTGACCCATTCGAATGGACTTCACTTCCGTACCGGCAAGGCTGATGCCGGTTTCATGGGTTTCTTCAATAAAAAATTCATGATATGCCTTTTTATTGTTTGCAATCAGCTTTCTTGCGCCCTTTTCCATACGGCATCCTCCCTTCCGTTATAATGTGGAAACTCCACTTATCTTATCTCATTTCACAAAAAAAATCAACTGAATGCGTTCTTAATTTTCGTCCAACACTGAGATTAATTCAAAATCAATGGTACGATTTAATCTGTCAATATCTTTCAGTGTAACTTCTACTTTTTGACCTAATTTATAGGTTCTTCCAGTACGTTCTCCCACCATTTCGTATCGTTGCTCTACAAAGTTAAAATAGTCACCTTTTAAATTGGAAACATGAATGAGTCCTTCCACTGTGTTTTGCAGTTCCACATAGATTCCCCACTGGGTTACACCTGAGATAACGCCCTCAAATACTTCTCCCCAATGGTTATTCATATATTCAACTTTTTTCAGTTTTTCCGATTCTCTTTCTGCCTCATCTGCACGACGTTCCAATTTTGAACATTTGGTTGCCACATCCGGTAAAATCCCCTCATAATGAGCAATGCGCTTTTCCGTCATCTGTCCGCCAAGGCTTTCCTTTATGATTCGATGAATCTGCAAATCCGGATATCTTCGGATTGGAGACGTGAAATGGCAATAATATTTTGCTGCCAACCCAAAATGTCCACTGTTATCCGGTGTATATTTTGCCTGTTTCATGGAACGTAACGTCAATCGGCTGATTAAGGCTTCTTCCGGCGTTCCTTCTATACTCACCAAAAGTTTTTGTATTTCCTTTGGGTGAATATCCTCTTTATCCCCTTTGATAATATGTCCGAAGTTGTGGATAAATGTAGCTAATTTCTGCATTTTTTCCCCATCCGGATTATCATGCGTACGATATAAAAACGGAATTTCCTGCCAAAAATAATCTTCTGCCACGGTTTCATTAGCAATTAACATAAACTCTTCGATAATGTTGGTTGCCACATTTCTCTCGTAAGGTTTAATTTCAACCGGTCTTCCTTTTTCATTTAAAATAATCTTCGTTTCCGGGAATTCAAAATCTATGGAACCTCGTTTTTTTCTTTTTTCTCTCAAAAAGGAGGCTACTTTTTTCATATCCTGAAGCATTGGAAGAACCGGTTCATATTGTTTGGAATATTCCTCATCCTGATGCTCCAACACGGCATTTACCCCTGTATAACTAAGGCGCATATTCACACAGATTACACTCTTTTCAATCGTATGATCAACCACGTTGCCTTTTTCATCTATCTTCATAATACAGCTTAATGCCAGACGATTCTCTCCCGCATTTAAAGAACAGATTCCATTGGAAAGTTTTTGCGGAAGCATAGGAATTACGCGGTCTACCAGGTATACGCTGGTTCCGCGGTTTAATGCTTCAATATCAAGTGGCATATATTCCTTGACATAATGGGAAACATCTGCAATGTGAACCCCTAATTCATAACCGCCATCAACCGGCTTTACACTAACTGCATCATCTAAGTCCTTGGCATCCTCACCATCAATGGTTACCATTAACTCATCTCTTAAATCCAGACGGCCACGCATTTCTTCTTCCGACACTTCATCCGGAATATTTCTGATTTCATCCAATACTTCATCCGGAAACACATTGTTTATTCCCAGATCTTTTGCAATGGATAAAATATCCGTCCCCGGTTCATTGACATGTCCTAAGATCTCCACAATCTTTCCTTCCGGTTTGTGGTCCTTGTCGCCAAATTTCGTCAATTCCACAACAACCTTGTGTCCGCTTGCTGCTCCCATATCCATTCCGGCCGGAATATAAATATCCTGTCCGGCTTTCTGATTATCCGGATTAACAAACCCAAAACTCTTTCTTTTTTCATAAAGACCAACGATGTTTCGTTTTCCACGTTCTATAATCTTTACAATCTTTGCCTCTGTTCTCTTTCCATCCTTTGCTCCAAGCACTACAATTTCAACTGTGTCCTGATGCATCGCGCCGTTGACATAACTAGAAGGAATAAAATAATCATCATTCTTTCCTTCTACCGTTACAAAACCAAAGCCTTTTGCATGACCGGTAAATGTACCGGTTAATTTCACAGCCTGGGCAATAGAATATTTTCCACGCTTGGACAGTTCAATCTTTCCCTCCGCCAGCAAAGCATCCAACGCTTCTGTCAATTCAGCCCTACGTTCTGCACTTATTCCCAGAAGAATGGCAATTTCTTTTTGTTTCATCGGCACATATAACGGATCCTTGAAAAAGGCTAATAACTTCTTTTTGTTGTTTTCATTCATTACCATTTCCTCCTTGTAACCTAGTATAAACCGTTTAAATCGGCTTTAATCCATAAATATGAACAAAGGTATTTTTGCATACCTTATTCTAAAAAAAATGGCTGCCGCAAAGCGACAGCCTTAGTTCTTATTTGAATACCGGTAAGTTAAGTACAACTCCGATTACGATAAATGCAATAACAAAAGCTGTTGTTGCCTTTACCAACATTCCTTCCATGGAACGTCCTTTATTCTTTCCCCAGTAGGTTTCAGCTGCACCACTGATTGCTCCCAAACCCTGGGTTTTTCCTTCCTGTAATAAGACTACGATTGCAATCGCTATTCCAATTATAATAAATAAAATTGTCAAGATGGTTTCTAACACTTTACACACCTCCTGTGGATATTTTTTCTATTCTATAAACAAAAAATTCTTTGTTTTATATTTTTCGTTTATGCAACTACTGAATTATATCATAGTGTTTTTTATATTTCAAGTATTTTTTTGTATGTTATTCTTCTATTTATCATATTCACCACGAATATCTTCGGTTGGGGGATCAATCGGATATTTTCCGTTAAAACAGCCCTTACAAATCGGCAATCCTTCCACAATTTCTGATAATCGTTCGATTTTTAGATAAGCCAAAGAGTCTGCGCCAATAATCTGGCGAATCTCTTCTACCGTTCGGTTATAGGCAATCAACTGTTCTCTTGCCGGTACATCCGTTCCGAAGTAGCACGGCCACAAAAATTCCGGTGAACTGATACGTACATGAACTTCTTTTGCACCCGCTTTTTTCAGCATAGATACAATCTGATCGCAAGTTGTACCACGAACAATGGAGTCGTCAATCATAACTACTCTTTTACCTGCAACTTCTTCTGTTAACGCATTTAATTTGACTCTTACCGCCGATTCACGACTGCTTTGCTTTGGTTTAATAAACGTTCTTCCTACATAACCATTTTTTACAAAAGCGGTTCCGTAAGGAATCCCTGACGCACGTGCAAAGCCCATTGCTGCAGCATTTCCGGACTCCGGTACACCTACAACAACATCTGCCTCTACCGGGCTGTCAATGGCCAAAAACTCTCCGGCTTTTAATCGGGATGCGAAGACACTCACACCATCAATATGGCTGTCCGGTCTTGCAAAATAAATATATTCAAAAACGCATCTTCCTTCTTTTTCCGGTTCTATACACATAGACTTGTCTGATGTAATTCCACTTGGTGTAATGGTTACCAATTCACCCGGCAAAACATCTCTCACATAAGTCGCACCAATGGTATCAAGTGCACAGGTCTCAGATGCGAGTATGTATGCATTGTCACGCTTACCGATTACCAACGGTTTAAATCCATACGGATCTCTTGCACCAATCAGTTTACGTGGACTCATAATCACCAGGGAATATGCCCCTTTTAATTTACGGCACGCTCTTCCCACCGCTTCTTCAACTGTTTTGCTGTTTAAACGTTCCCTCGCAACATGATATGCAATCACCTCGGAGTCAATGGTCGTCTGGAAGATTGCTCCGGTATATTCCAACTCATGTCGAAGTTCATTTGCATTGATTAAGTTTCCATTATGTGCCAAGGCAAGAGTACCTTTCACATAATTCAATACCAATGGTTGAGCATTTTCACGGGTAGAAGCGCCTGCTGTAGAATAACGTACATGGCCCACACCAATATTTCCACACATACCGTCTAAGGCTTCTTCGTCAAACACTTCGTTCACAAGGCCCATTCCTTTATGGGAAATCACCTTTCCTTTTGGTCCGTCCGTCTGGCTGACTGCTATACCGCAGCTTTCCTGACCTCTGTGCTGTAACGCAAACAATCCGTAATAAATAGACGATGCCACATTACCGCCATCAAAATCGTACATACCAAACACGCCACACTCTTCATGCAATTCATCCTGCATCTTGAAATTTAATTCTTTTGTCATTTCACACCTGCTTTTATCTTTATTTTTTCGAATTGGGGTCGAAAATAATTAAAAACTACTGTATCTGGAATAACCAAAACCATTTACCATGGCTTCAATCTGCATTCCTCTATTGCAAAACGGGCATTCTCCCGATCCATACGCCTGATAGCCCGGCAAATCCTCTGCAGAGAATAAATAATCGATATCTTCTCCGTCTATTTCTGAAACCGTACTGAAAATAGAGTTAATTCCCGCAACTTTCCCACCGTAATACTGAACACATTCCTTCGTACGGCGAATGGTTAAGCCGGTAGTGGTTGTCGCCATTAAAAGTACAACATGCTTTCCACGCACACTCGGTGCAATATTATCACGGAACATCAACTGATTGTTACGGTTGTATTCCGGTGTAATAACATCAATTGACTGATGCTCATTGGAAATCAGGTTATTTTGCAGTTCCAGTTCTTCTGCCAAAAAAGAGCCCACCGTTTCCGTACCATCCATACAGATAATAGTATCTACCACCTTATTTTTCCCGCGATAAAAAGCTGCAAACTCTTTTGCAATCATTTTTGCTTCTTTTACACGGATTTTCATGCTCGTCAGGTCAATATAATAGTTAATGTGTGAATGGCTCGTTGCAAAATGACCTTGTACTGCATGTAATGGTGCCGATGCACACCTCTTGGAATAAAATTCCATCATACGTGATTCCATATCTAACTCAGACATAATAACCTCCTTATTTCACCCCGGTTGTACCAAATCCGCCACGGTTGGTTTCTCCCAAATGTTCTACTTTCAAGAAATTGATTCTAGGCTGGTTCTCCATTATTCGGAACTGACAAATGCGGTCATTTTTCTGAACCACCACATCTTTCGTTGCATACATGGGAACCATCCACATATCTTCATCGCCACAATAACTGCCGTCAATTATTCCACAACTGTTCGTTTGAATCAATCCGTAATTTTTAAACGTGGAGCTGCGTGGCACCACATGTGCCTCATACCCCTTTGGCAAGCGCATTCCAACACCTAATGGAATTAATTTGAATTCACCTGCTTTAAATGCTACTGTTTCGGATGCTCTCAAATCAATCCAGTCGGATTTACCGCCAATATATTCCAATTTATCAATCTCTTCTGAGAAATACTTGATTTCGATTGTTTCTGTCTTTTGCACGTCTTAATTTTCTCCTTTATAAGGCTATGCCTGCTCTCCCCACGTTAAATCCAAATGTTCAATTGTTTTGTTTCGAAGCATCAATTCCTTTACTGCTTCATTTACCTGAACACCTTCGAACAATACTCGATTAACCTGCTCTACAATCGGCATGGAAACATGATATTTATCTGCAAGCATCTTAGCAGCTTTTGCTGAATATACACCTTCAACCACCATCTGCACTTCATCCATAGCTTCTTGCATGGTTTTTCCCTGCCCCATAAGAATACCGGCTCTTCTGTTTCGGCTATGCATAGACGCACAAGTAACAATTAAGTCTCCGGTTCCGGTAAGACCGCTTAAGGTTCGCTCATCCGCTCCCATGGTTACTGCCAAACGGGAAATCTCTGAAATACCTCTGGTAATCAACGCTGCCTTTGTGTTATCCCCATAACCCAAACCATCTGCCATACCTGCAGCAAGTGCAATAACATTTTTTAACGCACCGCCAAGTTCCATACCTAACATATCCGGAGTGGTATAAACGCGGAAAAAGTCATTCATAAAGACACTCTGAACAAAATCCGCTGTTTCTTTTGTATCTGCACCGGCAACGACGGTTGTAGGAATTCCTCTTCCGACCTCTTCCGCATGACTCGGTCCGCACAAAACGGTTACATTCGCATTCGGAAGTTCTTCTTTAATAACATCCGCCAGCACCATCAAGGTTTCTTCTTCAATCCCTTTTGCGACACTGACAACAATCTGGCCATCTTCTACATATGGCTGCATCAATTTTGCCGTAGATCTTGTGAAAATAGATGGAACGGCCAATACAACCAGCGCCTTACCTTCCATCGCTTCTTTCATGTCGGTTGTTAAATGAATCTCTTCTGAAATCTTAACACCCGGCAATTTACTAAGATGCTCTCTATGCTCTTTCATGGACGCAATCTCATCTTCCATTACAGACCAAATCGTAACATCATGACCATTTTTTTGCAAAACGGTAGCAAGGGCAGTTCCCCAGCTTCCTGCACCAATCACGCTAACCTTTAACATCCTTTTCCCCTTTGTCTAAAAAGACATCCTCTCTATTTTTTCTTGACACCGATTTTATTTTCGGTTCCTTTCAATAATTTGACAATATTACTTCTGTGACGGAAAAATGCAAGTCCCAGAATGATAATCATAATTGCATATGATTCCATTAAGTAATCCGGATGCATTTCTATCCAGCCCATACTTGTAAACAAAACAAACTGTATAAATACCAAAGACACAGCAATTAAAGAACCTAATGATACATACTTTGTTAATAGCACAATAATAATAAATGCCGCAAATGCAATCGGTGCAACAATAGGAAAATTAGCCAGCACGAATCCCGCGGTACATGCAATGCCTTTTCCTCCGTTAAATCCCAAATAAAACGGGAAATTATGACCAATAATAGCGCCAAGGCCACCATACATCATTAACAACCCGACTTGTTCCGGATATGCATTTTTAAAAATAAGCCACACCAGTAAAACGGACAATAAACTTTTTGACAAGTCTCCGGCAAAGGTAATCAGTCCACCCTTTAATCCGAACACACGGAGTGCGTTTGTACTTCCTGCATTTCCGCTTCCGTGTTGTCTGATATCCACATTTTTTAATTTACCAAAAATATATCCCGTCTCAAACAGACCCAAAACGTATCCGATTAAGACTGCAACAACCTTTTCAACAACCACTGTTATTGCTCTTCCTTTCTTTCTCTGATAATAAATTTCAAGCTTGTCCCCTTAAAACCGAAGGTTTCACGGATGCGGTTTTCCAAATATCTCTGATAGGAAAAATGCATCAATTTCTTGTCATTTACAAAAATAACAAAGGTTGGCGGCTTTACGGACGCCTGGGTAATATAGAACAGCTTTAAACGTTTTCCCTTGTCGGTTGGCGGCTGTTGCATTGCTACAGCTTCGGTCATAATCTCATTTAACACACCGGTAGCCACACGCATCGCATTGTTCTCTAATACCATATCAATCATATCAAAGACATTGTTTAATCTCTGACCGGTTTTTGCAGATACAAACATAATTTCCGCATAATTCATGAAACTTAAAATATCTCTGATTTTCTCTGTTTCTCTGTAAATCGTCTTATCATCCTTCACAAGGGCATCCCATTTGTTTACAAGAATGATAATACCTTTTCCTCTTTCATGGGCGATTCCGGCAATTTTTGCATCCTGTTCCGTTACACCTTCGGTTGCATCAATCACCAAAAGAACCACATCGGCTCTTTCTACCGCTGTGACCGCACGAACGATACTGTACTTTTCAATCTCTTCTTTAATCTTGTTCTTACGACGAAGTCCCGCTGTATCAATAAATACATATTCTTTCCCATTATAAGTAACGTTGGTATCAATCGCATCACGAGTCGTACCTGCAATATCCGATACGATAACTCTGTTTTCTCCGCAAAGTCGGTTTACAATCGAAGACTTCCCAACATTTGGCTTACCGATAACAGCAATCTTTGGTCGCTCATCTTCCTCTTCTTCACCGGTTGATTCCGGGAAAAACTTCACGATTTCATCTAACAAATCACCAATTCCCAATCTGGAAGCCGCAGAAATCGCTACCGGATCTCCGATTCCCAAATTATAGAATTCGTATACGTCGCTCATATATTTTTTTACATCGTCTACCTTATTAACAGCCAAAACAACCGGCTTACCGCAACGGCGGAGCATATCTGCAACCTTACCGTCTGCATCCACCAATCCCTGCTGTACATCCGTTACAAAAACGATTACATCCGCACTTGCAATGGCAATCTCTGCCTGCTCACGCATCTGACTTAAAATAATGTCCTTTGTACTTGGTTCGATACCGCCGGTATCAATCATTGTAAAATTATAGTTTAACCAGTTTACTTCTGCATAAATTCGATCTCTTGTTACGCCAGGAGTGTCCTCGACGATGGAAACTCTTTCGCCGATAATTGCGTTAAAAAGTGTTGATTTTCCTACGTTTGGACGCCCTACAACGGCAACTACAGGTTTTCCCATATTACTCTCCTATTCAATATCTTAAACATTTTGCTTTGGTCTATTTTTCAAAAAAGAATACTATTTTAAGTATAATCCATTCGTTTTTTGTTTGCAAGGAAAGATATATTTTTCACGATAAAAAGATATGCTCTTTTCTTACCTTTCCCCGCTTTTAACATTCTCCCAGCATTGCATAAAGCAAATCACACCCGGAGGAATTTACCACACGGATTTTAACTCCCAGTTCTTCTTCTACCTGACTTATGGAATAATCATCTAAAAAGACCTCTTCATTGCTACGGAGCATATTAATCGGAATTAAAAGCTGCTCACTCTGTACATTTCCCTTTAATTGTGCCACAATATCCTGACCTGTAATCAATCCCGAAACAGTTATTTTTTCACCGAAAAAGTCATTTCTGATGATTCTTACATCAACAGAAACATGCGGGAACTTTACTTGTAACTGTTTTGCCAGTTCACAAATCGTAGGTGCTGCCAAAAGTCCCGTTGCCAAAACGGTCTTGTGTGTTCTGTCATCGCCTTTTACTTCTGCTAAGGTTTCTGCGAATTCTTCCCTTAACAGACGCAACATTCCCACACCATTTTCCAGCTGTAAATAACCGTCATACCGTTCTTCTTCCGGCAATTCCCTGCCCGCCAGCAAATACCATTCATCCGACGCATGAATGAAATGAAGGCCAAATTTTTCATAACAAATTCTCTGCATTTTTTCAATGTAATCAATGACTGCCTCCGCATCTTCTTTTTCAAAAGCTTCCAACGGATACAGCCCATCTCTGTATTTTGACAATCCCACCGGAACAACAGAAACGCTCTCCATAAGCGGTGCATACTGCATCAGTTGTTCTACGGAATATTCCAGTTCTTTTCCATCATTGATTCCTTTACACAATACAATCTGACCATTCATTACGATACCGGCATCGTAAAAACGCTTGATTTTTTCCAATGCTTCTCCTGCAAAACGATTGTTTAACATCTTGCAACGCAGTTGTGGATTCATTGCCTGAACAGATATGTTGATTGGAGACATTTTATAAGTAATAATGCGCTCCACATCCTCGTTACTCATATTGGTTAAGGTAATATAATTTCCCTGTAAAAAAGACAGTCTGCTGTCATCATCCTTAAAATAAAGCGTATCCCGCATTCCTTTCGGCATCTGGTCAATGAAGCAAAAAATACATTTGTTGTGACAAGATCTGTAATCATCCATCAGTCCATTTTCAAACTCGATACCCAGATCATCCTCGTATTCTTTTTCAATTTCCAACTCCCATTCTTCACCATCCGGTTTTCGGATAACTACGGTCAGATATTCTTCATTGCAAAGATAATGATAATCAAAAATGTCCTTTACTTCCTGACCATTAATCTCTAGAAGTACATCACCTGTTTCTACGCCCAATTCTTCCGCAATGCTACCTGCAATTATCTCTTTTATAATATGTAAATTATCTTTTTTCATAAATGATATCCTTTTCTGCGTATTTTTTCTATCTTAAAAGCTAATGTCTCATTTCCTTACTGAGCACTTATCCAAAATAATTGTATTTAATTTCGAATCAAAAGTAAAGCACTATCCTTAGAAATCCATCTTTTCTGCAACTTGGGCTCATTTCCAAATATACCGTTTTACAGCCCAAAACTTGTTTTTTTAAAAATTTATTTGGCATTTGTCGCTCATAATCACAAAAAAGGACCACCCCATATGGGATGGCCCTTTATAGAAATCATATTGAATTCTTTTATGTTTTGAAAATCGGTTCAAATTATTCGTTTCCGTATAATTTAACTAATTTTTCAAGATGAGCATATCTAGCCTTAGCATTTGCTTCTGCTGCATCGAATAACTGAGCTGCTCTTTCCGGATTTGCTCTAACAAGTGAGTTGTAACGAACTTCACCGTTTAAGAATTCCTTGAAGTCTCCTGTAGGAGCCTTGCTGTCTAAGGTAAATGCCGGTTTACCTTCTGCTAATAACGCTGGGTTATAGCGGAAGTTATGCCAGTAACCTGCTTCTACTGCAAGTTTTTCTTCTGTCTGAGCTTTGCTCATACCTTTCTTGATACCATGGTTGATACATGGAGCGTAAGCGATGATTAAGGATGGTCCCGGATAAGCTTCTGCTTCAGCGATTGCCTTAACGCACTGGTTGTAGTCAGCACCCATAGCGATCTGAGCAACGTATACGTAACCATAGCTCATTGCGATACCTGCAAGGTCTTTCTTCTTAACATCTTTACCAGCTGCTGCGAACTGAGCGATCGCACCTGTTGGTGTAGATTTGGAAGACTGTCCACCTGTGTTGGAGTATACTTCAGTATCGAATACCATAATGTTAATATCTTTTCCGGAAGCAAGTACATGGTCAACACCACCGAAACCGATGTCGTATGCCCATCCGTCACCACCGAAAATCCACTGGGATTTCTTAGCTAAGAAGTCTTTGTCTTTTAAGATTTCTTTTGCTCTGTCACATCCGCAAGCTTCTAAAGCAGCGATTAATTTATCTGTTGCCTGACCATTTGTAGCGCCGCAGTTAAAGGTATCTAACCATTCTTTTGCAGCTTCAATGGTAGCTTCACTCTTAGCATTTGCAAGAAGCTCTTCTACTTTTTCTTTTAATCCGTCTCTTAATGCTCTCTGAGCTAATAACATACCGTAACCAAATTCTGCACCATCTTCGAATAAGGAGTTAGACCATGCCGGACCTCTTCCTGCTGCATTCTTTGTATATGGTGTAGATGGTGAAGAGTTACCCCAAATAGAGGAACATCCTGTTGCGTTTGCGATGTACATATGATCACCGAACAACTGGGTAACTAATTTCGCGTATGGTGTTTCTCCACAACCTGCACATGCACCTGAGAACTCAAGTAATGGCTGTTTGAACTGAGAACCTTTTACGGAAGCTTCTTTGAACTTGTCAATAACTTCCTGTTTCTGAGGTACTGTAATACCAAAGTCAAAGTATTTCTGAACATCAACATTTGCTTCGAAGTTTTCCATGCTTAATGCTTTTTCGCCCTTCATACCCGGACATACGTTAGCACAGGAACCACATCCTGTACAGTCGTAAGCAGATACTGTAACAGCGAATTTATATCCAGGCATACCTGTCATATCAAGCATCTTCATTCCTTCAGGAGCTTTTGCAGCTTCTGCTTCTGTCATAGCAACCGGTCTGATTACTGCATGAGGACATACATAGGAACAGAAGTTACACTGGATACATTTTGTTGCATCCCACATTGGGATATCTACTGCGATACCACGTTTTTCATATGCGGAAGAACCGGATGGAGTTGTACCATCAACATATGGCTTAAATGTGGATACCGGTAATTTATTTCCTTCCTGGCCTGTAACAGGGATCTGTACGTTGTTAACAAAGTCAATAACTTCCTGATTGGATCCTGTTGCTTTTCTGCCAAGGAATTCATCTTCAGCATTTTTCCAGCTTTCCGGAATCTGGATTTCAACTACACCTTCAGCACCACGATCGATTGCATCATAGTTCATCTGAACGATGTTGTCACCCTTCTTGCCGTAAGTAGCTTTTGCAGCTGCTTTCATTAATTCCATAGCTTTTTCAGATGGAATAATATTAGCAAGTTTGAAGAATGCGGACTGTAATACAGTGTTAATCTTTCCGCCTAAACCGATTTCTTTACCAATCTTAATACCATCGATTACATAGAACTTAATGTTGTGTTCAGCCATGTAACGTTTTGCCTGTCCCGGAAGGTTCGCTTCAATACCAGCCATATCCCAAGAACAGTTTAATAAGAATGTACCACCGTCAACTAAGTCCTGAACCATGTTGTACTTACGTACATATGCAGGATTGTGACATGCTACAAAGTTTGCTTTAGAAATCAAGTATGTTGAACGGATTGGATCTTTACCAAAACGTAAGTGGGAAATAGTAACACCACCGGATTTCTTGGAGTCATAATCAAAGTATGCCTGAGCGAACATATCTGTGTTATCACCGATAATCTTAATGGAGTTCTTATTTGCACCAACAGTACCGTCTGCACCTAATCCCCAGAATTTACAGTTGATTGTTCCTTCAGGAGTAGTTACAGGGTTTTCTGTTACTTCAAGAGAAAGATTTGTTACATCGTCTTTGATACCGATTGTGAATAAATCTTTTTCTCTGTTGTTGTATACAGCGATGATCTGTCCAGGTGTTGTATCTTTAGAACCTAAACCGTAACGTCCGCTAACAACCTTAACCTGATCAAATTTTGATCCTCTTAATGCTGCTACTACGTCTAAGTATAATGGTTCACCTAAGGCACCAGGTTCTTTTGTTCTGTCTAATACAGAGATTCTTTCAACGGTTTCAGGAATCGCTGCAAGTAAAGCTTCCTTGCTGAATGGTCTGTATAAACGAACTTTAACTAAACCTACTTTTTCTCCTCTTGCTGCTAAATATTCGATGGTTTCTTCGATCGTTTCACATACAGAACCCATAGCAACGATGATATGTTTAGCATCCGGAGCACCGGTGTAGTTAAATAATTTATAGTTTGTACCAAGTTTTTCATTTACTTTGTCCATGTACATCTGAACGGTTGCAGGAAGATTGTTGTATGTTTCGTTCCAAGCTTCTCTTGCCTGGAAGAAGATGTCAGGGTTCTGAGCAGAACCTCTCTGGCATGGGTGGTTTGGATTTAAAGCATTGTCACGGAATGCCTGGATAGCATCCATGTCTACCATATCTTTCAAATCTTCATAGTCCCAAGCTTCGATCTTCTGAATTTCATGAGATGTACGGAATCCGTCGAAGAAGTTAATAAATGGAACTCTTCCCTTAATTGCTGCACAGTGAGCAACCGGTGTTAAGTCCATAACTTCCTGTACGGAAGATTCACATAACATAGCTGCACCTGTCTGACGACAAGCGTATACGTCGGAGTGATCTCCGAAGATAGATAATGCGTGGCTGGCAAGAGCACGAGCGGATACGTTAAATACGCCCGGAAGTCCTTCACCTGCTACTTTGTATAAGTTAGGAATCATTAATAATAATCCCTGGGATGCAGTATAGGTTGTTGTTAAAGCACCTGCTGCTAAGGAACCATGAACTGTTCCGGCTGCACCAGCTTCAGACTGCATTTCAGTTACCTGAACTGTGTGACCAAAAATGTTCTTTCTTCCCTGTGTTGCCCATTCATCTGTAGCTTCAGCCATTACAGATGATGGTGTAATAGGATAAATAGCTGCAACGTCAGTATATGCATATGATGCATGTGCTGCTGCATGGTTACCATCCATTGTTTTCATTGAACGTCTCATTGGTTATTCCCCTCCTGTTAATCTGGTTTGCTCGTCAATTGCCGCAAACCTCCAATTAATTAATATAATAAAGAAATTGCAAGAAATCAAGTATTTTGCCAATATTTTAGCATTTTTTACAATACTTTTCCCGGAACTCCTCTATTGGTATCGGTTTGTCAACCAAATATCCCTGACCAACCGCATATCCACATGTTGTTAAAAAGTCTGCCTGCTCTTTTGTTTCCACACCTTCACAAACAATTTGTTTTTCTGATATAGACAGTAATTCCTTCAAAACTTTCATAAATTTCTTGTGTTTTTCCACATGTGCTTCATCTTCATCATAGAAATCCAAAAAGCTTCTATCTACCTTTACTTCATCTACCGGAATGTGTAACAGCATATTAAGAGATGAGTACCCGCTTCCGAAATCATCAATGGAAACCACAAAAGAATGACTTCGTAACTTTTCAATCTCTGCCAAAACCACTTCTGTATGCAGTTCAACCACACTTTCCGTTAATTCAATTACAAGGTACTCTCTCGGAATTTTATAACGGTCCACCATTTCAATGATTTTTTCAGCGACACCTTTTTCATCAAAGTGGCGTTTGGAAAAATTCACGGAAACCGGCAAGAGTTTTATTCCGCTGTCTCTCCATGCACATAATGTTTTAAGAATATTTTCCAACACATAAAAATCCAGTTCTTTAATATAGCCGATTCTTTCCAATGTATCAATAAAAGCTCCCGGCGCAAGAATCTTACCATGGTTCCTCCATCTGGTAAGAGCCTCCGCTCCGATGACTTCTTTGGTCGCCATATCAAACTTCGGCTGGAAATAAGTCAGCAGATTTCCCTCTTCCATTGCCTTGTGGAAATTGGAAAGAATCTCACGGTCATCTGCTTTCCGTTTACGCATATTTTCATCGTAATGAACAATTAAGCCCATACCTAAATTCTTTCCGTGCTTTCTTGCAATACTTGCGTTTTCCACTGCAGAATTTAACGGTACATTCATGGCATCTTTCCACTCATATACACCGATGCACAACCGTAACCCACCGGACGGATATTCCTTTTGTGCCATTCGGGCAAATCGTCTTTCCACTTTTTTCAGGAACTGATCTACCTTATCTTTTGTTGTATCGGCAATGAAGCCTACAAAGAAATCGGAGAACTGTCTTGCAACAATGTAATTTGGTTTTTCCGCCTTAATCATTCTGGCAAAATCCACCAACAACCGGTTTCCGGCCTCTACGCCAAAGTTTTCGTTTACATAGGAAAATCCTATAATATCGCTACTGATGACAAAATATGATTCATCCTCATTTCCTGCTCCGACACGCTGTAATACCGCATTCGCAAATGCCTCTTCTGTCATTAATCCCGTAAGATGATCCCTGTTTTTCAACCGGTCAATTTCCACACTGTCCATTTCCAACTTGTCCTGTAACACCACAAATACAGCAAATATCTTGGTGAACTCCGTAAAGAAATGTTTCTCCCCTTCTGACCATATTCTTGGTTTGTTGGACTGGAACATAATACATCCTTGTCCGCTTGCTGCCTGATCGTATTCCGCATACACAAAGGATGCAACTTTATTCTTACTGTAACTTTCTACTTCTTTCTCTGTCAGATTTTCAGTGTTATGCACATCCGCAACGGTAAATCTTCTATTTTCATCAAATCTGGATAAAAATCGTTTTATTTCCGATACCGGCACAATACCGATTGGCTTTAGGGCATTATCCGGATCATTGGTCCAATGATTTGTCCGGACTAATCTGGTTCTGTCGTTCTCGTACCGATAAACACTGACTGCGGAAAGTCCGTATCGCTCTGCCACTCTTTCCAACAGCAATGCCATTCCGGCCTGTAAATTCTTGCAATCTGCTAAAAGTTCCACACACATTCGAAGGAATTCACGGTCTGTTTGAATAATCCGTTCGAAATCATTCTCTCTTTGCGTATGATATTTCAAATGATCCGCATCCATTTCCGGGCCCCATTGTTCAATATAGGACACCCTGTTTTTGCCTTCGTGTTTTGCGGTATACATTGCATACTCTGCTTTGTGGAACAGACTGTCATAGTCTTTTCCGGATTCCGGATACATAGAAACGCCGACGCTGCAAGTCACTTCAATATCTTTTTCTTTTGCGTGCAACACTTTTTGTACTGCCGCACAAATATCAGCGCCTGCTTTTTTTGCAGCCTCTAATTTAACGTTTTTCATGCAGACTACAAATTCGTCTCCGCCGATTCGTCCCACAATATCGGTGTCCCTAAACCGCTGCTTGATGCTTTTTGCCGCCGATTTTAGCACCTCGTCACCATACATATGGCCAAAGTTGTCATTAACACTTTTGAAATTATCTATGTCAATCATCAACACCGCATGGGAGCCTTCCGGGGATGTTTCAAAGAACTCTCTGATTTCTGTTTCAACGGTTATCTTACTTAATACCATGGTAAGTGCATCCATTCGAATCCGTTGTTCCATCTGATTGGTTAGGTCTTTATCTCTCTGGATATTTACCATTCTGCCTAAGATTCCGATAAGCTTTTCGTCTACACCAAAAACTTTTTTGTAAAAAATGCGGAACCATTCATATTCCGGCTCTTTTTCAATGGGACGCAGATTCAATCGACACTCAAAGATACCGGAATCTGTTTCCGGATTGGACTTTGCATGTTTCATATCCAACGCATATTTTATGTCTTCTTGATGAAGCATGGTCAAAAATTCATCTCCGGAAATATGCTCTATGGTATCCGTATAGCCTTTGCGGAGCATAATCTCTTTTGGTATCTTGAACACATCGGCAACTGCATCATATTCCATAATATGTTCGTCATAAATATCTTTCAAAAGATTATGCTGTTCTACTTTAACCATTAAATCTTCTTCTATTTTTTTCAGACGGCTGATATTCCACGCTGCCATCATGGCATAACCGTCACCAATCGGGGAATTTTTGTATGCCATAAAGCCAAGTTCATACCAGCTTTGTTTTTTCCCTTTATGTTCAAAACGGACTTCTAACGGCTCCAGTCTTTTTTCTGCCCTGGATGCGCGTTTAATATAGCGTTCCAGTTTCTTATGGTCATCTTCGCACACCGGAATCGGCATTCCGTCAGAATATTCACGGAACTGCTCCCAGCTGATTCCAAGCTCTGCAATCATTCCGTCATTCATATCCACAATGTTGCCGTTTTTCATATTAACAATCGCCACTGCTCCAGGCTGTCCTTTTAACAAATACCACAACCGTTGTAAGCGATCAGCGTGAAAAATTAAATCTTCATAAACTGCCGGTGAATCATAGAACAAATTTTCAACGCCAAAAACCTCTAAGAAGAATACGCCGTTTCCGTCTCCGGAACGCAAATGATTGAATCGGCATATTAAATGGTGATGTTGTCCTTTTTCATCGATGGTTGATACTTTTTGTGCATAGTTTGACTCCGGATTGGCAATGGCCTCATTCATGGTCTGCTTTAATTCTTTTCCATCTCCGGTCACCACATCAAATAAGCGGTTTTGTTTTTTACCAAATGCTTCCCGGCTATACCCAATGGTACGATAGAATTCTTCGTTTGCAATGGCAAGAATCAAATCTTCTGCTCCCGTTGCATCATTAGGAATATCATAACAAGCGCATCCAATCGGGAATAGTTCTACCATTTTTTGCGGAACTTTTGAGCCAATTTCCGGTCTTTCTAATTTTTTTACTCGCTCTTCGTCAATCAGATAAAAGGACTTCATTTTCTGTATTCTCCTCGCAAAAGTTATAAAATAGCGCAATTATTGATAAATTATAGCATTAGGTTGTGAACTTTCAAAGAATTCAATGCCTTTTTCAGTGGATTTTCATCATAAAAACACTTGAAAAAAAGAAAGTTTCTTGTACAATAGAAAAGGTTAGAAAAAAATTTGCTTTATTATAGAAAGGTTAGGGAAAGGGAAAAATATGATTAGTGCAAATAATGTGTCCTTACGTTTTGGAAAAAAAGCGCTTTTTGAAGAAGTAAACATCAAGTTTACCGAAGGAAACTGCTACGGAATCATCGGTGCAAATGGTGCTGGTAAATCCACATTTTTACGAATTCTCTCCGGAGAATTGGAACCAACAGGTGGTGAAGTATTTATTACACCGGGACAGCGTCTGTCTTTCTTAAAACAGGACCACTTCCAGTATGATGAGTTTCCGGTATTAGACACGGTTATTATGGGTAACCAGCGTCTTTACGACATTATGAAAGAAAAAGAAGCCATCTATATGAAAGAAGACTTTTCTGATGAAGATGGAATCCGTGCCAGTGAATTGGAAGGCGAATTTGCCGAAATGGACGGATGGAATGCCGAATCCGATGCAGCGACACTTTTAAATGGTCTTGGAATCGCTCCGGAACTTCACTATTGCTTATTAAAAGAATTAGAAGGAAATGACAAAGTTAAGGTTCTTTTGGCTCAGGCTTTATTCGGAAATCCGGATATCTTATTACTGGACGAACCTACCAACCATTTAGACTTAGATGCTATCGCTTGGTTAGAAGAATTCTTAATTAACTTTGAAAACACGGTTATCGTGGTTTCCCATGACAGATATTTCTTAAACAAGGTTTGTACCCATACTGCCGACATTGACTACGCTAAGATTCAACTTTACTCCGGAAACTATGATTTCTGGTATGAATCCAGCCAGTTGATTGTAAAACAGATGAAGGAAGCAAACAAAAAGAAGGAAGAAAAGATTAAGGAATTACAGGAATTTATTTCCCGTTTCTCTGCAAATGCTTCCAAATCCAAGCAGGCTACTGCCCGTAAGAAAGCTTTGGAAAAAATCGAATTGGATGAAATCAAACCTTCTTCCAGAAAATATCCTTACATTGACTTCAGACCGGCTCGTGAGATTGGTAATGAAGTTTTAACTGTGGAAGGAATTTCCAAGACAATTGACGGAGTGAAAGTATTAGACAATATTTCCTTTATCGTAGGCCGTGAAGATAAAATCGCTTTTGTCGGCGGTAACACCATCGCAAAAACAGTTCTTTTCCAGATTCTTGCAGGAGAAATGGAACCGGACTCCGGAAACTATAAATGGGGAATTACCACTTCCCAGTCCTACTTCCCGAAGGATAACACCCAGATTTTTAACAACGATTTACAGATTGCCGAATGGTTAACCCAGTTCTCTGAAATCAAAGATGCTACTTATGTTCGTGGATTCTTAGGAAGAATGCTTTTTGCCGGAGACGACGGTATTAAGAGAATGAAGGTATTATCCGGTGGTGAAAAGGTACGTGTACTTCTCTCCAGAATGATGATTGAAGGCTCCAACGTATTAATCTTAGATGAACCGACCGACCACTTGGACATGGAATCCATTACCGCATTAAACAATGGTTTAATCAAAATGCCGGGAGTTATTTTATTCTCCTGTCGTGACCACCAGGTTGTTCAGACCACCGCAAACCGTATTATTGAAATTCTTCCGGACGGAAGCATGATTGATAAGATCACAACTTACGACGAATATCTTGCAAGCGATATCAATGCTAGAAAGAGAAGCGTTTACGTGAAGTCTGAAGACGATGAAAATGATAATTAAAAATTCGTTCTTAATAAATACGAAAAGGCTGCCGTAGAGGCAGCCTTTTATGTTATTTCTATCCATTGATGTGGCTGGCGGATTCTCGACGTAACTCATCAGAACACATGAGGCGTCCGTTTACTTATCCTCATCTAACAGCTGTAATCCGCCGGGATTTAACTCGTAGATTATATCGCACACCTCATCCATATACTTTCTGTCATGGGAAATGCTTATAATTGCTCCCGGAAATTCCCTCAGCATTTTTCTTATTACCGGACCGGATAATGGTGAAAAATTTCTTGTAGGCTCATCCAAAATGAGAACATTCGCTCCACTTAAACTCATATTCAAAAGAAGTACTTTCGCCTTTTGTCCGCCGGATAATTCCCGTATAGGATGCTCCATTTCATCCGCCGTGTATTTAAGGGAACCCAGATATGTTCTGATCCTGGTCCGTTCTTCTTTATCGCCTGTCGTGTCAAGATAATCCACCGGAGTCACATCCAAATCAAGCATATCCTCATAATTTTGCGGCATATATTCAGCCTTTATGTCCGTTCGGTTTGTCAGTTCTTCTGCCATCTTTTTTAAGAGAGTTGTTTTTCCTGCGCCGTTGGCTCCTATAATACATATCTTCTCTGACCCTTTTATTTTCAGACGAATGCCTTCTGCCAAAAGTCTTTCTCCATCCGGTGTCATAAGTTTTGGAAGTTCGAAGTCTATCACCGTCTTACCTGCGGGAATGTAAGATTTTTTATCCCCTAATTTGAAAAATATGGCTTCTTCCTGTTCCGGCATTTGGGTCATATTTTCATCTTCTCTTTCGAATCTTCTGCCCATTGCTTTTACCGTGTGCATTTTGTCCTTAAGATTTTTCGCCACAGAAGGGGCTTGCCTGGTGCAATTTTCCAATGCGCTTTGCACGCTCTGCATCACTCTTTGATATTTTTCATCACGAATCTTTTTCTCTCTGCGGTCACTAAGTGCCCGTTGTTCCTGCAACTGAAATTTATGGAGCCGCTCTTCCACGTACCTTCTGTAGGGAAGCTTTGCTACTGTATATCTTGCTTTTGTTTTCCGTACAATCTGCTCAATGTGTATTACCATGTTGGCAGTATGCTCTATCAAGGTTTCATCATGGGAAATAAAAAGTACAATATGCTTCCAGTCATTAATCGTATTTTCAAGTAGGGTAAGTGTGGCGATATCAATATCATTTGAAGGTTCATCCAACAAAAGCACAGTTACATCTTGAATAAAAAGCCGCATGAGCTGTGTCTTAACTTTTTCGCCTCCTGAAAGACTGTTCATTATCTGCTCACTGTAGAAAAATTCATTTGTCATTCCGAATTTTCCCGCAATCACAGATAATTCTTTCGGTGTTTTATTCCAAAATGATTCTACCTCAGAAAAATATTCGTACACGGTTTTTCTCTTATCTTCATCAGACATTTCCTGTGGGAGATAACCAAACCGTTCATTCCTCATTATCTTCTCTCCATCCGCTTCTATATAGTCTTCTATCAGAGATGGATCATATATCCATTTCATTAATGTAGATTTTCCATTCCCCTCTTCTCCAATGACAACTGCCTTGTCCCCATCATTTAGTACAAGATTGAAATCATCAAGTATCACTCTTAGGTCTTTTTTATGCGTCAAATTCAAATTTTTTATCTGTAACATAAAGGTCCTCCTTTCGCCTGTGTAACACAAAAATAAGCCTATTTTTGCATACGCAAAAATAGACTCGCTAAATAGACCTTTATTTCTTTTCCCAAAGGAAAACAAAGGAAATGCCTCTTGCGATAATCCAACTTAAGCGTACACAAACAAACCCATTTCACACAGGTCTGACAATAATATGTGTTTTACTTAAATCAAATTATCTATTATACATTTCCTCACCTTACACAAATGTGCCTTTCTTTTTTCTATTGATAATACTAGCATAACGCACTTTTTGTGTCAATAAAAGGGCTGGCTTTTTATTCTGTTCTATTAATTATTTCTTTTTGTACTTCTTTTCAATCACTGTGGAATAAATAACCATTGCCACAATCACTTCCGCCATTACACCTGCAGAAGAAAGCAAAATCCATAAAGTATGTTCTTCAGACAATAATGGGAAGCCTAAAAAAATAAACACCACTCCCATTACACAAAACAACTTACCCATTGCAGCATTGTATTTCTTTACATCGGTAACTTCAAACATTTTGGCATTTGCCCAAAATCCTACTGCCTTTTTTGAAAAAAAGGCATACACTCCCATACCGATGAAAAAACATCCGCAGATGGCCCATATTATAAACCCAATTAAAGTTTCCGGCATTTTTGTTACCTCCTTATCCTCTTATCGACATACATATCAGCATTTTTGTAGCAGAAATACCATCTCTTTCTCCTATTTGGACATATATCACTTTCCAAATTCTCTAATATCCAGGAAATCACTCAAAATCTTCCTTTTTACACTTGATTTCTTATTTGTCCGTGCTGGGCAAACATATCATTTTACATTGTCTCTCACCTGCATACTCCAATGAAAGTTGTGCTATTTTTTTGGATAGTGCTCTATTTCATTTGCGTTCTATGTCCAATGTTCTATATTTTCAGCTACAAGGCAATTCTATAAATGCACTCACATGTTTCGCCCCTGGCTCTCATATCATTGTCCACCGGAAGTTCTGCAATTTCTAACAACTCTCCGCCTACATATTCACAAGTTTTTCTTGAAGCATAATTATTAGGATTGCAAGTAATAATCACATACCCCAGTTCATGCACTCTGGCTAATTCAAACAATAACAAACATGCCTTTCCTGCGTAATGATGACCTCTGTATGGTTCGTCTATGCGATAACCGATGTTTCCGCCATAATACAGTTTGTCATTATGCCCTATCCGTAAATCGCACGCACCCATTTTGTTTCCATCCAGATCGCAGATTGCAAAATGATACGCCGGAACCCGTCCTTTTTCGTCATCGCCGTCCACTGTTTTTTCTAAAACCAATTTTATTTCATCATTTTGTAAAAAGTCTGTGTCTAAAAACATGTGCTCACCTCGTAGAATCTTTATTTACTTAATTGCTATTCCAATATGCATGTCTTTTCTCCATTGTGGCACATTACTATCATCTGCCCAATATTCATCCATTGCAGTAACCTTATCCTCTGCAATTTTGATAAATGAAGTAACATGGAATGAGACATTTTTGCTTTTGGGGTATACATTTACCACTGTTATAATTAAGTCGTTCATTATTTCCACTCGTTCTATCGTTCCATCCCAATCACCAGGATACTCGCAATTAGCAATGACAAATTCTTCGAGATTAAAATGCTCGTTGGTACAATGCCAGTTCACATAGGCATCTTGATGAAAATATTTTCTTATTTTCTGAGCATCCTGTTCAAGAATCGCACTCCAAAATTTATGTATATCCATATCCCTACCTCCATAAGATGAAGTATTTTACCTTCTTATTATCCATTAGTGTTCTTCAACAAATGTTAAATATAATTTAAAAACATCATCAATCTTCAAATTAATTAAGTGCATAAAATCATATTTATTAACAAGATAATGAACAAATTTCGTCCCAAGGTAATAACCCACATCTCCCTGTCCATGATAGTTTACCCAATCTCCAAAATATCTTTGGTTCAATTTATCCATAGCCGGCAAATCATTATTGAAATCTTTTATAATTTGACAAAAATGACTATCACACCATTCTTTCCAACCATTCTTATCCTGATGGTAATAATTAAAGTCATTAACTAGCATCTGTTCAAAATACATTGCAATACCTTCTATAAATAATTGCCATACAAAGTTTTTTATATTGTCAGCGCAATGTTGATTTAGAATTCCATGTTGTTTTTGATATATATGCCCTAATTCATGGTAAATAAGACCATGTATCGAATCGATGTCTTGCCAGTTCAATTCAATTATTTTCTCTACTCCTAATAAAACCGTATCTTTTCCATTAATGTTAGTTGCCCATCCTGCCGCATTACACAGACCAAGGTATAATACAATTTCAACATCCAACTCCTTACCAAAACAATCCATAATTCGGAGATTTAAATTTTCTGTAGCTTTAGAAAAGGAATCCTGTACAAGACCTAATGATGGATGATTATTAACCGCATTTATTATCGGCAAAAAATCTTTCTCAAAAGTAAATTCCCCACTGTCAAGATACTCTTGTATATCCTCTTTGAAAATATGAGAAGAATTCTCATAAATCGAATTAATATATTTTTCCCATTTATGAAGATTAAGTGTTCCGTTTTCAAATAATGAATTGATTTGCGAAGAAGTATCTCTAATTTTGACCATACTATCACCTCTATATTTTCGTGTTTTAGGTGTCGCGTAAAAAAACTCTCAATTTAAACTTATTTTCCGCAATAAATTTTGATTGCTTCACAGATAAACTCCGCTGTACCGTCTACGTGCTTATCAATGTTATTTTTGAAACGCTTATCTGCAACATACATCTGACCGAGGCCGGCTAAAATATCATTTGTACAATGATAATAATTTTCCGTGATATGATTCTGTAGCATTTTCACCACGTTCTGTGTTTCTGCGGAATCAGGCTCTTTACCATTTTTCATACATACTGCAAATTCCGCAAGAACATCATTCATTTCCTATTACCGGCTTGTGTTTCGAACATTTGTTTGGTATAATATGTTTGGGTGCTACCTCGCATTGACGTGTGACTGGCGGTTTCGCTTCTTGCGGAGAGTTCATAGCTCCGATCACATAGATTTATCTCTTTTGAGAAATCTTGGAAAGGAGAACTAGTCGTATGCTTACCATAATTGACCTAATTACTGTAATCGCGCTTTGTGCTACTATTTATGGTCTTGGTTATATACATGGACAGCATGACTCCAAGACGCAAAAATAACCGCCCGGTCCTGAGAAACTTGGCGGTTATTTTAAATAACTAAAAATATATCAGGCGAACCGTCACTGGTAGCACCTTCTTTAATATCATATTAACACCGCTTCCGTTTTCTGTCAAACAAATATTCTTTTTTTATCTACTCATCCACAAATATAAACTATCTATACCTGCAATTCCCATTAATAAAATATGGTTGATACCTCCCCATCAACTCGTTTATAAAACACTTCGCTAACGCTCTCATCTGTAAATACTTTCAGCATGTTTTCGAAACTGCTAACTAATTTTTCTCCTTTAAGTTCCGATAGTGGCCACCAAAAAATTTTCCCTTTCCCAGTTGTAAAAAACCGGCATGTGAACGTGGTGCAGACCAATCGTCTCCCTTTTCATCTACCCAGCAAATACCACCCCGTCCCAAAGTTCTGACAAATCCATTTTTTATATTTGAATTTCCTATAATGTCATCACATAGACTTGGCAAGGATTACATTCATCCCATAGTGTTGGAAACACTTCAAATTCCTTAAATCCAAGAGAAAGATAAAAATGATTTGTATTATCATACTCCTCATATTTCCCCATCTGGACGGTCTTGACTTGAATAAATGAATATCCCTTTTCGCAAGCCACTGTTTTTGCACGCTCAAATAATGCCTTGCCGATTCCGTTTCGATGATATTCTTTCAACACTCCCATAACAGCCAACTCAACTGTAGCTTTCCCCGTTTGTTTGAGATAGAGAAAACCTACCGGCTTGTCTTCCTTAAATGCGCAAAAAAATACTTTTCCCGCACTTAAGTTTATATATTCCTCTCTTGCTTCCGGAATTCCAAACCAATCCGGTAACGCTTCAAGTATGTATCGTGTGACATTCTTTTTTTCTGTGTCATTTGATATTTCTAGTATCTTCATAAATCAACCTTCTTCAAAAAAACATATCTCTATGCGCCTCAATCCATCTTGCAACACCATCTTCTTCGTTTGTCAAGGTCACATCATCTGCCTGCATTTTTAATCCATCAATAGCATTTCCCATTGCTACACCGCAACCGGCAAATTGTATCATTTCATAGTCATTATCTTCATCCCCAAAGGCAACGACCTCTTCCGGAAGAATGTTCCATCTTTCGCACAGTAGTTTTAATCCTTCTGCCTTGTTTACTTCCTGTCGAACAATGGTATGAAAATCAGGATAATTCTTTGGCTGACTTTGTATCAACTTTAAGCCCATTTGTGCCAGTGGAAGTTTATGTAAGATTTCATGATGCGGCGTTGTTGCATAAATCCGTTGTACTTCATCAGCATCATAATTTGCCAGATCAATCGGTAACGATTCTCCGCGTTCAATAAAGTATTGATCGGTGGTATATATAACCATTGGTTTCACAATTGACAATTTAATTTCATCCACCCGAGATAATTTGTCTATAATACTTCGAACTGTATCTTGTGCAATCGAGGTCGTCTTTATCAATTGTCTCTTTTCATAGACTACTGCACCATTCAGCGAAACAAGTGCAGACGCATGCAACTTGTTTACATATTCCTCTGCACGCTGTATACCTCTCGATGTAGCCACAACAATCTTCGCTTGTCTGCTCAACTTTTCAAATACATCTTGGGTATATTCAGATATTGTTTTATCTTGGTGTAATATCGTATCATCCAAGTCGACTGCAATCACTTTATATCTCATACTCTATTACTCCTTCCGTAAACAGTACATCGCTCGACATTTTTTCATTATTCGCCCAATTAGAAATTCTTTTTCCTTTGCACTTTTTAAGCATGATTTTCTGCAGTTTGGGCTGAAATCAACGTATTTCCCTTTTCAGCCCTCGACATTCTCATGTTTGAGTTGAAATGAGCATATTTCTTTTTTTGTGATAAGATATCTTTTCATAAAAACCCCTTCCTTAATTTCTAGTTGGCTTTTTTCTTTTTCTCAATGATTACACTGGAAATGATGGCATAAATAATTGTAATTACTATAATCGCTATTACGACGAAAAAAATCCAAGCGGTCTCAAACAAAACGTCAATGCCATTGAGTAAAAAAATCAGTCCCGTCAATATCAATACAATACCGGATTGTCTATAATATGGTTTTTTATTCATTTTTTCACGTTCCGGCTTTGATGCATAAATAAATGCATTATTAAAAAGAAATCCTCTTTCCAGAGATAAACGAATTCCCGCACAAAGCAGAAAAACCGCTATTATAAATAAGATTATCGCACCTAACATAAGCCTATATTCCCCCCTGCTTACTTGATAAAAACAAAACTGTCTCCGTAATGTCTTCCAGTTGAATTAACTTTTATTGTTCGACACATGATCTGATATATTTTTCCAACACACCGGCCATATCTTCTTCTGCCACATGCGCGATATCGGAAAAACTCCATCCGTCTTTAAGCATGTCTCCAATCAGTTTCCAACCAGCAAAATATCCTTCACGGGCTCTACCGGTTGTCCCTGCTCCCATTGTAAACTGAAATATTCTTTCCCCTTGGCACTCTCTTAAATACGGCTTAATTCCCTGCAATATCTGCTCCGCATTCTGAACACATTCCTGCAACCATCCTTCTTGATGCTCAACATATGCCTCATCTTTACTACCCGGAACAATGTATTTACTCAACTGTGTAGCTAATCCTTCCTGAAATACCAAGGACGCTACAGGTCTTTCCCAACTCATGGAAGATCCGATTATTTTTCCATGTACAAGGTGGGTAAGTTCGTGAACAATTACAATGTCATCTTCCCCTGCTTCTATTGGCAGACAAACTGCCACCCTGTTCTCTCCATACGGAGCCGCAAAAGCATTTCCATCAAATGCTCCTACAAAGAATATCAAAACTACATCTACCGCTTCGTCATATTTTAAAGCATTTTTTATTTTCAACAAATATTCCTGTATTTTTTCGCTATCACAATCCCAGTTCTCTAAAAAAGAAATTACGGTTTTGTATCTGTCCCAGGAAGACTTCAACTGCTGTCTCACCAGCTTTTCCCCTTCTTCTCCCGGAGGAACCGCTGCAAAAGCATAATGTTTCTTCCACAGGCTAAACCGCGTTTCTTCATCACAGTCAACGGCTCTGCTATAAAAATCCAAAAATTTCGGTACTAAATTTATAATTTCTATATTATCATTCACCATTTATTATATACTCCTTCTATTTTCCCCTTAACAATTCTTGGATAATTTCTCATTCAACTTCTTATAAACCCACTCTTTAAACCACTCTTCCGAAGAAGCCTTAATGGCATCCTCTAACAAAAACCAGCCAACCTGCTTATTTTCATCCGGCTTGTTAAATATCGGAAGATTCTCATCCGCTTCCATCAAATAAGTCACATTTAGATGCAAATGGGATGATACATATTTCCCCTTTTTCATATGACCGCTTACGGTCAAGATTTCCAAAGAATAAATGTCTTCCGAAACTGGAGTAACTTCTGTTAATCCGCTTTCTTCCTGCACTTCCTTGATTGCCACCTTTAATAAATCTTTTTCTCCGTCAGCATGACCGCCAAGCCAAGCCCAGGAATCATAAAGATTGTGATATGCCATCAAGACTTTTGTGTGTTCTTTATTTAACACCCAGGCCGATGCAGTAAAATGATATTTTCGATTTTCTCTTAAAAATAATTCCTCACCGCTTTCAAGTAAGTCAATCAGTATCTTCTTATCGGTTTCTTCCTGTTCATTATAAGGAATGAATTTTTTAATCTGTTCTAATAACATCGCCCTTCTCCAACTGTATCTTTTTATTCACTTTATAAATGCAACTCTCCCACGCTATAAAGCACAGCCCTTCCGCTTACTAATATTCTCTCTCCCTCGTCCACGCAAAGAAGCTCTCCACCTCTTTTTGATGCCTGGTAAGCCCTTAATTCTTTTTTTCCAAGCCGCTCGGACCAATACGGCACAAGACTGCAATGTGCCGAGCCGGTTACCGGATCTTCGTTAATCGCTTCCTTCGGGTAAAAACATCTGGAAACAAAATCATATTTTTTTGAAGGGGCTGTAATGATAAGTCCCTCTCCGTCTTCGATAGCGGCAATTGCTTCAAAATCCGGTTGAAAATTATATACGTCTTCTTCCTTATCCAATACGCACACCACATCACATGTAAAGAAAGTCTCCACCGGCATAGTTCCCACTGCTTTTAACGCTTCAGCTGACGGCGAAATCATTACGATGCTTTGTGCCGGCATATCTAACTGAAACAAATCCCCTTTTCTTTTCACGGAAATTCGTCCGCTTAAAGTCTCATATTCAAAGCTCTCCGCCTCTTTATCATAAAAATTAGCCAAAACAAACGATGTGGCCAATGTTGCATGTCCGCACAAGGACACCTCACATCCCGGTGTAAACCAGCGTAAGCGATAAACATCTCCTTCTTTTTTTACAAAAGCGGTCTCCGAAAGATTATTTTCAATAGCAATTTTTTGCATCAATTCATCCGAAATATCGTTTTCCAACACACATACTGCTGCCGGATTTCCTTTAAAAAGTTCTGTTGTAAATGCATCTACTATGTATTGTTTCATGATCTCCCTCCAATACAGACATAAATCTCTAATTTTGTTTCATTATAGCATGTTTATGTTATAAAGACTAGCAACTGTTTAAACTATACTCCCCTCTTTTCCGCAAAAGCCCACCCTTTTCTCCTATTTTTGGACATCATTCATTCCGGCATTTCCTTAATGTCCAACCCATTATGTACTTTCATAAAAACTCATAGAAGCTTGGACATTTTGACTTTATATTCTGCTTACATATCCAATTTCTGTCACTATATCCATCCTCTTGTCAATAAATTGGATATTATAACCATTGAATCACCTCCGGATGTCCAATTCACCTTTTCCTTCTTCAAAAAACAGAAAAATTGGACATAGGCATCTTAAAATCAATGCTTATGTCCAAACGTATTGTTTTTCATCACTTATTCTTTTATAAAGAAAAATGTTCCTTTATCATCTTCGCCACCTCTTCCGGTGCCAAATTAGTATTATCAATCTTTATATAGTTCTCATAGGATATCTCGCCCTCATTACTAACCAAACGATACTTGATATCATTTTCCAACAAATTGTTTTTGGAAAAATCAATATCCCGCTTCGAAGCCTTATGCTTCAGGCGATTCTCCGTTTCATTTCTCTGTAGCAGTGTTCCTTGATCCGCAACCAATTCTGCATAATAAACCTCTGCTCCCTGGTCCTTAAACAATGTGGAAACATGGTCTACATAATCCCAATCAGATTGCTGATCAAATGCCCACACAAAAGTGAAAATCATTCCTTCGCAATCACTTTTGGCAAATTCTTCAAAAATCACTTCCCGGAGTCGGTTAACAATTCTGCCATCATATTTTCCAAATATTTCTATTACCGGCTCTATCGTCATGTGATTGTGAAACAAACGCAATCCCGTGATTTTCATTAATTCCTGGCCTACTGTCATTTTTCCGACAGCAATGTTGCCAAATAAAAATACTAATTTCATAATCTATTTTTTATACTCCATTACAATTGTTCCATCCAGATCTTTCCACACAAACTTTCCGTTTTCCAGTATCATATATCCATGGTGACTTCCTTCTTTCGGAATAGAAACTGAACCCGGATTCATATAGATAAAGCCCTCATGTTCCGCACATTTTGGCACATGGGTATGACCGCACAAAAGCACTTCTTTATTCTTAAGCATCGGAGGATTATTTTCTCCAGACAAATGTCCGTGCGTTGCAAAAATAGTATAGCCTTCATCACAAATCACCGCATAATCAGACATAATTGGAAACTCCAAGACCATTTGATCCACCTCTGCATCACAATTTCCTCGCACACAAAGGATGTTTTCTTTCTTTTCATTTAACAATCGAATCACTTCTTTGGCGTTATAAAGATTCGGCAAATCATTCCTTGGTCCATGGTACAACAAATCTCCTAAAAGTAGCAATTTCTCAGCTTTTTCTTCCGCAAATGCCGCAAGCAATTTTTCACAATAAAATGCCGAACCATGAATATCCGACGCTATCATCCATTTCATTATTCTATACTTCCTTTTCTTGACGATTGTTATTTTAACTTGCTCAACTTTGAGGTCTGAGCAATCACTATCAGTTTCATATCTCCTTCAAGCGGCTGCTGCGGATCAATGTTGACTTCCACTTCCTTATTTCTAATCATAGCAACGACATTGATTGAGTATTTTTTACGAAGATTTAATTCCAGCAATGTCTTTCCGATCCACTCCGGTCGAATTTCTAATTCAATCATTGAAATATCCTTTGCCAGTTCAACAATGTCAACAAAACCGGAACTCAGCAAATTTTTTGCCAGACGAATTCCGGATTCCCTTTCCGGAAACTCTACCCGATTTGCTCCAAGCTGTTTTAGAATCTTATAATTCATCTCACTGGAACACTTTGCAATAATATTCGGCACACCCGCTTCTTTACAAAGCATAGTAGCCATAACACTCGCCTCCAGATTATCTGCCATCGCAATAATTACCACGTCAATATTCGAGATTCCAAGATTTTTAATTACCTCAACATCAGTAATGTCGGCACACTTACAATATGGTAAATCGTCACGCACTTCGTTAACAATGTCTTCGTTAATATCTACTGCCAGCACCTCTGCACCATTTGCAACAAGTTCCTTTGCTACTGCTCGTCCATATTTTCCCAAACCAAAGACCGCATATGATTGATTAATAGTCATTTTAAATCTCTCCTCTTTCTATTATCCGACACTAATATCTTCCGTCGGATTCTTAATTGTTTTCGTGTTTCGTTTCTTCGTATTTAATAAAACCGCAAAAGAAATCGGTCCGACACGTCCAAAATACATCGTGATTATAATGATAATTTTACCCCATATATTTAAGGTTGACGTTAAATTTCTGGACAAACCGACTGTTGCTGTCGCGCTTACTGTCTCATACATAATATCCATAGCATCTGCATTGGTAACTGCACTTAGCAATACCGTTGATGTAAAAGCAATCAAAAAGGACATAACCACCACTGCTACAGCTTTGTGAACCGCTTCTCTTGAGACTGTTCGGTCAAACAATTCTACATCCTGTTTGTTGCGAATCATACTAAAAGCAGACGCTAATAAAATCGCAATCGTTACAGTTTTCACACCACCGGCCGTTCCTACCGGCGATCCGCCTATAAACATCAGCAGCAACGCAACAAATGACGAAGCATTGGTAAAATTCTCCTGTGGAATCGTTGCAAAACCGGCCGTTCGCGTCGTTACCGATTGGAACAACGATGCCTGAATCTTTTGTCCTAGTGTAAATTCCTGCATGGTAAGCGGATTGTTATATTCAAATACAAAAATAGCTGCTGCTCCCGCGATAATCAACACAAAAGTCATCGTTATCGCTATCTTACTGTGCAAATGCAATCTTCTGAAGCACTTAGGCCCCCATGTCTTGGCATATTTCATCACACGAAGAACATCCCACCAGACAACATAACCAATACCTCCCAAAATAATAAGAAGGCTTGTAACAATGTTAATCATCGGATGAAATACATAGCCACAAAGGCTGTCTTGAGCAATAATATCAATGCCGGCATTACAAAAAGAAGAAACGGAATGAAATATGGAAATCCACACACCGCGCCAGCCATATTCCGGTACAAAAACACTCATACATATTATAGCTCCGATTGCCTCAAGCAAAAATGATCCAAGTAAAACCTTTTTTACAAATCGAACCATTCCGGAGAGGGTATTTAAATTGAAAGCGTCTTGAATCAGCATTCTCTCTCCGATTCCCATTTTATGTTGTAAGCTTATCATAAAACCGGACATAATCGTAATAACACCTAAACCGCCAACCTGGATCAAAATCAGAATAACAGCCTGTCCAAACCAACTCCATGTATACACCGTCGGCACGGTTACCAACCCCGTCACGCAGGTTGCCGTCGTCGCTGTAAATAATGCATCCGGATAAGGAACCGCATCTCCTGTCTGCGAGCTGATTGGTAAGGCCAAAAGCAAACTGCCGATTGCAATGACAATCAAAAAACTCAATAAAATAATCTGTGTCGTGGAAAGTTTTAAGGAAAGATTTTTTCTCATTTTTTTCCTCTCTCTTCAATATACTCTAATAATTCCGCAAACCCGCCGTGCGGATACTTGGTAATATCTTCATTATCCGGATTAATCAAGTACTCAGGCAACAAAAAAACCTGCATGCCAACTGTTCGTGCCACCATATCCTCTTGCACATCATTTCCCACCATCAGGCACTCCTCCGGTTTTAAATGAAATCTTCTTAATAGTTCACGGTAATATTCGGGATTTGGTTTACTGAAGTTGAAATTCTCGTAGACCGTATATAGTTCAAAATCAGAAGCTTCTAGCCCGGCCCAACGCATACGCTTGTCTGTTGCGGCACGCGGAAAAATCGGATTCGTTGCAAGTACCAACGGATATCCTTTTTCTTTTAACGCCTTAATGGTCTTTCCTGCCTCCGGGTTGTACCCGCAAAATGCACGCGTTTGATGAAATTCATTTTCATAAAACTCATCCAAAATGCTTTTATCCGGCAGAAAATCTTCTCCCATACTTCCGTACATTATCTGCCAAAAACACTCCTCGTTTGTGCGCTCACCGTTATTCTTTACCATCGCCGCAATTCCTTTTAACATTGCATCCATAAAACGCTTTGCATCATATCCCTGTTCGGCTATTTTCTTAGTCAGAACTCCAAAATATCCCTTTACATATTCTTCCATATCCATAGGAAGCAAGGTGCCGTCCAAGTCAAAAAAAATCATTTTAAAAGCCATCATTACCTCTATCTTCTATATTATCTTTCATCTAATGATTATTATTTCTTTGTGCATCAATTACACAGTCAATTGCCAGAACTACCGAAAGTGCAAGGACTTCATTCGCATTCGGAGAAATATCCAGCTCGTATGAATCTCCCCAGGTAAACCATTCCTTACTGATGTTCACAATGGTTTCGTCATTTTGTGTGATCACATAATCATGATCAAAAAAATCGCCGTCCACATGCCATCCGAGCCCGTTAATTCTGTATTTTGGGAAGAAAAAGGTAAATTCCTTAACAATCTCTGCCACTTCAACATCATTTATTAAAACATAAAAACGTGGCATAAAAGAAAAAACTTCCTGTTTAATGAAGGCCACTTCTTCCTGACTCATATTGTAAATATGTAACTTTTTTCCCCAGGAAAAAATCTCGCCTTCGATATAATATTTATCATTCCCATATTCATCTTTTACAAAAAACCGGTCTCTCCAGGAAAAAACCTTTTGCTTAATATATAATTTCATCATTTTCCTCCTAATATTATTCTATGTTTGCGAAAAAACAGATCGTTTCCAACAAAGCAATATTACTTATTCTCATTATATACCATATAAGGAATCAGTTTCAATATGCTACTTATTTTTCAATTTAGTAGTTATTTTTTCTAAAATGTGCTATAATGGAGAATAACTTTAAAGTCTCACAAAAGAAAGGCGTTTTTATATGGAGCGATTAAAAAGACTACTTGAAGCTTACAAACAGAATATGAATCGTCAACAAGAATTGGACACCTCTCTTTTAAGTGGTCAAAGCAAAGAAGAATGGATTGCTTCTTTAAAGAGACGCGCCGGACAAATGCACTCTATGTATTCTGAAAATCGCACAATTTTGGAGCAATTAGAGGATTTACTTGCTATCACACTTACTTCAGAGACCGCAAATCAACTCTACCTGGAAGCCTATGAAATGTATTGGGATGATTATGATGATTGCCAGATTTTGCTGCCGATTCTTTATAAACTTATCAAATACTATGAGGCAAATGAAGACATTGACAAATTATTATTTTTATATAGCGCTGCTTTTTATGAAGAAAGCGAAATTCAGAATCGCCGTGTAGGAACCAAAGAAACAACGGATGACTATAATCTAAAGATTATTTCTTATTGCGACCGCTATTGCCAAATTGAAAACAGTGAAACCCGAACCCGTATCTGGGCTGCTTATTATAACTATATTGTTGTCGGTTTGGGAAACAGGGTTGTAGATGTAGAAACATCCTACCGTTATCTTTTGGACGCCCTGAAGCTTTGGAATCGTTCGGATGTGCAGGAATTGGACGGGGATAAAGAAAACTTTAAACGCATTATCAGCCGTATCCGTAGCGAATGGCTGGCAGCCGAAGAATATATCAAAAATACATCGGAAGAAATGCAGGATTATTTCTGTCAATTAGCAGACAGCATTTTCATGGAGCAATTGGCAGAATCCGGTGACATCTCCGGTGTTGACAGTGAAATCTACTGTGCACATCTTCATTCTCAGGTTCTGCAAGGTCAAAAATCCTATGATGAAATTACCGGAGTTTACCTTGATTATTGCCAAGCAAAAATGCAAACCTATATATCCGAAGAATCTATCAGCGATGAAGACAGTTACTTTTTGATTAATGCCCCTCTTACTTTAGTTCGTTGGATGGAATACGGCATTTCTGATGATAAAAAAGAAATTATTTTAGAAATCGTGAAAAAGGTTACATTGGAAAACTGGCTTGATAAGTTAAACCGTTATTCCACTCCTTTTATCAATGAGATTATGGCAGAATGGTGTTTTAAATTCTTAAAACATTTGGACAAACAAGAGAAAAAAGAAGAATGGATTTTCCATTTACTGATTCAAAGACAACTTCCGACTTATTTGCATTCCGTCATGGTTTCGCATCTGACAGAGGTTTTTTATAAATATATTATAGAATTAAGACCGGAACTGTTTTATGGTCTGCCGGAAGCTGCAGCAAAGGATCTTCCAAAATTTATTCACCATTGTGCACTACTACATGACATAGGCAAAACTAAAATCACTGACATTGTCAACACACAAATTCGTTGTTTATGTGAACGTGAATTTCAGGGAATCCGGAAACATCCGGAGTATGGTGCCACAATGATTAACAGTGATAAAGATTTATCACAATACCATGATATTGTTTTAGGACATCATAAATTCTATGATGGTAGTGCCGGTTATCCTGTTTATTTTGATAATACTTCATCCGAATATCGAATCATTATTGATTTAATCACCATTTGCGATTGTTTGGATGCTGCTTCCGATCACTTGGGACGAAACTATAAGGCTTCGAAACCTTTAGAGGATATTATTGAAGAATTCAAGGCTGAACGGGGTACCCGATACAACCCTGATTTAGTTGATATTCTTGCCAATTCTACCGAACTGCAAGCTGACATTCGCTACATTATTAGCGAAGGGCGAATCGGCATCATGTATGAAGCATACAAAAATCATTTCTTTTAACGAAAAAAGTTGGGTAATGAGATATTTTTCTCTATTTACCCAACTTTTTTTTAAAACAAATCAAATGTTCCATTTTTTCTGCAAGCACGTTCTGCTCCCCGGAGCGTTGCCCACGCCGCTAGAAAATAACATGCAGCCGTTACTACCTCTCCCAGAATCAGTGGTAAAAACTCTCCCTCTCCTGTTCCAAACAGTACGTTCATCGCTTGAATGGAACGGGTCAATGGCAAGATTTTTGATATCCATTGACCAATGAGTGGCAACTGGGAAATAGGGAATTCTGCGCCAGTGAATATCATAAGAACATAACTCATTACGTTTAGTATTAAATGCATACTATCTGAAATCAGGCCAAACACCGCCAAAAGCAGCCCTAATCCGGTAGCCGCCAACATAGCACAAACAATAGTAATTGCTACAAATCCCAGATTTACTCCTGAAAAATCTACTTTAAATATCAAGGCTCCTATCAAAAAACCTCCGATTACCGCTATTGTAGCAAACAATGTTGGGAAGACTCCATTTGCCAAAATCAAAGCCAGTTTGTTACATGGTGAAGCAATAATGGAACGAAGTCTTCCATAGTATCGTTCCCCATTAAAAATACCACCCAATCCAAAGACACAAGTGTTTGTACACATCAAAAATGCATTTCCGATAACCCAATAAGTTAGATCTGTTGTTTGAAAACTATATGAAGCCAACAAACAATAAAATATCAAAGTTACAATTGGATATCCTGCATCAAAGCATAAAAACTCCGCCAGTTTGAACGCTGCCGCCCTTCCTTTATGGTAAAGCCATGCCTGGGCAAAAAATCGACGTACCATATTAACACACCTCCAAACTTGCATTGATTCTTACCTGTTTATCTATTTTTCTGAATAACCAAGCCGAAAACAGTCCACAAACAATTGATAAAATTATTAAGACAACTAATTTCCGCCAAAATAGTTCTGCATCCGTAATCCCCGCTACTGACATTCGCAACAATTCTACGGCCCATGTCGGTGCCAGTACGCGGCTTACCGGTTGTATCCAATATGGGAGGATATCAACCGGAAAAGACAAACCGCATAATAATATAAAAGGGATTTCAATGCAGTTCATATACAAAGTGGTTCTTCTTGATAACGTAAGCAAACATGCAAGCACAGAAGAAATCACCACAAAACTGCCAATCATAGCTGTAAAAGCAACAAAAAAATACCCCGGACTCACTAATACAACCGGCGCTTGATAAACAATCATAGCCGTTACCAGCGAAATAAATAAACTTGCTAAAGACAATATGGTATTACCTAATATTTTTCCAAGAATAATTTGTGGAAATCCGGCAGGCGCTGCAAACACCAAGGAAAGAGTTCCGCTATGACGCTCCCTGTTAATATCACCTGCCGAGGAAAAACAAATACATCCCCAAATCGCCATTAGTCCGGAGCCCAGTATAACATAGGACGCAAAATTTGCTTCACCGGAATTGCGAAACATCTCATATAGTAAAATTGTATTTAGTATGGGATTTGCAATTAGACAAAATCGAAACATCGGTCTTGCAAAGGACTGCTTCATTTGTAACACCATAGTACTAAGTAATACTGAGTTTGTCATTGTTAGTCCTCCTTTACCAACGCTATGTAAGCTTCTTCTAAATTCGGAGCATCCCCTATAATCTCTTTTGGCGTGCCATGTGCTACCACTTCACCCTTTTTAATAATGACTATCTGATCACATAATTCTTCTGCCTCAGGCAAATAATGAGTCGTAAGCAGAACTGTCTTTCCTTCTTCTTTTAGTTTAAGAATAATATCCCTCAACATTCTTGCACCCAACGGATCTAAACCGACCGTTGGTTCATCCATAAACAGTATCTCCGGATCATTCATCAATCCCCTAGCGATTTGTAACCTTTGAATCATTCCCTTGGAATAAGTTTCAGCCAAATCATCCGCCCGTTCGTATAAGTCCACTAATTTTAATATTTTTTCAATTCGTTCTTCTTGAATCTTTTTATCAACCAAGTACAAATTACCAAAGTAACGTAAATTATCCCTTGCTGAAAGACGGCGATACACTCCCATTTCTCCGCCAAAAATAAAATTAATTCTTTTGCGAATCTGCTTTTCCTGTCCAAATGTATCATATCCCAGTACCTTGCAAATTCCTTCTGTAGGTGCCAATAAAGTTGTTAACATTTTTATCGTTGTCGTTTTGCCTGCTCCATTTTGACCCAAAAGCCCAAAAATTTCACCCTTCTTTACTGAAAAAGAAATGTCCTTTACTGCGTGTACCGTGGTTTTCTGCTTCTTGAACGCACCTTTCATCGTAATATAATCTCGTTTCAGATTCTTAACTTCAATTACTGTTTCCATAGTTCCTCCTAATTATATCCGCATCTTATTCTATTATCATCTAATTAGATAATAATAGAATAGCTTGGAAATGTCAATGAAAATTTCTCTCTTTAACAAAGCATTTTACCTGATAGGTATTTCAGTGAAAAAAAATAGGCACCACGAATTGTTAGCTTCAAGTTTGTCTAACATTTGTGGTGCACTTTACTTTGTTTCTATTTTTCAATTATATTCGTTTTATTCTATCAGTCCTAAGTCCTTCTGCAAATCCTTAATTAATTCCGCAGTAGTATTACGGTTTAATCCGAAATACTTTGAATTCTTCACTTGTTCTTCAGTAATCAATCCACTTTCCTTTAACTGCTCCATGTGATGGGATACTGTGGAAGTTGCTACGGAAACTTTTTTTGCAATATCCATTCCTCGCATGGTTCCTTCCTTTGCCAACAATGCAAGAATCTGATATCGGGTTCCGTCGCCCATGGCTTTTAGTGCCCGAAGTACATCATCCTGATTTCTTCTCTTAGTTTGAAGAGAAAGAAACATTACCTGAGTTTTTTGCCCTTCTTCCACATTAAAAAACCGAATGACTCGTCTATTCATCGTATAAGTAGGCACAAATACAAATCTTTCATAAGGACCACGATTACGGAAAGTTTTTCCCATTACTTTCTGGGAATAGTCAAAAGCCCCAAGTTCCTCAACACCTGCTTTAACCTCTTTTCTCATGGCTTCAACCAACACTTCCTGCTTCTCCAACAATTCATCAGGATAAGCATTCTGCATTTCTTCTGCCAAAGCAAAAAATTCATTGATATATCGCTTGCTATGACGAATGAGTGCCGTAAATGCCAAAAAGCTTTCACAATCTGCTTTTATCCAATCATAAACTTCATCCATAGCTTTATCTTCTGTAAAGGCTTCCACAATGGTTTCTTTGCTTGCACCTTCTACATAATTCAAATCTAATAATCTCCATAGAAAATCTTCCGGCTTTATTTGCATTAAATTTGCATGGTATTGCCCTAAATCCAATCCCTCTAACTGCATATCCAATATAAAATCCCATATTCCTAACGGATAAATATTCTTTATTGCAATGGATGTCTCTACTAAAAATGGGTATTTCTTTCTCCAGTTTTCCACCTGTTCTTCGCCATAGATATCTCTACAGAATTCCAGGCCATCCTCGCCATTCACAAGATTTATCACTGAGTAAATAGCCTCCAGTTGCGGCATATATGCAAATGTAGTAGTGTCATTTATTCTTTCTAATAACAAAAGACATAACCTCCTGCTTATCACTTAAAGTCATTCTAGCATACCTATCTCAAAAATACAAAATAAATCTTTCCCCTCCCTACAATACTCCTATTTCTTTGTATCATATTGTCTTACATCATATTTTTTTCATCCTAAATAAAAATCGTGGGCAATGGTGAATTCCAGAACGCATATCGCCAAATTCACATGAAATCCCTGCAATTTCCTTGTGAATTCGGGTGAAAAACGAAAAAATGAATGTATCTGCCCAAAACCATAAAGAAGAGGACGTGTTTCTGTCTACCAACAAAAAACACCGGCAACTTTTTTAGTTGCCGGCATCTTATTAAATTATTAAATCTGTTCGAAAGCCTGCTTGAAGTCATCAATAAGATCCTGAACATTTTCAAGACCTACAGAGATGCGAACTAAGCCCTGTGGAATATCAGCTTCTGCAAGTTCTTCTGCTGTATAAGTAGAATGTGTCATACTTGCCGGATGTTCAACTAATGTTTCAGCATCACCTAAGCTTACAGCGATGGTGCAAAGTTTTAAGCTGTTAACGAGCTTCATACCTGCTTCTTTTCCGCCTTTTACTTCGATAGCAATCATACCACCAAAGCCTCTTGTCATCTGCGCTGCGGCAATGTCGTGTCCAGGATGCTCTTCTAAGCCAGGGAAGTATACTCTTTCAACCTTTGGTTCAGACTTGAAGTATTTTGCGAGTCTTTCTGCATTTGCGCAGTGTCTTTCCATACGAACTTCTAAAGTCTTCAAGCCACGGAGAATTAAGAATGATTCCTGTGGTCCAATGGTTGCACCTGTCATATCTTTTAATCCGAATAATTTAACTTCCTGAATAAATTCTGCACTACCAACAACAAAACCTGCAATAACGTCACCATGTCCGTTTAAGTATTTTGTTGCGGAATGAATAACAACGTCTGCACCAAGGCTTAATGGTTTGGTTAAGTATGGTGTTGCAAACGTATTGTCACAAATTACTTTGATATCTTTATTATATCCATGCACAAGTTCTGCAACTGCTTTAATATCCGCAATCTTTAAGCTTGGGTTTGCAGGTGTTTCTAAGTAAACAGCAACTGTATTTTCTTTTAATGCTGCCTTCACTTCATCCAAGTTAGATGTGTCAACAAAATCAACTTCAACGCCATAGCGTCTCATTCCGTGGTTTAAGAATGCGAACGTACATCCGTATAATGTCTTGTCAGCAACGATGTGTTTTCCTGCTGCTGCAACGGTCCATAAACAAGCAGATACTGCACCCATACCGGATGAAGCTGCTGCTGCCGCTTCTGCACCTTCTAATGCTGCAACTTTTTCTTCTAATAAAGAAGTGGTCGGGTTACCAAGTCTGGTATAGATATATCCTGCTTCTTCACCCGCGAATTTCTGACCGCCTTCTTCACATGTATTAAAGTAAAACGTAGATGTCTGGTAAATCGGCATTGTTAAAGATTGAAATTTATCTTCTCTTGTAACTCCTGAATGAATTGCTGATGTACCAAATCCCATGTTTTTATTATGTTCCATGGTTATTTTCCCCCTTAATTTAACAACTTTTCTGTTGTATCTTTCTTTTAATTATCACATAGCAAATGTGCATCCTCATAATATAGGGTGCACATGCGTAATCGCTAATTAGAGTTGCGATACGCTTTTGCATACCGCAACTCCGCATAAATCATCTTATTTTCCCTGACGTTTAACCATTTCGGTTACTGCAAAGGAAGCTACGTCGTCTGCGTAAGTTCCTGCGCCGAAACCTGCGTCATAACCTAATTCTTTTGCAAGCTCGTGAGTAATACGTGCACCACCACAACATACGATGAAACGGTCACGTAAACCTTCAGCTTCTAATAATTCGATTAACTCGGTTAAGTTCTGAATATGAACATCTTTCTGAGTAACAGTCTGGGATACTAACAATACGTCAGCATTCATTTCAACAGCCTTCTTAACGAAGTCTTCGTTTAATACCTGGCTACCCATATTTAATGTTTCCATCATTTCGTAACGCTCTAATCCGTAGTGTCCTGCAAAACCTTTACGGTTCATAATTGCGTCGATACCTACGGTATGAGCATCGGTACCGGTAGATGCACCAACAACAACGACTTTACGTCCAATGTTTTCTTTGATGTATTCATCGGTTTCTTCCATGCTCATTGTATCAGACTCTACAGTAAGTACATGGATGTCTTCATAGTTTACGGTATGCTGGCAGCTTCCGTATACTACGTACATCGTAAATTCTTTATCTAAGGCATTGTGGTATGCAACGTTTACATCCTCAAGGCCCATTTTCTTTGCTAACTGACGAGCAGCTTCTTCACCTCTGGCATCATCTTTTACAGGAAGAGTGAAGCTCATCTGTACTTTACCATCATTCATGGTGTCGCCGTAAGGACGAATCTTTGTGAGGTCTAAAGTCTTATCAAAGTCAGCTTTATGCATATTATATAATCCTGAACTCATTATGCCTGACCTCCTCTCATAATATCAACGAATGGGTTAAAGTAAGCATCGTCTTTCTTAACAACTCCTGCCAAGCCCTTACCGCCATCTCTTGGACGCTTGATATCAGCAAAGGTACCTGCTTCCAAAGTAGCAAACATGCCATTTTCTTCAATGGTCTTTAATAAGTCAGCAGCTTTTGCTAAAACTTCGTTTGCACGAGTCTGCATAATACCGCCTTCTTTGTAAACGATTTCGTTTCCAAAATCCTTCATGGTTCTTGCAATGTACTGAGCATTTTCAATTGCTAACGCTCTATCCTGCATAAACGGTGTATGAATTGCTTCTGTTAACATACCAAGTAAGTGGAGTCTCTGGTTTGTCATAACAGTTACCATGTTAAACAATGCATCCTGAATATGTCCGCGGAAAATGTTTCCTGTCATATATTTTGTAGGTGGCATGTATTTAAGTGGTGCCTTAGGGAAGATTTCTCTTGCCATCTGAGCCTGTGCTAATTCATATAAGAATCCGTTTTCTAAATCCGGAGTGATTTCAAATGCATGACCTAAGCCCTGCTGTTCTTCCGGTAACCCTGCACATAATGCAAACTGTTCATTTAAGAACTGGGATGCTAATACAGTATGTGCTTCTTCTACAGCATCTGCTGTGGTTAAGTAGTTATCTTCACCGGAGTTAATGATAACGCCTGCGTAGCTGTTGATTACACGTGAGAAATACTGGTCAACTAATGTTCTCTGCATGTTAATGTCGCGGAATAAGATACCATAAAGAGCATCGTTTAACATAACGTCAAGTCTTTCCATAGCACCCATTGCTGCGATTTCAGGCATACATAAACCTGAACAGTAGTTACAAAGACGGATATAACGTCCTAATTCTTCACCAACTTCATCAAGTGCTGCACGCATCAAACGGAAGTTTTCCTGAGTAGCATAAGTACCACCGAAACCTTCTGTAGTTGCTCCGTAAGGAACGTAGTCAAGCAAGGACTGTCCTGTTGTACGGATAACTGCGATAATATCTGCACCCTGTTTTGCTGCTGCCTTAGCCTGTACAATATCTTCGTAGATATTACCGGTAGCAACGATTACATATAAAAGTGGACCCTGTTTGTCTCCGCCGAATTTGTTAAAGTAAGCTTCTCTGTCTGCTACATTGCCACGGATTCTTTCGCACATTGCTTCAGCAACCGGACGAATAGCAGCATAGATTTCTTCTTTTTTACGAACCGGAATCTTAGATAAATCCAACTCACCGCTGTTAACTTTTTCGGCTACGCCCTGTGGGTCAAGACCTGTTTCTAACATAGCATTTCCAATGGAAAAAGCTGCACCAAGCGGTAAAATTCCTTTTTCTAATAAATGGTCAACCACTACGTTTGGCAACGGAACTTCAACATCATTAACGCCATCGATGCCAAGGAGACGACAAACTGCACGTTCTACAGTAACAGTGGTGTGCAGGTCAATAAAGCCCTGCACATCCTTTGCTACGTTTTTCGCACTTTGTCTTGCCTGGTTAACCAAATCCTGATTAAGATTTAATTTACTCTGCATTTTAGTGTTTACCTCTCTTTAATCTTTCCAAATCACTTGGTTCTAAGGACATCTGCTGTCCTCTTTCTAATCCTGCAACACCTACAAGTTTCACTTCTCTCTTGCCCTTGCAAACATCACACTGGCATGTTTCTTCATAGTGTTCAGGTTCAGTATATGTAGTAATTACACCTTCAAAGTTTCTTAAAATTACTTTGTGTGGTGTCTGAGAAATTACATAGTTTGGCATAACCGGAGTCTTACCGCCACCACCAGGAGCGTCAACTACGAATGTAGGAACTGCATAACCGGAAGTATGTCCTCTTAAAGCTTCGATAATTTCGATACCCTTGGAAACCGGTGTACGGAAGTGTTCAAGACCCATGGAAAGGTCACACTGATAAATGTAGTATGGACGAACACGGATAGCTGTTAAGTCCTGAACCAATTTCTTCATTACGTGTACACAGTCATTAACGCCTGCTAATAATACAGACTGGTTACCTAACGGAATACCTGCATCAGCAAGTCTTGCACAAGCTGCTGCACTTTCTTCTGTAATTTCGTTTGGATGGTTGAAATGAGTATTTAACCAAATTGGGTGATACTTCTTTAACATATTGCAGAGTTCCGGAGTAATTCTCTGTGGCATAACAACCGGAGTTCTGGAACCGAGACGTACGATCTGAACGTGGTCGATTTCTCTTAATTTGGAGATAATGTATTCTAAATCTTCATCTTCTAATAAAAGTACGTCACCGCCGGAAAGTAATACGTCACGAACTTCTGTATGCTGTCTTACATATTCGATACATTTATCAATCTGTTCTCTTGCTACAGATGTATCGCACTGACCAGCAAATCTTCTTCTTGTACAATGTCTGCAGTACATAGAACATTTGTCTGTTGTAAGAAGTAATACTCTGTCCGGATATCTGTGTGTTAAACCAGGTACCGGGGAGTCCGTATCTTCATGTAATGGGTCTAATAAATCTGCAGGAGACTGATATAATTCAGCTGCTGTAGGAATTGCCTGTCTTCTTACAGGGTCGTGTGGATCATTTAAATCAATCAAAGAAAGATAATATGGTGTAATTGCCATACGAAGTGTGCTTAAGCATTTAACAACGCCTTCTTCTTCTTCTTTTGTTAATTTCACATATTTCTTTAAGTCTTCAACAGTTTCAATTCTGTTTTCAACCTGCCATTTCCAATCGTTCCATAATTCTGCAGGAATGTCTTTGAAAAGTCCGTTTGCACGGCTCTGTCTTGTAATCTTCATACTGTTCACCTTTCATTGAGATACATCACTGTTTCGCAGCAACATACCTGTTTTTGTGTTTATTTACTCTGCATCTATAAAATGCGCTATAGGTCTATGCCGATAGCTCGACATAGACCTTCAAGCAGTAATTCTTAGATATATTTTTCTTCGAACATCTTTCTGATCTTTTCGTTTTCACGAATTTCTTCTAATGTGATGATTGCGTGGTCTTTTGTATATCCGTTACCAACGATCATGTTAACGTCTTTACCACATCCTTCAGCACCAAGAGCTGCCTTTGTGAAGCTTGTAGCCATTGAGAAGAAGTAAACTGTACCTAAATCTCTTACAGGAAGGATTGCGGACATTTCACAAGATTCAATGTTTACGCAGCAGATAGAAATATCATATTCTTTACCATTATTAACTGCTAAAGATTTTTCTAATACTTCTACCGGTTTCTGGCAGTCAGCAAATACGATTTCGTGGCAGCATTCACAGTCTCTCAGAGTCTGAGCTGCTCTTTCACTACGTACAACTGCTACAACTTTACCTGTAGGTCCAACTCTCTTCATTGCTTCGTAGCAGCAAAGAACGCCGGATTTTCCGCCTGCACCAAGTACTAATACGCTGTCGCCAGGTTTACATAATTTAGCTGTCTGAGCCGGAGCACCTGCTACGTCAAGAGCTGCTAATGCTAAAGCTTCGCTCATGTCATCCGGTAATTTGCAGTAGATACCGCTTTCGAATAATACTGCCTGAGCTTCAACGTCTACACGGTCGATATCTTTGTGGATAGCTTTGATTTTGTTAATTTTAAGTGGTGTTAAGGATAAGGATACTAAAGAAGCGATTCTGTCGCCAACTTTAAGGTCTCTGTCCTGTAAGTCTTCACCGATGTAAGCGATCTTACCCATGAACATACCGCCGGAACCTGTAACAGGATTCTGCATTTTACCTCTCTTACCAACGATGTCTAAGATCATAGCTGCGATCTTTTCTTCGTCTCCGCCACATGCTTCTTCAATCTGTGTAAAGGAAGCAGAGTCAATGTTTAATGCTGTAACGTCACAAATGATTTCGTTGCTGTAACGTTTTGTCATATCATTATCAATAACCTGTGCTGCCTGTGTTAATACGCCCTGTGGCTCGATTACTCTGTGTGTTCCGTATTTGTTACCTTTCATTCCCATGATGAATTCCTCCATTATAAATAATTTAATTTGATATGTTGTGGCTACTTATCTAGCCTTTAATCCTAAGATTGCTCTTGCTTCTGCAGGAGTGGCTACTTCACGTCCTAATTCTTTTGCAAGACGAACAACTTTTGCTACCATTTCTCCATTAGATGCTGCCGGCACACCTTTTTCAAGGTATACGTTATCTTCAAAACCTACACGAACGTGTCCGCCCATTGTAATAGCGATTGCTGCGAGTGGGAATTCGTATCTTCCTACGCCTGCAACGGTCCATGTACTTCCTTCCGGAATGCTTTCTGCCATAAATACTAAGTCTCTTGCTTCACCAGTCATACCACCGTTTACACCGAGAACGAAGTCAAAGTGCATTGGAGCTTTGATATAGCCTTTTTTGTTTAAACGTTTTGCCATATCGATCATACCCTTATCGAATACTTCGATTTCCGGTTTACAATCGATTGCGTTCATTCTCTGAACAAAGTCAATAATCATGTTTTCTGTGTTAACGAAGATTTCGTCGCCACCGAAGTTACATGTACCGCAGTCTAATGTTGCCATTTCCGGGTTTAATAATAATGGCTGTAATCTTTCATCATTTGTCATTCCTACAGCACCACCGGTGGATACCTGTAAAATAGCATCCGGACATTCTTTGCGGATTGCATTTAAAATTACTTCGAATCTGTCTTTGCTCTGTGTTGGTGTTCCGTCGTCTTCACGAACATGGATGTGAAGTAATGCAGCACCTGCGTCATATGCAGATTTTGCTTCACGAACCATTTCTTCTACGGTGTAAGGAACTGCAGGGTTGTGTTCTTTTGTAACCTCTGCGCCACAGATACAAGCTGTGATAATCAGTTTATCCATGATTTACCTCCTGGTTTTATGTAATCATTCATTATTTTCTCTGTTTGTCTTTTGGTACTACACAAGTTCCGCTTGCACGACATACAACGATTGGCTCTTCCAATACATCACATGCGGAATCATTGATATCCTGTCTTGGTACGATAACTTTTCTAGCTTCGAAAACCATCTTACGGGAAGTATTTCCTGCAGAAACGATTTCACCATAAGCTTCGATATAATCTCCGGCAAATACAGGTGCCATAAATTCTACCATGTCATAAGCCTTGAACAAGCCTTCATCGCCGTCCATTTTGATTAATAATTCTGTTGCAACGTCGCCGAATAATCCAAGCATTCTTGCTCCGTCTACTAAGTTTCCGCCGTAATGTGCATCATGCGCACTCATTCTTAAGCGGATGGTTGATGTGATTTTTTCCATCGTGGTTTCCCTCCTAAAAATTTATTTTCCTTCTTCCTATTGGTTTTTCATAGAAAAGCCTACAAAAAAAGCACTGAAGGAAGATCGTCCCAACAGTGCTCCATATCCAAAAGAATATGACAGTCGTAAAGTACTGAACCTTACGCCCAGCAATGCAAGTCGGTAATCCTTACACCCTTCGGCACCTACACATTCGCTGACAGCATCGAATTTACCTCTTCTTTTCATCTGTCAACTACCTTGTAAAATGCACCTCTATTGTGCAGTCCTGGCTGCTCTTTTATTGTACTTCTTTTGATGTTTTTTTGTCAATGACTGATGTGTGAAAAACAAGTTTATTTTTGTATTTTTGTGCTCGTACATTAAAAGTGGCACATGCAAAAAAATTGATATGATACCTCTTAAGTAGACAAGGTAAATAGCCAAAATCTACTTAGGAGGTATTTTTATGGCCAAATCTCCACACACGCCAGAATTCCGTGCAAAAGTTTCACAGGAATATCTCGATGGTTTGGGTTCCACTACATATTTAGCTACAAAATATAACATGGGAGAAAAAACGGTAAGACAGTGGGTTGATAAGTACAAAATTCATGGAATTGCAGCGTTTGCTACTACAACAGGAAACACCACATATTGAGTTGTTGCTCGGCATAGTTTTTCTCCTTCATTTTCTATGCATATGATACCACAAATCGTGTCTACTTTTTTCGCCGCACTCCACTTTTTATTGCGAGCCTATACTCCACTAAAATTTTTCCACCAATCGTCAGATTTAAATTTATTGGGAATATTCGCATTCTGCAATAATGGATTCTCAATACCTATTTTTTCTAGATGTTCAACCCATTTTTCACGCTTGCTGTTTGGGAGCCTTTTCCCGCACCATGGACAATAATTCAACAACATCACTGAAACAGAATCTTCTAATATACGAATCGAGTATTCATCAAAAACCTTGTTATAAGTGATAGTTTCCATTTCCGTAATATTTACCTTCATATCAAAGCAACAGAATTCACCTGCATCTTTCATAATTTTAACCATCTTCCCTTCACTGCTTCTTTAATCCACCGTCCGGTACTTGGATCAAGCACCCCTAAATGTCGACCAAATCGATCAAACACTTCTATTTCATTATGTAAGTTATCCCATGAATAATAATTTAACGAACGCCCAGAACCACTTGTTTTCAAACCGTTCTTTGCATTTTTAAGTCCTTTCCAAATACTGCTTTCCGATTTAGAAACATTTATAACTCTATCAGGTGTGCATCTATTGTGTACCAACACATTGGTGTCACCCACATAATATGTATGAAAATCCTCAACTTCAAAGTTATACACCGTTACCGGATTCTCAAGAATTTCGTGTTCAACCAGCTCAACAACTACATACTCGCCATTTACAGTTACAAGAATATCTCCTGCCCGTAATTCACATGCTGCTATCCAGCCCTTTACAGGTGAATAAATTGGATGCTCTGTGGTACAAGTGATTTCTTCTTCATCAACTACCAAATGAATGAATTCATTTGTCTCATTTACAAATGTCTGTACTACCTGCTTTAATGCAACTTCTCCGGTTTCCGGATTTGATGCCCATACATAATCGCCGGCTTCTATATCTTCAATGTTTACACTTCCCGTTGCAGTTAGAATGGCTGTTCCTGCGATAAAACATACCGGACTTGATAACCCTCCGACAATAAAGCCCGATACTGCTCCACCCATGAAGCCATCTGCCGCTGCATTTAGGGCCGCATCTCCTGCTCCTTGCCAGCTACCGGTCTGTATTCGATGCGTTACGGCTCCTGTTACTGCTCCTGTTGCAACACCAACAGCCGCACCGGTAACAGAACCATACAATGCCCCCGCCGCAAAACAAGCTAGTGCTGTACCTGTTCCAGCAGTAGCAACAGTAAGTACAGCAGCAACTGCAATTACTGCGACTCCAATCAAAACTTTTGTCGCCCATTTTGGCCAGGTTCCGGAATCATCTGAAAAGTTCACTGGATTATTCTTGCAATACGCAAACAGGTTATAGCTTAACGGTGTTCCATCTGCTCCTAAATAAGCCACATCATCCGCATTCAAAAACCTTCCCGTCTCCGGATCATAGTATCTGCTGTTTAAGTAGTACAGCTTTGTCTCGGCTGGACTTATATATGTACCCGGCAACCGCAAAAGGCGATTGCACGGTCGTTATTCTCACTTTTATTCCTGTTTCAAATTCGTCTGCCGTTCCAATGAAACGGTAAACAATGGTGATTTCTTGTTGTCGGCATCCGTCCACCTTAACGGTATGCCCGATCTCAATTCGCTCAATTAACTGATTGAGCATATTTGCTGTGAGCGTTTCGATATTCAAATACTCGTCCAGCACGGCTTTTAGTTTCTGCACGTTTTGCTCGTCGTTGCCTTCTTTACTTAGCTCCGCTTCAAACACCGCAAGTCTTGCGGTGTTTTGCTTTTGCTCGTTGGTGTACTCGGTCAGCATTGAATGGTAGCTTTCCGAATCCAAAATGTCAGCAGCAAAATCCTCGTACAGTTTTTTGATAATTCTTTTCAGCACAGTCAGCCGCTTGTTTGCTTTCGATTGTTCCGCAATCAGCTTGTCCGTTTTTACCCGCTTGGTGCTTTGCTTTTGGATTCTCTCCAATAGCTCACCGCTTTCAATTTTGCTCTCGATACTTCGCACCCGTTTCAGCACTTCCGCATACAGAACATCATAGTATATAGCATGATTGTTCTTGCAATCTTCGGGATTGGTGTAATGGTGGGTGCATCGGATCAGCGGTGTCGGTCCTGATTTCAGCGGCTTCATCATCAAGGTCATTCGGTGTCCACACTCGGCACAAAAGGTCAGGTCTTTGAACACATTATCAAAATTGTGTTTTTTCGGCCTGTGTCGCAAGGAAATGAGACTTTGCACTCGCTCGTAGTCATCACAGCTGACAATTGGCTCGTGTCGATCTGCTACGATAATGTGCTGTTCTTTCGGCACTCTGACCCATTCCTTGGTCTTGTAGTTGACGATTTCTACCTTGTGATTCACCATATCTCCCGTATAGACTTGGTCTCGGAGAATGGCTCTCACCGTCTGATAGCACCAGCCGAAAAAAGAGTCTTTTCCCTCTTGATACCGTGAAAACCTTGTGTCTCCGTTCTGCGCCTTGTAAACACCCGGTGTGATGATTTTCCTTTGGAACAGTATTCTGCTGATTTGGCTTAAGCTGTGTCCAGCAAGGGCAAGACGGAAAATTTCTCTTACCACTTCAGCGGCTTCTTCGTCTACAATCAAACGGTTGCGGTTTATGGGGTCTACCTTATAGCCGTAGGGTGCTTGTGCACTGATATAGTACCCTTTGTAGGCTCGTTGGCGTTTGGCTGACTTTACCTTTCGGGACAAGTCCTTTGCGTACATATCGTTCAAAATATTCTTGAACGGTGCAATATCGTTATCGTCCCGATTGGTATCAATTCCGTCATTTACGGCAATATACCGTACCCGCTTACGGCTGAAATACACGTCGGTGTAATAGCCGGTTTGGATATAGTCTCTGCCAAGTCTGCTCAAGTCTTTGGTAATGACAAGGTTGATTTTGCCGCTGTCAATATCCTCAAGCAGCCTTGTAAATGCCGGTCTGTTGAAATTCAGTCCCGAATAACCGTCGTCCGCATAGATCTCGTAGATCGAGAATCCCCGTTCGTGGCAAAAATCCGTCAGCATCATTTTCTGCGTTTCAATACTAACGCTTTCGCCTGCCTGCTCATCGTCCTTGCTGAGTCTGCAATAGACTGCTGCGCTGTAAATGGTTTGCTCATTCCTCACTTGTTCCATAAGTTGCTCCTTTCTCGGAACAAAGTGAATCCTGAGATCGTTCGGCGTCTTTAATTATACCAGAATGTGTGTTCGGAGTCAATGCGGCAGCATTTGACAGAAACACCGCCGCAAAGACGTCCTCGCTTTTGCGTTTGCCTTGGTAGGTTTCGTGAACGATCAATTTCACCTTACGCATAATTGCCTCCTTCTTCGTGGGAATAACAGTTGAAGGAAGGTTATCCCTCCAACTGTTTCCTCACTTAAAGGCAATTTTGTAACCGCCAAGTTAAAACTTTTTCAGACCACCTATCATAAGGGGAATGAGATTGCACTATACCAGCAAGCATCGCCTTTGGTCACCCAAACGCAGACTTGTTGGGATAGTCCCAAGCCCTTATGTTCGAAAAGTTTTCTATAATCTTCCAGACAGTTTTGCTCTCAAAATATAGCTAACAATCATAAGTACTAAACAAACAAACCCTATAATTAATGCTTGATTATAGTTTAGCGGAATATGTAATTTTTTGAGTAGCTTTTCGGCATCTGCAGGGCCCATTATTTGTTCATATACACCGAATATTGCAAACAAAACTGTAGCGGTAAAAGAAATGATATTTACGATTAGCAGAATTGTATTGATAAAAGCTGTCATCTTAAACCATACCCCCTTTGATTAGCTCTTGCGATGGGGTCAGTACAAAAAACTGAATATGCTGTGTGACCCCAAGCATATGCAGCAAACCCGTATGGCAACACTTTTCCACCAGTAGAATGTAAAAAAGTATTAAATCCAAGAGGAACAACTTTGTGTTTTATCAGATCAGTTGCAACATAGGTAGCACTAGTAGTACCAGCTTTTATTAGTGCAGGTGAAATAATTTTTCCGCCATTGCTAAAAACAGAATCAATACAATCGTTTGCAATCTGCCATCCATTATCTCCGTCATTTGTACTCTTTTTTGCTTGAAGTGCAGTAACTTCTGTAGCTTTTGCAGTTATAGTAGCAGTTGCAGTGATCATTGCTGTCCCCGCAACAGAAGTTGCTCCGTATGCAGCGACAACACCTCCGGTTGCGCCAACGAGACCTCCTGCACCACCTCCTATTAATGCTCCTTTTCCGACGCCACCGGCAGTAGCCCAGAACAAATCAGAGCCTTCTAAACCTGATGATTTCGCAGAATTATAAGCAACGGTTCCTCCTATAGCTCCCCCAATTACCGCTCCGGCAACTACACCGACAATAAGTGCTGTTAATATAAATTCCCCTGTGGGATCAGAAAAATTAACAGGATTGTTAGCACAATAGGCATATACATTATATCCGAGTAATCCAGAACCGCTATCAAATGCACCTGCATACACATTTGGCTCAGGGCTAATCCACCGACCGATCGCAGGATCATAATAACGGCTGGATACATAGTAGAGTCCCGTCTCTTCGTCGTAGATATAACCTCTATAGCGGAATGGATTTAAGGTTCCAAGTAATTCTGCTGCATCTCCCTCGCAGGCGATAAGTTTGCCCCAACTATCATAAGTATAGCTGACAACGAGATACATATCTTCACTTAGGATTCCCGTTACATCTCCCTGGGCGTTATACAAATAATAGAAATGTCCAACAAGGCTGTTTCCCTCATAGAAGCTGAATCCTTCTCTTCTTCCCGTGGAATCGTACGCAAAAATCAGTTTCTGGTAATCATACTCCATCGCAAGAACGGTTCCGTTTGCATCTACCAAATAGGTGGTTTGATGATTTCCAACCTTCTTTCCGATACGGATTCCATTTTCGTTATACTGGTAAGTAATGACCTTATTATTTGAAAGCGTTGCACTCTTTAACTGTCTTCCCTGCTCCCAGGTAAAGCGGGTTCCGTTATAGTAACGGGTCGGGTTACCGTTTAAGTCATAGGTGATAGTGTTGCCATCATAGGATGTCAGTACATCCTTCCATGTAGAAACATTATACTGATAAACGATGGCATCATACGGATTTGACGGTGTTCCTTGCGTATAATTATAAAAGCACTTTTGCAAAAGGTTTCCACAATCATCGTAGGTATAGGTAATGGTTGTATTTCTTGCACTGTCATTCTCACGAATGAGTTGATTTAAGGAATCGTACTCATAAGTAATCTCTGCACCGGTAGTATAATTATAAATAAATACAATGTTTCCACGCTCATCATACTGATATGCATAACCTGCATCGATGGACAGCGGTTGCATATTGGAGCTATCCGTTCCAATATAATGGCGATAGCTTTCCACCAGCTGTGTGGTACGGTTGCCATCTAAGTCCACAAAGGTTGCTTCATGATACAAGGTCTGACCGTTTGTCGGTGATGTGACGCCGTGGAGGTATTCTCTTTGTAAAGAGTCATACTCTCTTAATACCATACCGATTGGCAGAATGCTGTTGCCCGGTCGGTTTGCTGTGGTATATTCGTACTGGCTGATATAGTTAACACCATCAAAGCTTACTGTGATTTGATTGGTGCGGTCTACGTTATCATATCCGTAGTTAACGCTTCCTTCGGTTGTCTGATACTCAGTCAAACGACCTGCATTATCATATAAATAAATACTTTCCCGGTTATTTTTTTCGTCATAAACCCTTGATAATAAGCCGGACGCATTATACACATAGCGTGTGGTAGCTGTTAATACTCCATTTGATGTCTGTGATGTATTTACTTGTGAAATACGGTCATATTCATCGTAGACATACGCAATCTTGTTTCCGTTTGCAAAGGTAATCAGTCGCACCGGTCCGTTACCACTTTCATAGGTGTAGGATACCAATGCACGATTATTTACGCCAACGTTCGAAATGTTTCCAAAGGAATCATAGGTAAAGTTATAAACAACATTTTCGGTTGTGATGTTATTTAAACGATATCCTTCACTTGCAGTTCCATAGGTATAATTGACCGTACTTCCTGCACTTACCACTCTTGTAAGTAAATCCGTGGTTGAATTGTAAGTATAGGTTGTTACAGCACCGCTTGGGTCTGTGACAGAAAAGATTCTTCCGGTTATCTCACTTAACTGATAGGTTGTGGTTTCTCCCAGCTGATTTGTTTCTCTTGTAATATAAGCACCGTTATCGGTATAAGCAGTCTCCGTCTGGATGTATTTATGGTTTTCCATATCTCCGACGGTTCCCATACGGACCTCAGTGACATTTCCGCGATTATTATCGTTTCCATACACATACTCAAAACCGATGCCCGTCGCATTCTCTTTTGCAGACGCCAGCTGTTTATTATGTCCCGGCACATAGGTATAACTGTAAGAAGTACCGGTTTCATCCGTAATGGATGTAATCATGTCTGTAGCATCATCAAAGTTATAAGTCGTTTGACGGTTTGCAGCATCTTTACTGGATATCCGGTTCCCATCTGCATCATAGGTATATGTGGTAGCCGTTTCGTCCATGGTTAGCATAATGTCATCAAAGGACGCCTCATTTACCTGACGGTCATAGATGAGGTATACATCAATCCTTGCAATCTCATCACCCACATGGTTCTGCGACGGTGCAACATTCATGCAGATTCTCTGCCAGTCTGTTACGTCATCATTAAAGTAATCATAAAAGGTCTCGCTTGTACCATTGGTATAGGTGTATTTAAATGCCAAACCAAATCGAATGGCTGTTGCCGTAACGCTGATGTCATTTGGTGCCGCATATGCTTTCGCAGATACACTTAAGCTAAAGCCCACATTTGCACGGTGGATATCCACGTTCTGATAAGCGTGCTTATAGTTAGACATATTTCCGCTTAAGTTTAGGACTTTATTATTTGTTTCCGCTTGGGTTTCATATCCGTCACCGGTTGTTGAATTCATTATACCCCATGAACGGCTTGTGGCACAATCCCCGTTTTCAATCAGGTTATAAGGATTGACACTTTCTCCTGTCTCTAACTGTAAACAGTCAAACAATGCCGTTCCGTTTGCATTTTTTAATCCTGCATAAACAATGACCTTATCTGCCTCTTCCGGTGTCGTAAAGCTTACATAGATTCTTCTGTAATCCTGGTTTCCGGTTAAGATATAGGTTGCATCTTCACGTCCTAAATAAGTACTACCCTGATAGAATTCCACGTAAAGGGTGGCTCCGGCTGTTAACGAAGCCGGGATACCCGCTGTCTTTACATAAGATGATAAGGTATAGCTTTCTCCTCCTGTTATGGCCACTTCCTGTTTCCAGCCACTAAAGGTCGGTGTGGTGGCATTTTGTGTTACACCAAGAGACCGGCTTCCAAGGTACGCTTCCCCATTTGTATAGGTGGAGGCGTTTCCCACACTACTCCAATACTGTGTGCTTTCTCCACTATGGTTCTTTAAGAGGTTATTGACAAAGCCAATGGATGTACCGGCATGTGTGAGTTTGTGATTATTCTTAAGTTGTGTACCGGTTGCGCCTTGTGTATCATAGTTTTGATACGCAAGGTTAACCATGCTGCCATCCGCGCCAAGAACACCGACGGTATGACCATAATGATCGAACTGGTAGGTTTCTCCGATTGTTTTACCGTCACGAACATAAAGTATGCTTGTCTCATTCGCTCCATAGGAAAAGTTTATTCTACTTCCCGTACTCGGAGCGGTCGAGAGCTCTACTACACTTGCAACGCGGAAGTGATTTAGGATATTTCCCGTGTTTTGATAACTGTAGCTCAAAGCATACCCGTCTCTTCCTCGAACGTTACTTAACAGATAATAAGTCTGCACTTGACCGCTTTTATCCGTAAATGTCTTTGCTGTACTGCTAAGACCTATATATGTTCCGTCAGAAAACGTAATTCTTGTCAGCCTATCCCCGCTATAGGTCAGCGTTGCAGATTGATCCGGATCTGCAATGGTACTTATTTTACCGTTTTCGTAAGTAAGATCGATGTATCGGTATGCACCATCGTGAAGTCTAACCAGATTTCCGTTTTCATCATAAAATACTTCGATAAACTGGTCCTGATGATTTCGAATGTATTTTAGTTTTCCATCCGATGAAAAAAGATACTTATTATCAGACTTATCCAAGATGTGATAACCATTCGTCACGCTGAGGTAGCTGTGATTCGTTGTAAGTGTTAGGCCAAGGCCATCTTCATCGGTATAGGTTCCGTTTCCATTATCTTTAAAGAAATGGTACGTTCCATCCCCATCAAGCCACACATAATCAAAACCATTCTCTTTTAACTCCTCCGCGATATCCGCAAAGCGGGAAACATCTTCTACTTTATCCAGTCTCTGACTATAGTTTGTCATCCAGCCATAACCACAACAACTGCCATACTCTCCATCAAGGTACACTTCGTTACTTCTGCCGGACTGGTATACCAGCTCAAAGCTGATTGGCATATGTAATCCGGTTGTCTGTGCTACAGGAACAATGTAGGTCAAGCTTCCGGCGTAATCATTAACATACCCTACAGCTCCGTTAACAGACTGACTATGATAAGTCCAATAACTTTCTAAACCCTCATTACATCGGAATTCGATGTAAAAGGTTGGCATTTCTTCCGTATAATGCGGACTTTTTTCATTGTAATACTTGGTACAACATCCGCTGTTTTGATAGATGTCATCTGCTCCGGCTTCTGCATCTTCACTGATAAGCATGACTCCGTAATTCTCATATGTTCCATCATACCATCCCTTCAACAGTCTGGTGATTTCCCAACTGTCTAACGAGCCGTAAATGGCAGTGACATTTCCCTGGGCGTCAAACTCTACGTTATCTTCTACCAACAAATAATCTTCTGCCTCATCTGCATAACTGTTATAAATACTGTTCCAGGTAACCGTTGTTTCCGTCCAGTCTTGGGTCACACGCTTAAGTTTGATGGTCATTCCTCTATTCTGGCTATAGGAATAATAATTCTGTAAAAACATATGTGCTTCGGTAATTACAGCCCCTGCCGGCAAATCCGGAAGTACATCCAGTTTTATCAAAGAACGACAGATATCATAATAGTATGTTTCGTAACCAACAACCAGGTCTCCCATTGCGGAACTTGGCTGGCGTGTATTTAAATCCGGATGTGTGTTTGATATGAACGCATCGGATACGGTCACTTCATTCTCAGAATAAATAAAAAAGTATGGATCCACTGTTACCGGATATGCTCTGTTTTCATCCTGCAAAAATACTTCATCTGCTGTTATGGTAATGCTCAGATGACTTCCCTTTTGCTTCATGGTCATTGTGACCTGATCACTGATCACCTGATTGGCATCCATCATATATGGTGCGCAGATAACAAAGACTTCTTCCTTTTCTCCATCTTTATCCTTTTTATAAAGAGTAATCGTCTGCTCATCCGTCTGTTCGGCCTTCAGTTTCCCGATTTCCATTCCAAGAACCCACTGGTTATCAGCATCCGGACTCTTTAAAATGAGATTTTCCTTGATTCCGTCTCCGGATACGATGTATTCTAAATCCGTTTCCTCAAAGGCATCTGCGTATACTCCGCGCTGAGTCACACCGGATAATACTAAAAAGTTTTCGTCTCCTTCTAATTCTCTTGAGGTGTCATCCCATACAATGGCTCCCTCCTTTAGTCCCTCATAACTCCAGGAAATGGTTTCTCCACCAACTTCCAGCAAGATTTCGTGATTACCGGTTTCCACTTCTACCTGCGGTGTATCTCCAAAATCTGCATCTTTCATCTTCTTATTGTCTTTTTTTCCTTTTTCACGGAAGGTAATCTTTTCCTTACCCGCACGTTTGTGATACTCTTTCTGTCCGGTTTCTTCTACGGTCGTACTGTCATCTTCCGTATTCCGGTTATCAATCTGGATAAAACTTCCGTCTTCACCCTCATAGTGTATCACTTCTGTGTAAGTGGCTACTGCATAGCTTCCGTCACTTAGATAAAACGTCTTGCTGTTTGCAGTTCTTTCACTTTCCACTTCGCCTAAAATATAGGCTTCACTTTCTTTACTCTGTGTATCATCCGAAGAGTAAAGTTCTTGTAAATCCCCTTCTGTCACACTCTCTGTTACTTCCGGTGTACTTTCCTTTGCCAACATCTCTAATCGCATGGATGTAAATAAAGTAATCACACACAGAAATAATGCGAGTATGCGCATGAATCTTTTGTGCTTTATCATAATCTTCTCCTCCTTATTCTTTTTTGCCATAAAAAAAGGCACTGACAAAATCTGTCAGTACCAACGTAGCACATTTCTTTCTTTTTTGACCCCTACTAAGTGGTTAATTTTTAAAATTTTTTCAAAAAAATGAGAGAAATTAAGTATTTTGTAGGGGTGGCATTTCATTCAGATATCCTAAAATCTCTTCCTGCAATCCTAACAGGCGGCAGACACGAATCGCATCCTGCGGATGCGGCTCAGCCTTGTCAACCTTATACACACCATAATCCATATATTTTGACAGGATGCGCACACGGTCTTTATTTGTTAATCCGGATACGGCTACAGCAAGTTCTTCATCGGAGTAATGCTTTAAGCCGTATACCTGATAATGTGTATCCGCCAATTCGGAAATATGTTCGTAATGAGTTGCCACAAATGTATCGCTATTTGTATTCTTTAAATATCGAACCAGCGCCTGAACAATTTTTGCACCTTCTTCCGGATTGGTTCCTCTTGCCGGCTCGTCCATTAAAATCAGGCAACGACGGTCTCTCATCTTATCAATACAATCCCTCATACGGATGATTTCACCACCAAAACTGGATAAACCACGGGATGTTTCTTCATATTCATCCATAATCAAAAAGATTTCTTCATAGGACGGCAGTTCACATTTCTTTGCCGGTACAAAAAATCCGTTATAGGCCATATACGTAATTAATGCGGCCGTTTTAATCGTTACACTTTTTCCACCCATATTCGCACCGGTAATGACACACACGCCCGGCTTTATTTCCATGGAAAGTGGAGTAAAATCCCCGCCTTTTTCCTTTAGCAACGTACAAACCTGCGGATGCATCATATCATTTACACAAAAATGTGTCATGCCGACTTCCGGTTTTATACAATTGTATTTCTCATAAAAATCGATTTTTTGCCACACATAATCCATGTGTCCCAAAATCTCAATATTGTGAAGCAGAGTCTCATGGTGCTTGCAAAATTCAGCTGTAAGTCGTTCTAAAACTTGTCGGTTACAAGCCTCTTCTCTTTCCACAATACGATCTCTCTGTTTTAAAAGCTGTGTTCTTTCTTCCTCATTTTCTTCTACAGTCACTTCTCTTAAACGGATTTCCACCTGCCGTTTTTCCTCACGAATTTCCTGTAGTTGTGGCATATATAAATGGCTGATGTAAAAACTTGGAATCCGTTCTCCTTCCGGATCTAATAACGCTAACAAGTCATCCAACGAACGCATCTTCCATTCATGAATATCTGCGATAGCAGCATATCGTTCCACAAACGGCATTAGTTTTTCAAGTATAATGCACAAACTTTTCAACTCAAAAAAATCCACTTCGGTCAATACGCCATTTAAGGATTTCTTAATGCTTCCTCTTACTTCTTTGACCCCCATAAATGTTGGCTTTATTTTTTTCTGTAAGGACACAAGTTCCTCTTTATGTAACAGAATCGCTTCCTGAATTGCAAATTCTCTTTTCAATTCCTCCAGTTGCTCATTTTCATACGGCACCAGATTCTTCAATCTATCCTTTCCGTAAGGAGTCAGTGGTAAAAGTTGTTCTACTACAAAAGAAAAGCCGATTTGATCTTTTTCGTTGCGTGCTAATGCTCTCATACTAATTCAACCTCCTTACATCCATAACTTTCATTTTTAAATGCTTATTCAGTTCTTCTTCAAAACGAACCGCATCATAATGATTCCCATATGCAGAATACGGATTCATCGTGATTCCAACTAATTTACTACTGCGTAAGACCTTTATAGAAAGACCTTTTTTCTTTAATTTTTCATAGGTAGAGCTACTTAAAAGAACCTTACTGCAATCCGGAACAATTAAAGTTTTTCCGGAAACATCAGAAAAGCTCATAAACACTTCCTGAACCCCCACATCAGTTAATGCTCCTTGCAGTAAAAAGTATTCTTTATCTTTATATTCCGGATTTAACAGAATATTGCTTACCCGTTCTCCTCCCGGTATCCAAATGCATTCTTCTTCTTTAAACTGAGACAAATCCATCACCGGCAATAAAAATAATTCTTCCACATATGCCGTATCTCTAACGGTAATTTCCATGGATTTATCATAGGATGCTCCGGTGCACAAAAGCGTATTTTTTGCAACCTCCGGTGCACACAAACTTTTTCTGCTGATAGCGCCGTCAATGAGTATTTTGTCCGCGCCAAAACGGGCAAATCTTTCGTTAATTTCAATTAACTGCTGGTTCGTAGACGGTCCTGCCAAATCTAAATATCCGTCACTTAACGCACGAACAATAACTACATCTCCCACCGGCGTTGAAATACCGGTTGTATCTAAAATTTCCTTCGTGATGTCGCAATTTTTAAGCATTTCCGACGCAGTTGCAATTAACGTACCCCGTCGTACATAAATGGAAGGCTTATAAGTGCCGGTAACCAAATCAGAGCTTTCTCCGTCTCGTCCGATAGATGTAAGCCCTAAAATCATATCTTGTTTATTTAACACATCCAGGCAGTAGTTCAATGCCGTTGTTTTTCCGGCATTTTTACACATTCCTGCAAGCGCAAGTGTATCTTTTGAACACAACGCCTCTTCAAAGTGCTGCAAGCGCATATTCATCCCCCATTTTGTAACCTTTATTGTTGCTATTTATTCTCCGATGCCTCATCTGTTTCTTCTTCATGCACTTCTTCCGTTCTTTCCAAATGGAAAAAATTCATGAACTCTTTGCATAGTTCTCTTCCTGCATACAGAATGGTATCGAAACTTCCGTGTTTTAACATTTTATAAAGAATCATTCCAATCGGAATGGCCAAAACCATACCAATAACACCTTTTATCTTAAATCCCACAAAGATAAAAAACAGGGTCGCAAATGGATTTAATCCGATGGAATCACCGATAAGTTTCGGTTGAATTAACTGATGTGTCAATAACGTAACAACATAAATAACCAAAAGTCCGATTACCATCTTGTAGTCACCGGACAAAATTTCAATAACCGCCCACGGCAACAATACGGTTCCGGTTCCGAAAATCGGCAACATATCCAAAAGTGCAATTAAGAATCCCCAGATTAGGAAATACGGCACTTTCAGAATCGCAAATCCGATACAAATCAGCACATAAATGACGAACATAATTTTTAATTGTGCGCGGAAATAGCCAAAGATGACATCCAACAGATCTGTCTTAAACCGTTTCATTCTTGTTCGTAAGGAAGCAGGAACAATTTTTCGGAACAATTCGTCGACATTTTCTTTTTCTGCGATAAAAAAGTATGAAGAAAGTAATCCAAAAATAATTCCCGCTAACACATCAGGAACATTGGCCGCGAAATTACCGGCCTTATTCAAAAGTGCTCCCTTGTTAATATTGCTTAAGTAATTGGACACATACTGACCAATATTACCTACAAATCCTTTTATCATATTCCGAACATCTTCCGGAAGTTTATTCACGTATTGTCCTACATTTGCCACAACATCAGCATACTCTTTCTTTACACTCTCAACCATAGTCGGAATGTCCTGTGAAAAATCTTTTATTTCCCGGATTGCTCCAATAATGACTCCGTAACATGCCAGTACTACCAGTCCAAGAACCACTACAATAACCACAACTGAGCCAACTTTACGGACAAGTTTGAGTTTTTTTTCCAAAAACTGAACCAACGGATTCGCAATCAATGAAATAATCCATCCAACAAAGAATGGCATAAATAAGCCAATTAATTTTCCTCCAAAATAAAGCAATGCCACAATTCCAACTATTGGCAAAATCAGATTCAATATTAATTTGATGATTCTTTTTGTTCCGGTCATAATCTTCCTCCTGTCCGTTCATCCAAATAATTGTTCTATTCGTAATCTCCTGCAATTACGCCGTCCATAATGGTCCAAATCTCGTCTCTTCCCTGTTTGGTTTCCGCTGAAAACGGGATCATAACAGTTCCCGGTTCAACCTTTAATCCTTCACGGATGGCTTTTAAATTCTTTTGCACTTGACTACGTTTAATCTTATCCAACTTCGTTGCAATGATAATCGGCTTGAATCCCTGATATAAAATCCACTCATACATTTCTTTGTCATTTGCAGATGGGTCATGACGGATATCAATCAGCAAAAATACCAATTTTAACTGTTTCGATTCGTGAAGGTAGCGTTCAATTAATTTGCCCCATTTCACTTTTTCTTCCTGCGAAACTTTTGCATAGCCATAACCCGGAAGGTCCACCAGATAAATCTCACTATTTACATTGTAAAAGTTGATGGTCTGTGTCTTTCCCGGCTGAGCAGAGGTTCTGGCCAATGCTTTACGGTTCATCAGCGCATTAATTAACGATGATTTTCCTACATTAGATTTCCCTGCAAATGCAATCTCCGGACATTCATTTTCCGGAAAGGTACTGGACACGCCGCAAACCGTCTCTAAACTTACATTTTTTATTATCATAGTTTCCCTTCTTTCTGCATTTATTTCTTATGATTTTTTCAAAAAGTTACTGCTTTGCCCTGCCCGTTTATCCTTTATGCAAGGGCGTGTTTTAATACTTCATCCATTGTTTTAACATAACGGATATCCATATTTTTCATAATTTCTGCAGATATTTCTTTAACATCAGCTTCGTTTTTATTCGGTACACATACAGTAAAAATACCGGCATTTTTAGCCGCCAGAATCTTTTCTTTCACGCCACCGATTGGAAGCACCCGCCCACGCAAGGTAATCTCTCCGGTCATAGCAATATCACCTTTCACCTTTTTACCTGTAATAGCTGAATACATGGCAGTCGCTAAGGTGATTCCGGCTGATGGGCCATCCTTCGGTACAGCTCCTTCCGGAATGTGAATATGTATGTCATGTGTTTGATAAAAATCACTTTCGATACCCTGTTCTTCAGAGATAGAACGGATATAACTAAGGGCTGCCACTGCAGATTCCTTCATAACATCACCAAGCTGACCGGTCAATGTCATTTCCCCTTTGCCAGGCATTACATTAACTTCAATCTCCAACGTCACGCCACCAACCGCTGTCCATGCAAGACCTTGTACGATCCCCACCTGTGGTTCTTTATCCGTCTCATCTCTATGATACAATACTTTTCCTAAGTATTTATTTAAATTACTCTCTGTAACCAATACTTCTGTCTGCTTCTTTTCTACAACCTGACGCGCTGTTTTTCTGCAAACCTGAGCAATCTTACGTTCCAGTTCACGAACTCCCGCTTCTTTGGTGTAAAAAAGAATGATTTTTCGAAGTGCGTTGTCACTGATTTTTAACTGTTCCGGTTTTAAGCCTGCTTTTTCAATCTGCTTTTTCACCAAATATTCTTTAGCAATATGGAACTTTTCATTTTCTGTATAACCGGCAATTTCAATGACTTCCATACGATCTAACAGCGGTTTTGGAATATCCTGCAAAGAGTTTGCCGTTGCAATGAAAAAGGTCCGTGACAAATCAATCGGCACTTCAATGTAATGATCTCTGAAGCGGCAATTCTGCTCACCATCAAGTACTTCCAGTAAAGCTGCGGAAGTGTCATGCAGATAGTCTTTTCCCGTCTTGTCAATTTCATCCAATAACATTAACGGGTTGCATACGCCTGCCTGACGAAGCCCGTATACAATACGTCCCGGCATCGCTCCCACGTAAGTTTTTCTGTGGCCGCGGATTTCCGCTTCATCCTTCACCCCGCCTAAACTGATACGCACATATTCTTTATTTAAAGCTCGGGCAACGGAACGGGCAATACTGGTTTTTCCGGTTCCCGGAGGTCCTACCAGACAGATGATCTGACTATCACCCTCCGTCTTTTCTTTCAACATTCGAACCGCTAAGAATTCAATCACACGTTCCTTAACTTTTTCAAGACCATAATGATCTTCATCCAGCACCTGTGCGGCATACACTAAATCTTCCCTGTCCTCAGACATTTTATCCCACGGGAGTTCCAGCATCGTTTCGATATAGCTTCGAACCACTCCGCTTTCGGATGAATTCGGTGACAATCTTGCCAAACGACGAATCTCTTTGTGTAATTTTTCTTTTACATATTCTTTTGCCGGCAATTCATCTGTAGCACTTTTTAGTTGATCAATGTCGGTCTCTTCTTCGTCTTCACCTAACTCTTTTTTGATTTCCTTCATCTCTTCTCGAAGGAAATATTCTTTCTGATTTGCTTCGACTCTGGTCTTCACACGTTGCTGATACTGCATCTTAATTTGCAACACCTCTGTCTCGTGTGTTAAAATCTCCTGAATCAATTCAAACTGCGCTTCCAAAGAAAAGCTCTCTAAAATGCGTTGTTTTTGTTCATACGGCATAAGCACTCCGTTTGAAATCAACTGGATGATTTTAAGAGGGTTGCGATTCGTCATAACCTGGGCTACATATTCTTTTCCCATTTTTGGATTTGCTGCCGCATAGCGGGCAAAACACTCGTGTAGCACACCTGCCATAGCTTCTAATTCTACATCGCTATAGTTTGCCAGATCCGGTGCGGGCATTTCCGCCGCAACTGCAGATAAATAGTGTTCGCCCATCTCCATTGACAATACGCGGGCTCTTTTCACACCTTCTGCGATTACACGCACCAAACCGCCCGGAAGTTTAATGACCTGCTTTACGTCGGCAATCACCCCAACATCATATAAATCTTCCGGTCCCGGTTGTGAGACTTCCGTATTTTTCTGTGTTACCAGTAAGACCTTTTGGTCACTGGCCATCGCATCCTCTAAAGCCTTAATGGATGCATGTCTGCTCACATCAAAGTGAGCGATATTTCCCGGTAATATTGATATTCCCCGCAGTGCAACTGTGGGGAATACAAGTTTATGTTCACTCAAAGCCTTCGCTCCTTATGCACTCTTTATTTTATTTTTTTCGATTTTGGCTTCTCCGCCTTCAATCGTTTCTTTTGTAATTGTAACACGCTTAATTGCAGAATCCGACGGAACCGTATACATAATATCCATCATGGATTTTTCCATAATAGCACGAAGTCCGCGGGCTCCTGTCTTTCTTTCCAACGATTTATCGGCAATTGCCTCTAATGCAGCCTTATCAAATCTTAATTCTACGCCGTCAAGTTCTAAAAGTCGCTTATACTGCTTCGTCAATGCATTCTTCGGTTCTGTTAAGATACGGATCAATGCATCCTTATCCAACATGTTCAAAGATACTGTAAGCGGCACACGGCCGATGAATTCCGGAATGAGTCCGAACTTTACAAAATCCTGTGGTAAAGCCTGTGCAAAAAGTTCACCCAAATCTTTTTCTTTTTTGGAGGAAACTTCAGCATTAAAGCCAATGGACTGCTTATCCAAACGCGCTTCAACGATTTTTTCCAAACCATCAAAAGCACCACCGCAAATAAACAAAATATTTGTGGTGTCAATCGGAATGGTCTCTTGTTGCGGATGCTTTCTGCCGCCCTGTGGCGGAACGGATGCAACCGTACCTTCTAAGATTTTCAAAAGTGCCTGCTGTACACCTTCACCGGAAACATCTCTGGTTACGGACACATTTTCAGACTTTTTGGTAATCTTATCAATTTCATCTATATATATGATCCCAAGCTGTGCTCTTTCAATATCATAATCAGCTGCCTGGATAAGTTTCAAAAGGATATTTTCAACATCTTCGCCTACATATCCGGCCTCTGTTAAACTCGTTGCATCTGCAATTGCAAAAGGTACATTTAAAATTCTTGCTAAAGTCTGGGCAAGAAGTGTTTTACCAGAACCGGTTGGTCCCAATAATAAAATATTACTCTTCTGCAATTCAACATCGGAATCATCATTTGACATAATTCTTTTGTAATGATTGTAAATACCAACAGAAAGCACTTTTTTTGCTTCTTCCTGTCCTACAACATACTCATCAAGGAATGCCTTGATTTCTTCCGGTTTGTATAAGGTGATATCCAAATCTTCCCTGTCTTGTTCCATTTCTGCAAACTCATCATCGATGATTTCTGCACAAATTTCAATACAGTCGTCACAAATGTATGCACCATTCGGTCCCGCGATAAGCTTTCTGGCTTGTTCCTGCGTCTTACCACAGAACGAACATCTCACCCTGTCTTCCCCTTTTTTTTCTGCCATAATTTGCTCCCTTTTTATAACTTTATGGGACAGTACTTAAGCGCACTGTCCCTTTCTTTTTATGATCTGTTAGAAATAACCTGATCGATAATACCGTATTCCATCGCTTCCTGCGCGGTCATGTAATTATCTCTTTCTGTATCCTGTTCAACAACTTCAATTGGTTTACCGGTATTTGCTGCGAGAATTTCATTTAATTTCTTTTTGGTCTTTAAAATGTTATCTGCCACAATCTTAATATCGGTAGCCTGGCCCTTTGCTCCGCCGGATGGCTGATGAATCATAATCTCTGCATTAGGAAGTGCAAAGCGTTTGCCCTTTGTACCACCTGCAAGTAAAAATGCACCCATGCTGGCAGCCATACCCATACAAATGGTGGATACGTCGCATTTTACGTAGTTCATAGTATCATAAATAGCCATTCCTGCTGTTACGGAACCACCCGGTGAATTAATGTAAAGGTGAATATCCTTATCCGGATTTTCAGACTCTAAAAACAACATCTGTGCAACAACAATATTTGCAGTCACATCTGTTACTTCTTCACCAAGGAAAATAATTCTGTCTTTCAAAAGGCGGGAATAAATATCATAGGAGCGTTCACCCCTGCTGGTCTGTTCAATGACGTAAGGTACTAAACTCATTTTTATTCCTCCAAAAATAACTTCTTATTCTTCGTCTTTCTTAGCTGCTTTTTTTGTTGTTGTTTTCTTTGCAGCCGGCTTTTCTTCGGTGGTTTCTTTCTTTGTTGTTGTCTTCTTTGTTGTTGTCTTCTTTGCAACAGGTTTTTCTTCTACTGCTTCCGCAACTTCTTCTGCTCTTTCAACTTCAACAACATTCTTCATGATTAAGTCAACAGCGCCCTGGATTGCTAAATCTTTCTTCATAGATTCTTTTTCAGCATCACCCATAAGGTTCTTTAACTGTTCAACTTCCATCTTGTACATTTCTGCCATCTTAGCGATTTCAGCATCAACAGCTTTATCTGTAATCTTAATCTTAGCGTCTTTTGCAATTGCTTCTAATACAAGGCTTGTCTGAATTCTCTTGATTGCTTCCGGACGAACCTGTTTTAATAACATTTCAATGCTTCCGCCTGTAAACTGGAAGTACTGGTCTAAGGATAATCCCTGCTGTGCTAATTGTCCAGCCATTCCGTTAACCATATCTTCACACTGGAAGTCAATCATAGCATCCGGAAGTTCCATAGAGCATCCTTCAATAATCTTTGTGATTGCTTCATCTTCCTGAGCTCTTCTTGCTGCACTCTTCTTACCTTCTACTAATTTCTTCTTAAGGTCAGCCTTGTAATCCTTTAATGTATCAAATTCGGAAATTTCCTGAGCGAATTCGTCATCAGCCTTTGGAAGTTCTTTTGCTTTGATTTCATGAATCTTTACTTTGAATAATGCCGGTTTACCAGCCAAATCAGCTGCATGATATTCTGCCGGGAAGGTTACGTTAACGTCAACTTCTGCGCCAACTTTCTTTCCGATTAACTGATCTTCAAATGTGTCAATAAAAGTATGAGAACCGATTTCAAGCGGCTGGTTGGTTGCTGTACCGCCATCAAATGCTACGCCGTCAATAGAACCTGCATAATCAATGATTGCTGTATCACCTTTCTTAATGCCTCTTCCTTCTACATTGATGGTTCTTGCATTTCTTTCTCTTTCTTTATCAACTTCTGCATTTACTTCTGCTGCAGTTACAGCTGTATCAATCTTTGTTACTTCGATTCCTTTGTAGTTTCCTAAAGTAACTTCCGGTCTTACTGCAACTTCTGCTGTGTAAATGAATGGTTTACCTTTTTCTAACTGTACAATATCAACAGTTGGCTGGGAAACGATGTCTAAACCGCTTTCCTTCATTGCTTCCGGATAGGTCTGCTGCATTAAAATGTTTGCTGCTTCTTCATAAAATACTGCAGGTCCATACATTTTTTCTACCATATGCATCGGAACTTTTCCTTTACGGAATCCAGGAACACTAATGCTGTTTTTCTGCTTCTGGTAAGCTTTTTCCATTGCTTTTGCTAATTCTTCTGCGGATACTTCGATGGTCATCTTCGCCATGTTTTTCTCTAAGTTTTCTACTTTTACGCTCATTCTAACGTTTTCCTCCTTAAATCTATAAGACCATTTGGGCATACTGCCACAATCTTACATTCAATCAATTAGTGATTATAACATAATGTGGCAGAAATTGCTAGTCTATTTTTGTTCTCTTTTTACGCAATTTCACCAAATTGAGCCATATAAAGCTGATAATAAAGACCTCTTTTCTCCATTAACGCTTTCGGGCTTCCTGCTTCTGCAATTCCGCCGTCCTGAATCACGAAAATCCGGTCTGCATTTTGAATGGTAGACAGACGGTGCGCAATGACAAAGCTGGTTCTGCCTTGAAGTAGGCCCTCGATTCCTTTTTGCACTGCAATTTCTGTTTTGGTATCAATGCTGGAGGTTGCTTCATCCAGTATTAAAATCTTTGGCATGGAAATCATGGTTCTGGCAAAGGCAATTAACTGACGCTGTCCAATGGATAAACCGGCACCTCTTTCTTGTAACTCGGTGTCATAGCCTTTTTCCATGGACATAATGAAATCATGGGCATTTACTGCCTTAGCAGCAGTGATGATTTCTTCCATGGTGGCATCTAACTTTCCATAACGGATATTGTCTGCCACGGTTCCGTGAAATACGAAGTTTTCCTGCGTCATGATACCCATCTGTTGTCTTAGACTCGCCAGTGTCACTTTCTTAATATCATAACCGTCTACACGGATATTTCCGCCCTGGATATCATAAAAACGGCTCAACAGATTTACGATGGTAGTCTTTCCTGCACCGGTAGCGCCCACTAAGGCAATGCGTTCGCCGGCTTTTACTTCAAAGCTTACATTTTCTAATACCTTTGTTTCCTCCGGTGTGCCTTCGTCATAAGTAAAAGATACATTTTCAAAACTTACATTTCCGTGAATCTCCGGCAATTCCGTTGCATTTGGCGCATCCTTAATCTCCGCCGGAGTATCTAACACTTCAAAGACTCTCTCTGCCGCAGAGATGTTTGTAATTACCTGATTATAAAACTGAGCAATATTTGTGACCGGTTCCCAGAACATACCCACATAAGTTCCGAATGCCACTAAGGTACCCATGGAAACCTCGCCGATTCCCATCATCTTCGTGCCGCCCCAGTATAGCATCATGGCACTGACACCCCAGCAGATTTCTGTAATCGGACCAAATAAGTCCGTGTAGCGAACCGCTGTAATAAAGCTGTTTCTGTGCTCATCTACCAATCCGTAAAAGGTTTTTTCGGTTTCTTTCTGTGCCGCAAAACTCATTACCACACTCATTCCCGAAATATCCTCGTGCACGTATGCGTTTAAGTTTGAGGATTTCTTTCTGAAATTCTGCCACATAGGATAAGTTGCTCTATTTAGCAGGATTAGTGAAATCAGCATTACCGGAACCGCACATAAACAATACAGTCCCAAAGCCACGTTTTTGGAAAGCATAATTACCATAACGCCGCCCAAAGTGAAAATACTCGGTATTAACATCGTTACCGCATTGCTGAGCACTCTCTTTAAGGAGTTAATATCTCCGATAATACGCGCCAGAATCTTTCCGGTCGGTCTTCCGTCAAAGAAGGTAAAGGATAATGTCTGAATATGTTCATACAATTCCTGACGGATATCTCTTAATATTTTGTTGGACACCTTTGCCATCACGTACATTCTGATTTTTACCATAAGGATAAATACGACATTGATAATCAGTGCAAAGATTCCAACCTTCATTAAACCTTTGATATCTCCTGTCGGGAGATATGTATCTATAATTTCTTCAATCAGCAATGGGTTAATCAAAGAGATTCCCACCGAAACCGTCATTGCAACCAACACACCGAAAACCTGTTTTTTGCAGGTTTTTAAGTAAGATAGCAGTCGCATTGCAGTTTTCGTTTTGCTCATCTTAGAAACAGTTTCATCTTGTTTTGTGGTATTAATAGCCAAATCTACCACCTCCTATAACATTCCGTACTGGGACTGATAGGTTTCATGATACAGTCCCTTTAATTCCAATAATTGTTCATGTGTTCCCCGCTCTGCAATCTTACCGTCCTTTAACACGATGATTTCGTCCGCATGACGAACTGCAGAGATACGGTGTGCAACAATGATTTTAGATACATCTTTGATCTTCTCTAATTCTTTCTGAATCGCACGCTCTGTCTCCATATCCAATGCAGAGGTTGAGTCATCAAAAATCATAATCGGACAGGTTCTGATAAGTGTACGGGCAATACTGATTCGCTGTTTCTGTCCTCCGGAGAGTCCTACACCTCGTTCGCCTATCATGGTTTCATATTGTTCTTCCATCTTGGACACAAATTCATCTGCCTGTGCCTTCTTGGAAGCTTCTGTAACCTCTTCAAGACCAAAACGCTCTCTTTCTCCCATTCGCACATTATCCTTCACCGTATCGGAGAATAAGAATACCTCCTGCATTACCGGTGCCATTGCGCTTCGCACCTGGTTTATATCTAAGGTACGGATGTCGTGTCCGTCTAACAGCACTCTTCCGTCCGTTACGTCAAATAATCTTCCCATAAGATTGATTAGTGAGCTTTTACCGGAACCGGTTTCCCCCATAATGCCAAGGGTGTGTCCCTGCGGAAGATGAAAATTAATATCGGATAAAATCTGATGTCCCCCTCTTTCAAAAGACACATGTTCAAAGGTTAAATCTCCCTTGATTTCCTCTAAAACAACCGGCTGTTCCGGATTTTTCACTGTCGGCTCATTTTCCAATACTCCGTTGATTTTCTTATAGGATGCGGAAATAGCGGAAATTTCATTTGCCAGTTCACCGATGACCTCCATCGGCCATACAATGTTGCGGCTGTATTCTACAAATGCCACCAAAGCACCCAAAGTCATATTTCCTTTCGCCACAATGAAACTTCCTAACACCGCCATAAAGACCGGCAATATCTTACCCGTTAACTGAAAATACGGATACAGGTTGGTCAGTACCTTAGACTGTTTCATATTCAATTCGTAATAATCATTGTTCTGTTTACGGAATTTTTCTATTTCATGGCTCTCTCTGGTAAATGCTTTCACTGTTCTTACGCCGCTTAAATTCTCTTCTGCAATGGTGGTCATCTCTGCATTTTTCTCGCTGATATCGGAGTAAACCTTATCTAATTTCTTCTCCATATACACCGCAAGAAATCCCAGTAATACCATAATGACCAGGCACACTGCGGATAAAATCGGACTCAAACGGAACATAAAAAACAGTACCATCGTTATGTGGACTACTACCTCCATACACAACATTCCGGTCATTCCGAAAGCATCCCAGATCATATCGGCATCGTCCTTTACTCTCGCCATTAATTCCCCGGTGTTGGTTTTATCAAAATAATCCATGGACAATCCTTGAATTTTCTTAAATAACCCTTTTCGAATATCAGAACCTACCTTACTGCCTACACAGTCAAAGGTAAATTCTTCTCCGTAACGGAAAAATCCCCTCAGTGCGGCGGCACCGATAATTCCTATGAGTAACGGTGTTAAAAGTGATGTTTCTCCACCCATAATTACATCGTCAATCATTCTCTTTGTAATTTGCGGATATACCATATCCATTGTAATTGCTCCAAGCATGGAAAAAATTCCAAACGCGATTTGTTTCCAATATCTCTTTGCAATTTTTCCCATCTGTATCTTCTTCAAGTCAATCCCCTCTTTCTGTCGTAGCCCCCTGTGACAAAGTCGGTGTGTAGCAGTATCGTAATAATGTCAAACCCTGTTCCTGTAACAAAAAAAGAACCATAGCACTATTACCATGGTTCTAAATCATCTTATAAATATATTATTTTGGATATATGCAACTCTTCTCCTATCCGGTTTGCCCGAGCGAAGATATATCTTTTTCCAATATCGACTGCTACCCACAAAAATTACTTATAAATCTTTCTTTGTCCCAGAGGTAATATAAAATCTGCTATTTGATTTTCTGTTGTTTGAATTCATAATAATCATTGTCATTTTTTATTACCTCCTTTTCTTATTTTTGATTTATTTTGAATTGTTTACGCAATTAAAATAACACAGTGCAAATAAAGTGTCAACTAATTTTTCCCATTTTCTGTCGGATAACAAACCGGCGCTCCTACAAACTCCTGATAGCTTTCATAGACAGCTACGTCAAAACTTCCGAAAACTCCTATAAAACTTGTAAAAAATGCCAATATTGCTACTACTGCGGCTGTCACTAGTTTTCTCTTCATATCGCTACTTCCGTTTCTTATGTTTGTTTTATTCGTTCTTTTTACCCGGCTACATTCACTGTCTACTGAATAAAACCAATGCGTTTTTTCTTCTCGCTGACGATTTCTTCAAATTCATCATCTCTTAAAACATTCTGTAAATCTTCTTTTTTTATACAAAAATCATCCGTACCGCTCATACGAATACGGTATGCCGCTTTGCCCCAAAGGCGCTCGTATAAGTTTCGAATGAATCTGGCATTACTGAATTCTTTGGCTTCAAACTTCTGCTGCGGAATTTCATCCAAATAAGCCTCTAAACATTCCTTGAGGTCCGCTTCGTATTCAAATTTGCCGTCTATCATTCTTTGGAAAATCTCAACCAATTCTGCCTTGGAATAATTTGGGAATCTTAACACATGCGGGAAACGGCTTTTCAAACCTGAATTCTTATTCAAAAAGCCTTCCATCTCTTCCTCGTACCCTGCAAAAATAACGCATAAATCATCTCGGTTATTTTCCATTTCTGCCACAAGCGTTGGCAGGATTTCGTCACTTACATTGCCGCTGTTGTGACCAACACTCATTCCGTAAGCTTCATCCACAAAAAGAATACTTCCCCTGGCTTCGCGACAGGTCGTGCGGATTTTTTCCGAAGCGTCACCAACTTTTTTATGTACGAAACTTGCTCCGCTTACTTCCATAAAGTGTCCTTTTCTCAAAAGACCCTCCTGCTTAAAAACCTTGCCGACTATTCTGGCCATGCTGGTTTTTCCCGTACCCGGATTGCCTAAAAAAAGCATATGCATCGCAGGTTTTTCTACTGCTTTTCCTTCTGCTTCCATTGCCTTTAAAAACTGTATCTGCGCGACAATCTCTTTGATTTTTACTTTGAAATCAACCAGGCCGACAAGTTCATCAAAGAGTTCATAAGCATCTTTAGTCTCTTTGAAATCACCGTACATTCTGCGGATATCGGCTCCTGTGATTTTTTCCATCTCTTCAGTATTTTCTTCACTATCCTGCATGGAAAGTGCTTTTTCGTACAGCAATTCGGAAGACATTTTATCCAAAGTCTCATATCCGTAAAACATGCCGTCTGATTTTTCATGACAAATCCACTGTTCTATGAAATCGTCGCAATCGCCTTCTATATAACAATTGCTTTCCGCTAATTTATCCTTTAAATAAATGACCATGTTTTCCAAGGATACCGGCGGCACAACAACCAGTCGCACCGGAATCACGTCCGCAAAACTTTCCTCCAAATCCTGCAAGCGTCTCGGGTCCATATACGGAATCAGAAAAATATTGAACACATGTCTGGAGTTTTTTGCATACTCACGCAAATCATTTTTAAATTTTGGCGAATCAAATTCGGCGATTGCTTCACCGAGGTCAACTGCTCTGATGATAAGATTTTCAAGATCCGGTCGCATACTATCTGCGCCCAATCCCGCACCATAAGCTAACATCTGATTATTTTTGATCATAGAATATTCGCGTTGTTCAAGAGAAATGTTCTCAGTATCAATCTTCAACTCTTCCTCTAACACCTTGATTATGGTACGGATAAATTCTTCTTTTCCCCAACCTTCGTCCACAGACAATAAAATGGATGTATCAAAATATTTATGTTCTGCCTTAATCTTTTTCAGCGTTTTAATAACCTGCTTCATTTCCGCAATGTAGGCACTCATTTCCGGTGAAAAAGCAACGATTTTTTCAAATGGCTCCGGTTTACTATCCTTCTTATACTCTGCCACGTCTTCTGTTACCCCTTTCGCATGTTCCGGTTCATCTTCTTTCATATGTCCTGACATGTCTTCTTCCATACAACCTGACTCGTCTTCTTCCTCATACTCCGACTCACGTTCTGTCACAAACTTCTTTTCGTGGATTTCCCACATTCTCCGAAGTTTCGCTTCATCTGTTTTTTCTTTTTTCATTCGGAATAAAAATGTAAAAAAGACGGAATATTTTTCCAATATCTGGTCATACCCAACCTCATTAAAACGAAATTCCAACAACTCGTACGGATTTTGTCGCGGCTTTACATCCATCAGCAGCACCAGCGTTTCGATGTAACGCATCATCTCAAAAACAGAGTCCGCATATGTATTAACAAACATACCTGTCACGCGACCGTCTTCCCTATCCTGATGGATGCCCTTCACCAATCTGTGTCTGCTTAGCTCCATGTAAAAATATGCATACAATCCTTTCAGACTATCTGCCGGCACATGCTCATTCGGTTTTACATAAAAGTACACACCGACTTCTTTTTTCTGCACTCCCTCTGCCCGTTCTATTTCTTCTATAAACTCTTTAATTTCGTTCATGGATACTCCTCTAAAATCCCACTTATTTTCTATCCTTATTCTAATCTTTCTGACAATATTTGACAACGCCCAAAATTGCCCGTATTCTATTTCTAGTTTACTAGATTTTCCCTCTCAAAACCAGCGGAAAATACATATACATAAAAACTTCAAAATTAAAAGAAAAAGCACCCTCGTATTCTCAGCTGACACCGAAAATACGAAGGTGCTATCATCTTGTTTCTCACGAAGTTTTACGTAATTAGAATCATTTTCTTAAATTTAAGAATATATTTCTAAACGCTCTTTTTGAAAAACAAAGCGTCGTTTACTGACCGTTAGACATCTGTTCTTCCTGTCTCTTGATCATTTTACGAACCATTTCACCACCGATAGAACCTGCCTGTGCAGAAGTAAGGTCACCATTGTAACCCTGTTTTAAAGGCACACCGATTTCAGAAGCAACTTCCTGTTTAAATCTGTTCATAGCTTCTTTTGCCTGTGGATGAGCCATCTGGTTTCTACCTGTATTGTTATTGTTTGCCATAATAACTTCCCTCCGAAATACTTTTTTTGGATAATTTCTTTATCCACTCATAGTATTTGCGAATGATATTATATTATGTTAGCAATTCTTGGAAGGTGCAGCAAATAATATTACTTTCTATTTATTCTTCTACGTATTTCATTTTTATTTTGAAGCACCTAAATGGGCATATAGAAATCTTTTTCTCAAAAAGCCCTTTTTCACAGACAAAATCATCATTTTTTCTGTGAATTTGGACCTATAGACGTTCAAATTTTTATATGCCCACATTTTTACCCAAAAGCATGGGCATATACAAATCCGAACTCTCATAGACCCGTTTTCACAATTTTTCAGCCATCATTTCATGGTTTTTTGGGCACATAAAAATTTCAACGTCTATAAGCCCGATTTCACAATCTTTTAAATGAATAAACTCTTGACTTCATAAAAATGATGACTTTTATATAACAGAACTTTTCCTAAAAAAAAGAGACTGCTGTACAAAGCAATCTCTTTCCTCTTTATCAAATAACTTTTAAATGAATTTACCATTTTTCATTACTCTTTCCACAATGTTCATACCTGCGCAATATGGTAAGTACTGAATAGATGGATGCTGTAACATCACAAGGTCTGCCTTCTTTCCTACTTCAAGGCTTCCCACGCTGTCTGCTCTTCCCACTGCTGCCGCGCCGTTAATGGTAAGACCGGTAACAACTTCTTCCACGCTTAAATGCATATAGATGCAAGATAAAGCGATAAGCAGCGGAATACTGCATGTATGACAGCTTCCCGGGTTATAGTCAGAAGCAATTGCTACTGCACAACCTGCATCAATCATTGCTCTACCATTTGCATACGGATGTGCAAGGCTGAATGCAGTTGCCGGAAGTAAGGTGGACACGATATCGGAATTTGCCATCTTACGAATATTTTCCTCGTTTGCCATAAGCAAGTGATCTGCTGAAGTACATCCTACTTCTACTGCAAGTGCAGAACCGCCAATGTCAACGATTTCGTCAGCATGCATTTTTAATTTGAAACCAAGTTTTTTTGCTTCTTCCAAATAGTATCTGGATTCCTCAATTTCAAATACATTTTTTTCTGTAAAAATATCAGCAAATTCTGCCAATCCTTCTTCCATGACTTTTGGCATTACTTCTTTTAAATTGAATTCTAAAAATTCTTTATTTCTGCCTTTGTATTCTACCGGAGTTGCATGAGGTCCTAAGAAGGTTGTAACGATATCCATCGGATGTTCTTCGTTTAACTGCTTCATTACGCGAAGCATACGAAGTTCTGTTTCTTCATCCAAACCATAACCGCTCTTTCCTTCTACAGTAGTTACACCATAACTCATCATACGGTTTAAGCGGTCTACTCCAGCGTTATAAAGTTCTTCCGCCGTTGCTTTCTTTGTTGCAGTTACGGAAGAGGCAATTCCGCCACCTCTTTCCATGATGGACATGTAACTATCTCCACGAAGTCTCCAGCCGAATTCATCGGCACGATAACCACCGAAGATAAAATGTGTATGGGAATCTACAAATCCCGGAAGTACCGCATGACCGGTGGCATCAATCACTTCATATCCACTCTGGTCAGGATATGCTTTGTCCACTTCTTCTGTGGTTCCCACAAATTCAATAATATCATCAACAATAACGATTGCACCGTCATTGATGAGTCCAATATCAGACATATCTTTTCCACGCTTCGGAGCCTGGCCTTTACAGGTTACAAGCTCCGGCGCGTGTTTAATAATTATTTTACTCATATTATTTGATTCCTTTTTTTGCACAAACACTGTTAATCAAATCATCAGATGCAACATATGGAATAGTGATGTGGTCACTACCTTCACGCATCTTATTATATTCTACAACAGTTTCGATGGCATGTTCGTTTCTAGCCCAGTTTCTACGGGAAACGCCTACCATAGTATCCCATGGAATCGCTTTCATTAAGATATCATCTACTTTTTCGCTTCCGTCTAATACTAAACCGAAACCACCATTGATGGATTTGGAGATACCTACACCACCACCATTGTGAAGTGCGATAAGGCTCATTCCTCTTGCAGCATTACCTGCGTAGCACTGGATAGCCATATCTGCAGTTACGTTAGAACCATCGTAAATATTGGACGTTTCTCTGAATGGAGAATCTGTTCCGCCGGTATCGTGGTGGTCACGTCCAAGCATAACCGGTCCAATTTCTCCATCACGAACCATCTTGTTGAAACGAAGTGCAATATCACGACGTCCCAAAGCATCCTGATAAAGGATACGACACTGTGTACCAACTACTAATTTATTCTTTTCTGCATCACGGATCCATACGTAGTTGTCTCTGTCCTGTCCTCGTCTGTTTGGATCGATAACATCCATAGCAGCCGCGTCAGTCTTACGTAAATCTTCCGGATTACCGCTTAAGCAGCACCATCTGAACGGACCGTAACCATAGTCAAATAACATTGGTCCCATGATATCTTCTACATAAGATGGATAAATAAATCCTTCGGAAGTATCTACGCCATTCTTTGCAATTTCCTTTGCACCTGCATCGTATACGGCTTTCATAAATGCGTTTCCGTAATCGAAGAAGTATGTACCTCTTTCAGAAAGCTTCTGAATCAAATGGAAATGCTTGATTAAGGTCTGATTTACTAATTCAATGAATTTTTCTTTATTTGTACGAAGTAATTCGGTTCTTTCTTCAAAAGTGATACCCTGTGGACAATATCCTCCGTCATAAGGAACGTGGCAGGATGTCTGGTCAGAAAGAAGTTCAATGTGAATTTCTTTTTCTACTGCATACTCTAACAAATCAACGATATTTCCGTGGAATGCGATAGAGATGCTTTCTTTTTTATCCAAGTATTCCTGTGCAACGCGGAACGCTTCTTCCGGAGTTTCAGCGATTAAGGATACCCAACCCTGATCATGTCTTGTTTTAATTCTGGAGTAGTCAACTTCCGCTACGATACCAACACCGCGTGCGATTTCAATAGCCTTTGGTTGAGCACCTGACATACCGCCAAGACCGGAAGTTACAAATAAATGTCCTGCCAAATCACCATCTGCAGGGATACCAAGTTTTAAACGTCCTGCATTTAAGATGGTGTTAAAAGTTCCGTGAACGATACCCTGTGGTCCAATGTACATCCAACCGCCGGCTGTCATCTGTCCATAGCTGGAAACGCCCATAGCTGTTGCCTTTGCCCAATCTTCCGGATTGTCATACATACCAATCATCATACCGTTTGTAATGGTTACTCTTGGGCTGGTCTTATGGGATTTGAATAATCCTAATGGGTTACCGGACATAACAACTAAGGTCTGTTCATCGGTTAACTGCTCTAAATATTTTTTGATTAACTGGTACTGCATCCAGTTCTGGCAAACCTGTCCGGTTTCACCGTAGGTTACCAATTCGTAAGGATATAATGCAACTTCATGGTCTAAATTGTTGTCAATCATAACCTGGAATGCTTTGCCTTCTACGCAATTTCCTTTGTATTCATCAATTGGTTTACCATAGATTCTTTCCTTCGGCATAAAACGATATCCGTAAATTCTACCTCTGGTTAATAATTCCTCTAAAAATTCCGGTGCCAACTGTTCGTGTAAAGATTCCGGAACATAACGAAGGGCATTTTTCAATGCTAATTTGATTTCTCTGTCGTTTAAGGTTAATTCTCTCTTTGGAGCTCTTCTTACGTTTGGATCAAACGTAGGATACTCCGGCAATACATCATCCAATTTGATGGTCATTGCTTCCCCAATCATCTGATTTGATAACATGGTTTTTCCTCCCGATACTTTTGTTGAAATTTAGAATTTAATCTGTCCTGCTGCTTTTTCTACACGTCCGATTAATTCGCCATTGATAATGGTTTCTTCGCAGCGATTAATATCTTCATATAATGGTCTGTCTTCTACAAGCTTCGGGCAAACTTCACGAATGGTGTCGTAAGCCGGCTGTGTACCGATACCAAGACCTTTATTTCCTCTTAAATCAATTGCCTGACATGCACACATAAGTTCCATTGCAAGTACACGGCGAACATTTTTCATGATTTCGCATGCTTTTCTTGCTGCGATGGTACCCATACTTACGTGGTCTTCCTGGTTTGCAGAAGATGGGATACTGTCAACAGATGCCGGATGCGCAAGTACTTTATTTTCAGATACTAATGCTGCTGCAGAGTACTGAACAATCATGAATCCGGAGTTTAATCCACCATTTTCTACAAGGTAAGCCGGAAGTCCGGATAATGCAGGGTTTACGGTTCTTTCCAAACGGCGTTCGGAAATATTGGCTAATTCGGATAAAGCAATTCCTAAGAAGTCAAAGGATAATGCCATTGGCTGTCCGTGGAAGTTACCACCGGAAATGCCTTCCATGGTATCTCCGAAGATAATCGGGTTATCTGTAACGGAGTTGATTTCGATTTCGATTTTGCTCTTTACATAGTTGATAGCGTCTTTACTTGCGCCGTGTACCTGTGGGCAGCAACGTAAGGAATATGCATCCTGAACTTTGATTTCAGCCTGATGTGTAGTATTCTTGCTACCCTCTAACAAGCGAGCAACAATTGCTGCTGTATCCATCTGACCTTGATGTGGTCGAACAGTGTGCATTCTTGGCTGTAATGCATCGATAACACCCTGTTGTGCTTCAAAGCTAAGTGCTGCTGCTACGTCAGCAACTTTTACTAAATTTAATGCGTCAATCATGGTTAACGCACCAACAGAAGTCATAGCCTGTGTACCATTGATTAATGCAAGACCTTCTTTTTCCGTCAATTCGATGGTTGGGATACCTGCTAATTCCATAGCCTTAGCTCCGTCCATTACTTCACCGTTATATTCAGCAAGTCCTAAGCCGATCATCGGTAATACCATATGAGATAATGGTGCTAAGTCTCCGGATGCTCCAAGAGAACCTTTTTCCGGAATAACCGGTGTTACACCCTTATTAATCATTGCAATTAAAGTTTCAACGGTTTCCATACGAACGCCGGAAAAACCTTTGGATAAGTTGTTTACGCGAAGTAACATCATTGTTTTCGCTACTTCTGTTGGGAACGGATTGCCTGCTCCAACTGCGTGGGTGATAATTAAGTTTTTCTGTAATAATTTGGACTCTTCTGTCGCGATAACTGTGTTACAGAAGCTTCCGAAACCTGTGGTTACGCCGTATACCACTTTCTTCTGTGCGATAATATCGTCAACTACTTTTCTTGAACGAAGAATTGCTTCTTTTGCCTGTTCGGACAATTCCACCTGTGCCCCATGTCTTGCAACTGCTTCAACCTGCTCTAAGGTTAAATCTTGTCCTGTAATAACTACTTTCATGATGTTCCTCCCGTTTTCCTGTAAATTTATTTTTCAACAATTTAAATACATACAATCATTGAAAATTATAACATCTTACGCGAAAAAAGTCATCAAACTTTTTGCTTTTCTGATAGCTTTTTCTAATAAAAACGGTATTATTTTGGGAACATGAAGCAAACAAAAAACACCCCCATATCTTTTCTGACGATTCTGCCGCCGCAGCGAGTCAGAAAAGATATGAGGGTGTGTCCTTTATTACTCTGCTTTTTTCTCCAGTTTATCCTGAATAATCGTTGTACTAACCAATAACGCAACAGTTCCGATAATAATCAATGTAGATAATGCGTTTACGTCCGGTGATACGCCTTTTTTTACCATACCTAAAATAACGAGCGGTAATGTCTGGCTATCCGGTCCGGAGGTAAAGGAACTTACCACAACATCGTCCAAGGATAAGGTTAATGCTAACATCGCACCGGATAATACACCCGGAGCAATCATCGGCAAGGTCACTCGGAAAAATGTACGGAATTCATTTGCCCCCAAGTCGTGTGACGCCTCTTCTATGGATTTATCAAAGCCCGCCAGTCGCGACCGGACGGTGATAACCACAAACGGCATGGAAAATGTCACATGCGAGACAATCAACGTAAACATATTCATCGGAATTTTCACCATATTGAAGAAAATCAATACGGCGATAGCAAATACCAATTCCGGAATTACAATCGGAATATATAAGGCACTGCTGATAAGACCTTTTAATTTAAATTCAAAACGGTTCAAACCAACGGCACAAAGGGTTCCTAATATAGTTGCCAACAGTGTGCTGACTGCAGCAACAATAAGGGTATTAACAAAGGCATCCATCAATTTCTGATTAGACCAAAGCTTTACATACCAATCCAGGGTGAACCCTTCAAAAACGATATTCATCTTTGATGTATTAAACGAAAATGCGATAACTACCGCAATCGGCAAATACAAAAAGAGATATATCAAACATGCATAAGTGATTCGCATAGGAGAGATTTTTTTCTTTTTCCGTTCTGCACGGATACTCTGTTTTTCAAGATTTTCCATAAGCCCCTCCTATACCATGTCATCCAGACTACCAACTTTGGTATACAGTTTCATTAAAATCAATGTAACTGCAATCAGCACAATGGAAAGTGCTGCTCCAAGTGGCCAGTTTCTGGCTGACACAAACTGATTTCTGATTAAGTTTCCAATGTACATGGTCTTTGCTCCACCCATCATATCGGCGATATAGAACAATCCCAAACACGGTATAAAAGTTTGGATGGACGCTGCGAACACACCCGGCATTGTTAACGGAATGATAACTCTGACCAAGCGGTGCAACTTTCCTGCACCCAAGTCGCTTGCTGCTTCCAAAAGGGATGGTTCTAATTTTTCGATTGAGGTATACATCGGCAATACGGCAAACGGCAACAAGTCGTAAACCATTCCTAAAAGCACCGCTCCATCGGTATACAACAGTTCTAATGGAATCTCAATAATTCCCAGACTGATTAACACATTGTTTAAGATACCCTGGGAACGTAAAATGGTGCTCCAACCGTAAATTCGAATCATGGAATTAATCCAAAATGGTAACATGACTAGCATTACCAAGTATCGTTTCGATTTCTGTGGCGCATTTGCAATAATGTATGCAAACGGATATCCGATCAGGAGACAAATCAAAGTGGTTGCCAATGCCAGCCCAAAGGAATTTCCGAATACCTTTAAATACCCGGCATTAAACAAATCCTTATATGCCTCTAGGGAAAATATGAAATTAACGCCACCGGAAACATTTTTTTCCATAAAACTGATTCCGATTACCAGTAACAACGGAACCAGCAGAAAAAGTAATAACCAACCAACTGTCGGACCAATCATGGTCACAGCAGGAAGTTTGTGTTTAAACTTCTTCATTCTTTTCCATATCCCTTTCCAACTGTTCATAAATCTCATTGGAATTCTGCTCGATCACATTGTAAATCTGTTCTTCAACAGTATGAACGATAACCGCTTTTTTCGGATTCCAATACAAGTTTACAATGGTTCCAATCGGCAACTGCGCCTGCTCCGGATGGCTTGCCACACGAAGTCTCTGGCCGTTTACCAGTTCTACTACTGTACGAATAACAGAACCTGCAAAAATGTGCTCTGTAATCACTCCACGAATGGAAAACTGTGCTACAGGTTCTGTGGAGATTTTTAAGTTCTCCGGTCGAATACAGATATAAATCATTTCTTCTTCTTTAAAGCCCTTTTCATATAAAACAGCATGTCCGGACTCTAACGCAATGTACAATTTATCTTCTTCGACTCTCTCTACATAACTTTCTAAAATATTTGATTCACCTACAAAACTTGCAACAAACTTGGTTTTCGGATGATTATAAACCTCATCCGGTGTACCAACCTGTTCCAAAACGCCGTCATGCATAACTGCGATACGGTCGCTCATAGTAAGTGCCTCTTCCTGATCATGTGTTACATACACGAAAGTTAAGCCTAATTTTTTTTGCAAATGCTTTAATTCTATCTGCATCTGCTTTCTTAACTTAAGATCAAGGGCACCCAAAGGCTCATCCAATAATAATACTTTTGGTTTATTTATCAAAGCTCTGGCGATTGCCACTCGCTGTCTCTGTCCACCGGACATCTGAGATGGCATACGCTTTTCCAAACCGTCTAACTGAACCAAACGAATCATTTCGGCAACTCGCTCTTTAATCTCCGCCTTTGGAACTTTCTTTTCCACAAGACCGAAAGCAATATTCTTCTCCACATTCATATGCGGGAAGAGAGCGTAGTTCTGAAATACCGTATTTACGTCACGTTCATTCGGTTTTAAATTTGCAACGTCTTTTCCGTTCAACTCAATGGCACCGCTGGTTGCAGACTCAAAACCCGCAATCATACGAAGAGTTGTGGTCTTTCCGCATCCGGATGGACCAAGCAAGGTCAAAAACTCACCTTCGCGAATATCAAGGTTTAATTTTTTAACCACTCTCATGCCGTCAAATTCTTTTTCAACGTCGACTAATTTGACGATTACGCCTCTTTCTTCATCTTTCAATTTATGCTTCCTCCAAAATTAAAGAATCTTGTCGCCTCTCTCACCGGTACGAATTCTGATTCCTTCATCCACTGTTGATACGAAAATCTTTCCGTCGCCAACGGCACCGGAAGATAATGCTTCCTGTAATTCGCAAACAAGTTCATCTAAGTCTTCATCCCAAACAACTGTCATTACATGAATTCTTGGAAGTAAGTTCATATCTACGTTTAATTCTGCGAATTCAGAAGATTCACTTTTCTGTGCTCCACATCCCATTGCAGATGTCACTGTCATTCCGGAATATTCATTCTTTGCCAATACCCTCTTAACGGTTTCAAGGTTTTCAGTTCTTGTTATGATTTCGATTTTCTTCATAAAATCCTCCAGATTAATTTTTCATTTTTGAGAATACTTCGTCAAAATATGACGCTGCTGTTCCAACATCACCAATAATGTGTGCATTCTTAAGAACGTCCGCACTTACATTGGATGCCGGATTGTTTAAAAATTCTTCACTCATAAGTTCCATTGCTGCCGCATTCATGCTTACACAAGGATATTCTTCCAAGCATAACTTATAGATTTCAGGTCTCATGATAAAGTCGATAAACATCTGTGCTTTGTCTTTCTTTGTGCTGTCTGCAGTGATAACAAAGTTATCGTATGCAATTTCATTTCCTTCCGGAACAGCAATAATTTCAATATCCGGGTTTAATGCCATTGCTTTTGCAGCATCCATATTGTATACAAGACCAACTGCTACTTCATTGGTTGCAAGTGCAACATATGGTGTATCAGAATCATAAAGTTTTACGTTTGGAGCTAATTTTGCTAACCATTCACTTGCTCTTTCAATGGTTGCTTTGTCTTTTGTGTCCGGATCAAGGCCCATTGCTTTTAACGCCACATTTACAACTTCACGGCTATCGTCCGGGATAACAATATTATTTTCTAAGGCAGGATTCAGTAAGTCGTTAAGACTCTTAATTTCCACGCCAAGCTGTGCACATTTTGTTTTATTAACAGCTACTAATGTAATCGTTGCCATGTACGGAACGGAATACTTATTTTCCGGGTCAAAATCCATACCAACTACTTCAGGCTTTAAGTTCTTAAAGTTCTCCATCGTTGAAACATCTAATTCCTGAATCAATCCCTGTTCTTTCATAGCCGGGATAACATAGTTACTTGCAACAATAATATCAAATTCGCCAGTGCCACCTGCAACTAACTTTGCCAGCATTTCTTCATTGCTGGAAAAGGTTGCTTCCTGTACGTGAATTCCGGTTTCTTGTTCGAATAAGTCATATACTTCCTGTGGAATGTATTCTGACCAGTTATAAATATACAAGGTATTCTCCTTGTCAGGAGCAGTGCAACCGGACACTGCTAAGAGGCCAACCCCCATGCTTGCAACAATTAAGACAGTCACCATTTTTTGTAATAATTTTTTCATTTCTAAATCCTTCCTTTTCTTTGCTTTTTTGTTTGTTTTTTTTAGTATAATTTGACATTTACCAAGTGAAAAGCAGACGCATCCACTTTGACATAAATAATCAGTATTTATTATATATTCAAACAGCAGAAATTGCAATGAAAATAGCGAAAAAAAGAAAAATCAGACAACGTATTTTTTATCCCATACGCAATCTGATTTTTATAAGTCAGTAGCCATTTTATTCTTTTTATAACTACAAATTATATCTACAAAATCATCTGTTTATTTCCGTCGGTCAATCTCGTAGCGCTTGCGTGTATTGACACAGCTTTTCAATTCCAAAAAGCGCTCCTCCAACGTTCCGTCTTCAATCACAATATCCATAGACGCTGCAAGCGTGTTAATCAGATGATCGGAGCAAAATTCTTCTACAATTCCCAACAGATTATACTTTTCTTCATATGTATCCGCATCTAAAAACAGTAAAATCGCTTCCATTTCAGTCGTCGGTTTATTCATGTACATCCTCTCTCTCTTTCTCGTTTTGCTCTTATCATTTTACCATTTTCTCCGTTTTTGTAAAGAAAATATTATCGACAATTATGGATACAATTCCCCGATTCCGGTAACACCCACATATATTTGCGAGATTTTGTACCATGTTGCGTAATCTACAATGCCCGTTGCAGGCAGATTAAAGACTCTTTGAAAGATCCGCACTGCTTCACTTGTCTGCTGGCCGTATACCCCATCCGGAACTATCTTTGGTATCGCCGGATAACTCTGGGAAATACGCAACAACTGCTCCTGCATTTGGCGAACTTTTTCTCCTCTTGCACCAACTTCCAGATTCATTCTTGGCCAGGATGCCGGAATGCCTGCAATTTCCTCTGCAGTATTAATGTAGATATCACTTCCGTAATAATTACGCAAAATTTCAATCGTACTGTAATTAATATCTCCCAAGTACTTCGAGCCCCACTGGCTTAACCATCCGGGACAAGTAACTGTCCGGCCATCGCAATATTGTGTTAAAATCGGTTGTTTTACATTTGGTTTTGAAATATAATTTGCAAACACTTCATCCACGATTCTGGAAATGCTTTCAAATATGTTTCTGCCATAACTCCAGGTTTGATCATAGGCCGTTGATGATGTAATGGTAAAATCATAGCCTTTATTTCTGTACCATTCCGTGTAGACGCGATTGAGGGTAAAAGACATAATGGCAAGAATGTTTGCACGAATTGTAGCCTCCGGCCATGTTGCATAGATTTCCCCGGATGCCACGTTTCCGATATAATCACGAAACGTTACATAATAATTTTTTGCCCGGGAATCGGAGGGAACACCGTCATGAACAATCACGTATTCCGGAATTACAACCCTACTTAAAACAATTTCTCCTGTTTCCTGAACCGTCTTTACATCTGATTCCGGAATTTTAGGAGGATAATCCTCAAAAAGTGTATTTCCAGGAATTACAATATTCGTTGTTTCATCAGTCACCTCCAGCGGTTTCATCAATACTTCCTGAATGGAAAGTTCGCCTGCCATCACCTGAATTCCGCTGACAAAAACAGGGGCATACCCTTCAGCTGTCACACGAATGGAATATAACGCGTACGGCTGTGGTTGCCCCGGTTGCATACTGTAATCTAATGGTGGTGTTGTAAGTGTAACTGATTCTGCAATCCCGGATGAATCTGTGATAATTTCTTCAATCACATTTTGCGCATCTCCGGTTTCACTGATGGAAACTCTCGCATTTTCAATCGGGCGTATACCAGCCACACTTTGCACCATCGTTCTTAATCGGCCTTTACTCATAGGGACTCCTATTTTTTTCTTCTGCCCTATCCTATGTGGCCTTTTATCAAAAAAGAACTGCCAATTACTATTTATGTTTTTTATTTTTCTTCTTTGCTTTTTTAACCCCTTTGTTTCCGTAAATTTCGCTTACGGTTCCTGCAGTAATAAATGCATCGATATCGTTATCCTTGATATACTCCATTAAGGAAGAAAATTCTGCTTTTGTCATAAGTGTTACAACTTCAAACTTCTGCTCATTATGGTATCCGCCATACGCAGGATATACTGTCGCACCTCGTTCCAATTCTTTAACAATATAATCCTTGATTTCTTCATAGCGTTCAGAGATGACACATACTCTCTTTCTGGAGTTCATACCCACCATGAAATAATCTACTGCAAGACCATTGATAAAGGTTCCAATAATACCTATAATCACTGTTTTTAAGTCACGAACCAAAAATGCAGAACAACAAATAAGTGCACCTGCAACTGTTACGGATGTTCCCAGTTCTATGTGTAAATATTTGTTAACAATTTTTGCCAAAATATCCAAACCACCGGATGAAGCATTCTGTTTAAATAAAAGTGTTTGTGCAAAACCTAAAATCAGTACAAAACAAAGCAAATCAAACCACGGATCCTGCATAATGGATTCCTGATTTGGGAAAAACTGTTCAAATATCCACAAAAACGGGGACAGCAACAGCGCCGTATAAACTGTTTTGATTCCGAATTCTTTTCCGATCAAAAGGTATGCCAAAATCAGCAAAACTGCATTAATAATAAATGTAATTATTGAAATTGGCAAACCGGTAAACTCATTAATAACAATCGAAAGACCGGATATGGAACCAATAACCAACTTACTCGGAATCAAAAAAAAGTATACGGAAATGGCTGTAATAAACATTCCCAAGGTCATAAGAAAGATTTCTTTCATCAATTTTTTGGTAATCACTTTTTTCATTTTTTATTCCTTCTTTTCAATCATTTTTATATTTCAAAAGATATAAAAACAAGGAGGTACCGTCTTTCTGACCTTAATCACAAAAACGACTACCTCCCTTTTTTCAAAACTTATTTAACTTCTACTACCCATCCTTCAGGAGCTTCAATCTTGCCTAACTGAATACCTGTAATGGTATCGTATAATTTCTGAGAAATTTCACCAATTCCTCCATCAGCAATCTGCATTACATCATTACCATGTCTTAATGTTCCAACCGGTGAAATAACTGCTGCTGTACCGGAACCCCAAACTTCTTCTAAGCTTCCGTCTTTTGCTGCTGCTACTAATTCATCAACGCTGATTCTTCTTTCTTCAACAGGAACACCCCATGTCTTTAAAAGTTCGATACAGGAGTTTCTTGTTACACCAGGAAGAATACTTCCGTTTAACATAGGTGTTACAACAGTTCCGTTAATCTTGAAGAAAATGTTCATAGCGCCAACTTCTTCAATGTATTTTCTTTCAACACCATCAAGCCATAATACCTGTGAGTATCCTGCTTCGTGTGCTTTAACCTGTGAATATAAGCTTGCTGCGTAGTTACCTGCTGTCTTAGCCTGGCCGATACCACCACGAACAGCTCTTACATATTCATCTTCAATCCAAATCTTAACAGGGTTTAAACCTTCTGCATAGTATGGTCCAACCGGTGATAAGATGATGATGAATTTGTATGTGTTAGATGGACGAACACCTAATGCTGCGTCTGTTGCAATTACGAACGGACGAATGTAAAGTGCTGTACCCGGTCTGTCCGGAATCCACTTCTTATCAACTTTTACAAGTTCAATAAGTGCCTGTAAGAAATCATCTTCATTGATTTCCGGAATGCAAAGTCTTCTGTTGGTCTGATTTGCTCTTTCAATGTTCTTCATTGGTCTGAATAACTGAACTCTTCCGTCAGCTAAAGGATATGCCTTTAAACCTTCGAACATTTCCTGGCCATAATGGAAAATCATAGCAGATGGTTCTAATGCGATTGGTGCATATGGAACGATCTTTGGATCATACCATCCTTTTCCTTCTTCATATTCCATTATAAACATATGGTCTGTAAAGATGGAACCAAATTTTAATGGATCATCTGCTGCAGGCAAAGCCTTTGGAGTTGTTGTTAACTGAATTTTAATGTCTAACATTTCAAATCCCCCTCATATATTTTCTTGTATTTTTTTGTAAAAGATAACTAAATACCCACTCATAATAATAGCTTTGATTACTATTTGTGTCAATGCCTAATTTTACCATAAATCTACAGTTTTTATGGTAAAAAGAGCATTTTTCTAAGCATTTTTCACATACTGATAGAATCTGTATTCCAAATTGAAATACGTTTGTTCGTCACTGTCGGCCACGATTTTCCATTCCGGTTTTTCATCAAGGTTCGGAAAATGAGCATCTGCCCGATATGCATAGTCAATTTTTGTTACATGTGCTACATCACAATCATCTAATAATGCTTCGTAAATACTTGCTCCGCCAATAACAAAGATATCTTCAGACGGATATTTTTTCAACTCTTCTCTTAATTGTTCAAGCGTATGAACAATGATCGCTCCATCTGCTTTGTAGTTTTTATTTTTTGTTAAAACAATATTGGTACGGTTTTTTAAAGGTCTTCCACCCGGAAAGCTCTCCAACGTCTTTCTTCCCATAACAACAACTTTTCCGGTGGTTGTTTCACGGAAAAACTTCATATCATCAGGGATGCTTACCAGCAATTTATTTTCAAAACCAATTCCCCAGTTTTTATCTACTGCTACAATTAAATTCATTCCTATTCTCCTTTTATTTGACCATCGGCGAATTAAATCGCAATCGGAATATCCTTAATCTGCGGTCCCGTCTCATAATCTTCCACAATTACATCCTGTGTAGTGAACTGATAGAAATCTTTGATTTCCGGATTCAGCGTCACCTTCGGTGCTTTAAATGTCGGACGGCTGATTAATTCTTCGATAAACGGAATATGTCTATCGTAGATATGAGCATCTGCAATAACATGCACCAATTCACCCGGAATCATATCACTTACCTGTGCAAACATCATGAGCAGCAAGGAATACTGCACTACATTCCAGTTGTTGGCTGCAAGCACATCGTTAGAACGTTGGTTTAAAATACCATTTAAGACCAACTTATCACATCCCGGCTTTTTACTTACGTTAAAAGTCATACTATATGCACAAGGATAAAGATTCATCTCGTGCAAATCCTGATGTACGTAGATATTGGTCATAATACGACGACTGTATGGATTATTCTTTAAATCATAAAGGACGCGGTCCACCTGATCCATCATACCTTCTTTGTACTGATGCTTTACGCTCATCTGATAGCCGTAAGCCTTTCCGATGCTACCATCTTCATCTGCCCATTCATCCCAGATATGTGGCTTTAAATCCTTGATATTATTAGACTTTCTCTGCCAAATCCATAAGATTTCATCCATGGCACTTTTAATAGCTGTTTTTCTCAAGGTTAATGCCGGAAATTCCTTTGACAAATCATAACGGTTAACAACGCCAAACTGCTTTACCGTATAAGCACTGGTTCCATCCGGCCACTTCGGGCGTACTTTTTCCCCTTCCGTACTGGTTCCGTTATCTAGAATATCCCGACACATTTTTATAAAAATCTCATCCGCATAGCTCATTCGTCGCTTCCTCCATCGTATCATATTTTCACATATTGATATTGTACTATAAACAAGAAAAAAAGTCATTACCAAGCCGTTTTTTTTAGAGAATATTTTATTTTTGCTTTCATCGCATTTTATTTTAAATAGGAGTTTACATTTTTGGTATAAATGATATATAATAGGAATGATTTTGAAAGATGAGGTGAGCGAAATGGCTAAAAAAATCAAGAAGAAAATCTCCCAGGAAGAACAGGAAATGATTTTCCAGAAAAAAAGAAAGAAATCCATTATCGTAGGTTCTGTCTTTGCAGTTCTTATTGTTGGTTGGTTAGTATATGCAGTTACTGATGCTGAGATTATGAAAGTTAAAAATGCAAGAACTGACGTGAATTTCAATTCCATTATGGAGTATATAGAAGGACTGTCCGAATAGTTATCGGACAGTCCTTATTTTTCTTTCTTGGCTTTCGCCAATGCCTCTTTTATTGCCTTCATCAAAATTTCCGACGTATACGCCCCATTTTCATCATAAGTAATACCTTCTAACGATTGCATCTGATATATCTGCTGGCTAATAACATCCATACAAGGTTGTACTAATGGATACATTGTTGCAACTTCTTCACTTAAATTCTTCAGACTAATTGAATTGATTCGTTCCTTATCCACAACCACTTCAATATTTAGTACATTGTCCCCCAATGTAATTGCCGATGTGTAAACTCCCGGATTATAAAGTGATGACTCTTCCGTCGTTTTATCTTTTCGAAACATGGCAAAAAGCACAATAAACAATACGATTGCCAATGCAACAAATATCATCGTATAAATTACTTCTTTCATATGAAGAACAACAATCTTTGTTCGATGCATCTTACTCTCCAAACATTCTTTATATTACATATGATATACCCTATCGAAAAAGAACAGTCTCTTTTGATTTTTTCGCCGCGAACAATAGAACAGATAAAACAGGAAAATCCGACGAAGAAAGCATAGAAAAGAGAAAAAAAGAGAGCGTTTTTCAACGCCCTCTTCTATATAAATTTTTTCGTATTACTTATGCATTCTTTTTCTTAAGTGCAATAAATACTACTACAGCTGCTACAACAACTACAGCACCACCAGCGATGAATGGCCATACCGGCATTTTTGCATCTGCATCTGCGTCAGTATCTTTATCATCTGCGTCGTCTGAATTGTCGTTATCTCCGGTTTCACCCTGGTTTCCATCTTCGTTTCCGTCTTCATTTCCACCTTCGTTTCCGCCTTCGTTTCCACCTTCGTTTCCGCCTTCATTTCCGCCTTCGTTTCCGCCTTCGTTTCCGCCTTCGTTTCCGCCTTCATTTCCGCCTTCGTTTCCGCCTTCGCCCGGAACAATGATGTTGGTGTCTGCTTCTCCATCACCGTCGGTATCAAGGTTGGAGTCTGCTTCTCCATTACCGGTTGTGTCAATATTAATATCTGCAGAATAATCTCCATCTGTATCAACGTTAACATCCGGTGTTCCATCACCATCGGCATCCATATTAATAATTGCAGCCTCGCCATCTTTTACAACTAAGTCGTAATTATTGTAAGCAAGTACGTCTTCTTCACTATTAATTTCTTCACCGCTCCACTCTTCAACGTCAACATTTATAGCGTATGCATTGTTTTCATTTGTTTTTAAAACTTTGAACGCTATTCTTAAGATTTCACCCTGAACGGTTTTTGTTGCGTCAGCAAAACCGATTGTAATCTTACCTGGTTCTTTATCAACAACAAGAATCATGCTAGCACCGATATCGGAACCATCACGTGTCATTACCAGTTGTAATTCTTCTGCATCATATTCGATTACTAATTCACCGGAATTAGCAGTTCCATCTTTTACTGTAACTGAAAATTCAACAATTTCTCCTTCTTGCGAACCGGTTGCATCAAAAGTCGTACCGGCCGCCAAAGTTTGTACTGTCATAAACATTGTCATGCATAAAGACAGTAATCCCATTTTAATAAGTTTTTTCATACCTTACCTCATTTCTAGCATTAAACTGCCTAATCCAACATATTTACGCCACCAAGAACTTTTACATTGGAGATGGTCGCTACCAAATAACCAAATCCTGTATCACCAAGTGAATATAACGCATTCATGCTTTCTCCATCAACACATAAGTACAAGTCATTTGTTGCAGCTTCATGCCAATAATTATATGCAGAAATAGCAAACATAGGATTCTTTACATTCGGGTCAGAGGTTTCATTCCATCCTGCAAAATGAAGAGCTGAGAAATGGTATGTCAGACCAAGTTCATTTGCTCTATGTTTGTCTGTCAATGGTGTTTCTTCAATATGGCGAATCACAAATACACTGTATTCTTTTCCATTTTCAGTGTCATACTCAACTGTAAACACACCATTTGCATCTGCAGGGATGCTTTCTCCTGTTGTTGGGTTTCTATAATCGTCACCTTCAAGAACCCATCCTGTCATTTCATCGATATACCATAAACGACCTACGTTATCTAACAATGCAAAAGTCACTTCCGGTGTATAAGTAAGAGCCTGTTCATTTCCTAAGTAGTCAGTTGTTAATACCTGCTGCTGAATTGCATAATCTGTGTAGTCGATAGTTGTAATTCCGGAGAATACGATATCACAATATCCATCTTCAGCTGTAACAAATGTTCCCTGGGAAGCATTTAAGTATTGTGACATATCAACTCTGTGCCACATAAACTGATATTTCGTTTCATCCCAACTGTTAAGCATATCTTCTTCTGATTCATGTGTAAACGGAAGTTCTACATACAGATAGAAGTTCATAAGACCGGTAAATAAATCAGTCGTTTCAGAATATGCCAATCCAAACATCATATCACCATCGATTGGAGATAACATATCTACAATCGTACCGGTTGCTTTGTCAATCTTGTAAATCATACCATTGTTTCCATGTTCGGAAGCCCAGATATAACCTCTGCCTTCTACAGTTGTAGCCATCTTCAATCCGAATCCGCTGAATTCGCCAGGAATAACGCTGTTTCCGGTTGTCATTGTAGCATCACCTTGTTCCATGCTAAATGTATAGAACATAGAATTTGAGATGCTGTTTAATCCGCCGGATGAGAAGGATACTAGACCTTCAATTTCAAGGGATAACTCAGCTACCAATACTTGGCATTGAGCGGTTAAAGCAGGATCATCTACAGATGTTACAGTAATAACTGCTGTACCTTCTGCGATACCTGTAATAAGACCGTTATCAACAGTTACAACACTTTCATCAGAAGATGTCCACGTAACTTCTGTATGGTCGCTATACCATGGATCAAAGGAACAGCTTAAATATTCTGTCACACCTTTTCCAAGAGTAACAGTTGTCAGGTTAAGGATTGGTGCTCCCACAATCGTTCTGTCATAATTCGGAACATTCTGATATTCCGGTTTTGCTGCTGTTTCAGGTGTAAGCGGAGCAATGAGACAAGATGTTTCACCGCTCAAAACACCTACCTGCTGGCATTCAGCTGTTTCAGGGTTTACTACATATAACTCTGATTTTAATTCAAGCAATCCTACAACATCAAATCTACTCCAGTATAATTGACCATCATTGTGGTTATATACCATAGACTGCGCATAGTCCATACTCACTTCTGTATCAGCTACTTTGTATAAATTATAGTGATCAAATCCCCAGCTTGGATTTGGATTATAATTGGCCGTCCATAAGGAAGCTACTGTTGCTTCCGCACCATCAACATATTCGTTACCCATTACAAAAAGTTTACCGTTTTCTGCACATGCCAATGTTAATCCGTAAAGATTATCTCTCTCAGTAAGTCTTTCTTCATCATAGATTTCAACACCTGCTGTTTCATCTGCTTCCATAGCAATAGACATAATGTAAACTTTCGGTACATTCATGTTTTCTTCTACATATAAACCAAGCAATCTGCCTTCATTATAATCAAATGCGAAATCCTGATAAACATGGTCTAAGGTTGTCACATAAGTTGCTTCAAAATCAACAGAATCTGCTAATAAATCAGCATATGGCACTGCATACAATTCACCACGGTTATTCTGCATGAATACATATCCATTTACATATTCAGCAGCAACGATTGCATCAAATGTACCAAACATACCCGTTTCATTCATAGCTACATCAGCATCAAAGGAAACCCATTTGTTGATGTATCCCGAAGAATCGTACTGGAATCCGATGAAGTCACCATAAGGCTGGCCTTCACCATTTAAGTTAATGGAATAATAGGATTCATTACCTGCGTAGTCACATACTACTACCGTTGCCTTATTTCCATAAAGTTCCTGATAATTTAACTCAGCTAAATCAAACTCAACTGTAACCGCTGTACCTGCCTTGTCAACATCCATATCCGGATATTGATATTCGATTGCCGTGTCCGCAGAACCATTTAATAAAATTACTGCAGCAATATATTCGTTATCCTGCACCTGAATTGTCAACTTGCTTTCATCACCGTCTTTTGTAAGAACAAACGGATCTTCAACATCTGCTAATTCAGGAGCAGTATTATCAATTGTAAAGTTGTAGGAAAGTTCAGCACCTCTTCCGGCTGCTTCCCAATCCATGGTACCATCTTCCTTAACGTAATATTCCGGTAAGCAAATCAATGCGTATGTTACGGTTGTACCATTTGGTACCGGATTACCTTCAAGGTCTGTGTAATCCCATTCAAAGACAAGTTCACTAATTGTCGTGGTGTCATACCATGACTGCATATTATTATAGTAAAAACTTGCCATCATACGCATATCGTATTCTGAGTAATCATCACTATAATATACTTCACCGGTATCTGCATTTCTAACTTCCATCTTAATCCCACCTGCATTTCGGATTAAGGTTGGATAGATTGCATATAAATTCCAAATACCCGTTCCGGATGTATTGATTGCATTTCTTTCTTCAAGATATCTTGAATCACCAATTACGTATCCTTCCTGAGTAAATCCACCATAGACATTACCAGTGTAATGATATGGAGAAGCTGCACCCTGAGGTGTCCATGTTAACATGTTCTTTTCAGGAGCAAAAATATGACTTGGACGATCAAACTGATTATATGCATAGTCAAATAAGTTTCCACTGTCATACATAGATGGGTCAGACCAGTTTCCATACCAACCAAGCATTGGGATAGAATGTTCAACGCCTTCTTCCGGAGTTACATATACGAAACCTTCTACATAGAAACCGTTTGTAAATCCAACACCTGCCATTGCTTCTGCAAATTCTTCGTCAACATCAACTGTAACTGTAACTGCTACGGAATCTTTTCCTGCTACTGTTACAGACTGTTCGCTTACGCCTTCGCCACTAAATTCTACGGTTGCACCGAGAGCCATCATCTGGTCTAATGCGTAGAAATAGTAATCACGGCTATAATATGGCATTCCAAGAGATTCAAAGAATGCATTTGTTGCATATGTAAAGTCCGTTGTAAGAATGGATGCATCCAAAGCATATGTCATTTCTTCATCGGTAATGTTGTTTACTGTGAAAGTGAATGTCCATGCATCTGTACCATCACCAAATTCTGCCTTAACTTTTCCTCTTTCAACTCCATCAACAACGATAAAGCTTTCTGCATTAACGAGGTTCTGAAGCTGTGCCAAACCTGCGCCCTGATTACGAACGGAATATTCGAATCCCTCACCTGTTTCAGGGTCATAGTATTCAATCATTGGCATAGCTGTCGACATTAATAAGGACTGCGCAAGTTCTCGCATAGTCAGTTCGTTGTCGCCACTAACTTCTTTGGCAATTTGAAGAATACCATTTTCCGCCAAATACTGATCTGCTACTGCAATCAAGCCTGAGATATGTGGCGTAGCCATAGATGTACCGGACATTACTTCATATCCGTTTGTCTCTTCCTGTTCACCAAAAATTGAATAAATATATCCACCAGGAGCTGTGATTTCCGGTTTAATTTCCAAAGTTCCGGTTGCTCCCCAAGATGAGAAATCACTCATCTGATAGCCTGTATCTTCAGTAATATCCAAAGAAACTTTTTCTCTTACTTTCATCTCAAGAGTATACTGTCCGTCTTTTAATGTTGACATTTCAAAAAGAGCTGCTGCTGTTTCTAATGCAACGAAAGAACATGGAATAGTTGCTCCTGATTCATCTACTGTAATATACAACGCACCACCATTACCACTTGGGTCATTTGCAGGTGTGTTGTTGTAAATGATAACTGCTGCTGCCCCCAATTTTTCACCGAGCGCATGCATTTCTGTAAAATAGAGAGAGCCACGGGAAACCAAAACAATCTTTCCCGCAAAATCATAATCTGCAAATTCTTCAACAGTGCCTGTTCCACCATACATTAAGGTATCTGTTGATTCTTCTCCCGCAAAGTATGCACTCGGATCCCCCATAAATACCACTTCATATGTGGTTCCTTTACCAATCTTATCCAGTGTTTTCCATGGATATGTATGTGTGCTGTAACATTCCTGATGTGGTAATTCTACCGGATTAACTCCACCAAGTTCAGAAACCTGAGTAGACAATAAGTTAACCATTGTTTTATTGTTTACACTGGCTACTGCAAGTGCGTTCATAAATGTAGCAGGGTAACCTACTGTACTGGTACCTGCTTCATCTGCGTACATCATACCGGTTACTTGGTTGAAAAGCACGTGGCTATAATCTGCCCAATTGCCTGCATTACCTGCTGCTGTAGCGAAAACCATATCAGATTTACCGATTAGGTCTAAAACGGTATCAACAAATACGTTAAGTTCTTCTGTTTCAACAGGTCCCATAAATCCAGCATATGGAGAACCCAAGGAAAGATTTGCAACATCACAGCCAAGAATCATAGCATCTTCTGCTGCTGCCATATAATCACTGGTATAAGCTCCTCCATTTACACCGAACACTTTCATGGTAATGAGCTGTGCATCAGATGCAACACCACTCATTGCTACTGCTTCATCAGCCGGAACAAACGCTCCGTCTTTCTGTATATAAGTCAATAATTTAAAGATATCATATGCAGAATATTTTCCATCGGCGTTGATATCTGCATTTAAGTAGTTCTGGATTGGTTCATCGCAAATTGCATATTTCATTAATGCTAACGCATCACTTACATCACAATCACCATCTCTGTCATAATCATACAGATGATCAACATTAATGAATCTGTTTGCAGCCGCAATACCTGCTACGTGAGAACCATGGGAACCCTGCTCATCGTCTTCGCGATCATGAGTAACATCATAATTTCTGTCAACATAATTGAAATTAAATGGTAACTTGCTGCTGATATATAATTCTTCAGCTGAAAGTTCTCCGCCCATCATATAATAGCAGTTCAAATCAGTTAAAACTGCTTCAATCTTTTCAACTGTTAATAAATTTAAAGATTCCTTATATGCATCCAAGGTCATGCCTTTTTGTGCTGCTAATAAGGAAAGTGCATACTCGTAACTAGCTGCGTCAAATGACTGATGGTCTGTATCTGTACCTGTATCGATAACAGCCACTCTTCTTCCGGCACCTGTATAACCGGATTCATTTTTCACCTGTAACGCGCCTGTCATATCCTGGGATACAACATTTTTTGTCTCGGCATTAGCTGTCATTGGCTCATACTGTGGCTCAATAACAACCTGTTTAACGCCATCTAAAGCTTCAACTTCATCAATGAAGCCATATTTAAGAGTTGTGGAAACTGCATTGGTAGCCAATGTTAAATTCCAGAATACGGTCAACTCTTCTCCGTTTAAGATTTCTGTGGAGATTTTTTCGATGATTTCCATCTGGCGTGCGCGTAATTCATCACGGTAATCCGAGATTTCATCTGTAAGCTCGAAGTTCTCTCCTTCTGATAAGGTTAATGCCGGATCTTCTTCCAAAACGATCATTACACGAACGTCATCATCCTCATCAAAGAATGATATGGAAGTATTCTCCATTGCATTACCAAATCTAATGGTTTCTGCGGACACATCAGCCTTAGTCAATTCTCTGTAGGAAAGGGAATAAGACTCCGGTCCCATGAGTGCCATAGCGAATAATTCACTAACGTGGGTCTGGAATACCATAGCCGCCACTAATGCGATCGCCAACACTCTTTTGAATACTCTCTTTTTCATGTTTGCCTCCTTAATTCCTGTAGTAACGAGTATATACTACGAAGTGGGAATATTATAGCACAGTATCAAAAGATAAGAAACACTTTATTTACATTTCGTTCACATTCATACAAGAAAAATACACTTTTTCATAAATTACTTGAATCAACAGTAAGGAAATAAGGAATCATAAACATTTATGTCCCCTTTGTTTTACTTGAGAGCGCGAAACGCGCACGAGGTCCAGTGGACCTCGGTTTTGCGCCGACCGGAACGAAGTGGAGACCTCGAACCTTCGAGGCACGACTGTGCCTCGATAAAACGAAAAGAGACATCCATTCGGATGTCTCTTTTTGTTTTACTTGAGAGCGCGAGACGGGACTCGAACCCGCGGCCCCGACCTTGGCAAGGTCGTGCTCCACCAACTGAGCCACTCGCGCATATTTGTGTCAGACACAATAAAAATTATATCGCGTACTAACACATATGTCAACAACTTTTTTTATTTTTTTTACTTTCCTTTTCTTTTTGCATCGCATCCACATAATGATGTGCGCTTTCTGTAATAGAAGCAATCTCCTCGGCCGTCAAACTCCGAACCACTTTTGCAGGATTTCCGTAAAGCATAGACCCTGCAGGAATTTCCTTTCCCTGTGTCACCAAAGAGCCTGCGCCAATCATACAATTATCACCGATTACCGCTCCGTTTAACACGATAGCCCCCATACCTATTAAGACATTATTTCCAATCGTACAGCCATGTATAATTGCCCCATGCCCAATTGTTACATTATCACCGATTTTCATCGGCTGTTCTTTGTCCAGATGTAGCACCGCATTGTCCTGAATGTTGGTATTTCTACCTATTGTAATGGCATTGCTATCTCCTCGAATTACCGCATTATACCAGATGCCACAATTTTCTCCAATTGTAACCTCGCCAATCACATGACTGCCCGGCGCCAAAAACACGCTTTCATGAATATTTCGCATAAGATTCTCCAGTTTCTTTTTTTATCAATGAATGCTTTTTATGCACTTTCATATGTATCTTCTTCTTTTTCTATTGTACCTTATTTTTTTATTTTGACAAGTTCAAAACTTGAGTATTTTATTACTTTCACTCACCTCAAAAAAGTGTTAGAATGTTAGGTACAGGAGGTCATTTATTATGAAACAGAACTACACCGTGACCGGAATGACCTGCAGCGCCTGCAGTGCACATGTTACGAAAAGTGTACAAAAATTAGACGGCGTTACAGAGGTTTCCGTAAATCTTTTAAAAAATTCCATGGTTGTTACCTATGATGAAAATAAAATAAAGGATATTGATGTTATTCGGGCGGTAGAATCCGGCGGATATGGTGCATCGATCGCATCACAAACCGCGTATGGAAATGCTCCATTTTCTTCTGCCTCGGGCAATACATCTTTATTATCTGAAAAAGAGAGAATTTCAGATTCCGTTGCAAAAGAAACCCGACAGATGAAAAATCGTTTGATTTTATCGGTCATTTTTCTGATTCCGTTGATGTATCTATCTATGGGGCACATGATCGGCTTGCCCCTTCCGGGATTCTTATCCGGAATGGAACATGCAGTTTCTTTTGCCTTTACCCAACTGCTTTTAGTCTTACCGGTAATGTATGTTAACCGAAAATTCTATATTAATGGGTTTAAGACACTTTTTAAACTGGCACCAAATATGGATTCCCTCATTGCAATCGGTTCATCTGCTGCTTTTATCTATGGCATCTTTGCCATTTACCGCATGAGTCACGGACTTGGTGTAGGGGATATGACGTTGGTTCATCAGTACTATCACGACTTGTACTTTGAGTCCGTTTCTATGATTTTAACTCTGATTACCGTGGGTAAATTTTTAGAAAGCCGATCCAAAAGAAAAACAACCGGCGCCATCGAGAAATTGATGGATCTCTCTCCGAAGACTGCTCTCGTACTAAGAGATGGTGTTGAAACCGTTCTCCCAACCGAAGAACTGATAATCGGCGACTTAATGTTAATCAAACCGGGAGCCGCAATTCCGGCTGACGGCGTTGTTGTAAAAGGCAATTCTTCCGTCGACGAATCTGCCTTAACCGGAGAAAGCATTGCTGTAGAAAAAACAGTCGGTTCCAAAGTTTTCGGAGCCACTATAAATAAAGGCGGATACCTGGAAGCGAAAGCTGTAAAAGTCGGATCAGATACCACGTTAGCCCAAATCATCCGTCTTGTGGACGAGGCGTCTTCTTCAAAAGCTCCGATTTCAAAACTGGCGGATAAGATTGCAGGAATTTTTGTTCCAACCGTTATTTCCATAGCGGTTCTTGCAGTTATTATATGGTTGCTGTGCGGTGCCACCGCAGAATTTGCACTTTCCATCGGAATTTCCGTGTTGGTCATTTCCTGTCCGTGTGCACTGGGTCTTGCAACGCCGACTGCAATTATGGTTGGCATCGGAAAAGGCGCTTCTCTCGGAATTTTAATTAAATCTGCAGAAAGCCTGGAAATTGCCCATCATGTAAAAACAGTTGTATTAGATAAAACCGGTACCATTACTACCGGAAAACCTGTTGTTACCGATATATTAACCTACAAAACTTCCGACGGAACACTTTATGCGCCGGATGATTTGCTTCACCTGGCAGCTTCCTTGGAAAAGGCATCGGAACACCCATTGGCAGATGCCATTGTTGCTTCTTTCCAAAGGGAAGGAGAATCCCCTGAAAAAGCATTCCTTTCTACCGCTGATTTCAAAGCCATTGCAGGCGAAGGAATTCTGGGGACAATAAATGGACAAACCTATTTTGCAGGAAATGAAAAAATGATGCGAAATCATTCCATTTCCTTTACCGGACGCGCTTTAGAAGATTCCCAAATCTTTGCCAAAGATGGAAAGACGCCACTCTTTTTTGCCACTCCGAAAGAAGTCCTTGGCGTCATTGCAGTAGCAGATCCGATAAAGCCAAGCTCCCGTCAGGCGATTGAAGAATTTAAAGCAATGGGCTTAGATGTTGTAATGTTAACCGGTGACAATGAAATCACTGCCAAAGCAATCCAGAAAATGTGCGGTATTTCCCATGTTATCGCCGGAATATTACCGCAAGAAAAAGAAGCTCACATCCGCCGATTACAAGAAGGCGGACGCAAAGTTGCCATGATTGGCGACGGAATCAATGATGCTCCTGCCTTAGCCAGAGCAGATGTGGGAATTGCAATTGGTGCAGGAACTGATATTGCCATTGAATCAGCAGATATTGTTCTTATCAAAAATGATTTATTAGATGCTGTTGCTGCTATTCAATTAAGCAAGAGTACCATTAAAAATATTAAACAGAATTTATTCTGGGCATTTTTCTATAACAGCTTAGGAATACCGCTGGCTGCAGGCGTTTTTTACAGCTTACTGATGTGGAAATTAAATCCAATGTTTGGTGCCGCTGCCATGAGTTGCAGTTCCGTCTTTGTCGTGAGTAATGCGTTACGGTTGCGGTTCTTTAAACCAAAATATGTGTGTAACCGTTCCACTTACCACATAGAGGAAACTGAAACATTTTCGGATTTTCATACAGAATCAAATACAAACCAAAAGGAGAACGAAACCATGACAAAAACAATCGAAATTCAAGGAATGATGTGCAAGCACTGTCAGGCACATGTAGAAAAAGCTTTAAATGCTTTAGACGGCGTAACCGCTACTGTAAACTTAGAAGCCGGAACGGCAACTGTTACTATGGAAAACGAAATTGCAGATGATGTTTTGACAAAAGCGATAACAGATGCAGGCTATGAAGTAGTAAAAATTTTTTAATCCCATATCTATCTAACATGATTATGTAAAGAAGCGGGGCTGATACACTTAAAATAAGTGCTCAGCCCCACTTTTATTAACTCATTTTAATTAAATCAAACATTTTAGGGAATTTATCAGATTCTTTACCTTGGAACATTTATCTTGGATTCTTTATCTTAGACCCTTTTTACATGGACACCGCCAAATACACAATCTCCCTTGATACACAAGGTTGGTGCCCCTTCCCTATATGTTTCTGCATGTGATGTACTGTGTCCGAACACTCTTCCGGTTTCGTCAATGACATTCCAGTTGCTTGGCACATACACTTTTAAGTTAGAGAAAACTACATCTGTGTGCAGCTCCGCATAATTATTGTGAAGTGCAGCACTGTCAAAATAAAATCTTGCACGTGAGAATACAACATCACAATTAATATCCTCAACCTCTTGACCTTCTACATAGACATTTACTCCGGAGAAAACATATTCCCCGTTAATCTGACGAGCTGTACCTGTATACATAGTCTTATTGGTAAACACTACTTCTCTTCCGTAATATCTTTGATTGGTGTTTCTATTACTCCCGGGACAGTCATCATCATCTGCTTCCTGATACTCTACATCCCTTGCATATCCTTCGATGTCTTCGTCGTAAGCCCGATGCTTTCTTTCATCTCCAATATGAATTTCAATTCCTTTGCTCCATTTTCTTCGAAAAATTGAGTGTAAACCGATTGCTGCCAGCAATGCAGAAACAAGAACAATCCAGGTATCGATTTCCGGCCATCCCATCGGCTGATCTAAAATCAGATATCCCACTGCCAAGGAAAACATAAGATTAAAAAATTCCATATCCAACAGGCCTTTGATTGCAAACCATACGCATCCTACCAACACAACGATTTGGAACCATGTAAATTCTCCTAACAACGGCAATTCAAATCCCGGAACTTTTGATAAAACTAAAGCAGCTGCTCCTGCCAATAACAATAATCCCCATGCAATCTCGCGTCCACGACCTTTTTTCTTTCCGATTCTCATAATAACTATCTCCTCTCTTCTAACTTATATTTTAACGCTTTATAATAATTTCTTGAAACATATACCTGTTTATGACTTCCCACAAACTCAATCTCACTTGCTGAGGCAAGACTCTTTGTGATGGAACGTATGTATTTTATATTTACGATAGTAGACTTTGCTACCCTGACAAAGCTGGCAGGAAGCATTTCTTCCAGTTCGTACAACCGGTACTTCACTTGGAAAACATCGTTTTGGGTATGTGCGTTGATTCGTCCGTCTTCAGTCTCGAAAAAAAGAATTTCATCTAATGAAAAGTAGTACTCCTTTTCACCTTGAAAAAATATCATCTGCTGCTTTTGTGCAATCTGCTCTGCAATGACTTTTTGAATCTGCACAATTTGCGGAGTCACTTCTTTACATCGGATTACCACTTCATCCTCTGCAAGATTTTGCTCCACGTCGATTCGTATCTTCACGTTCTCACCTCCACAATCACATTATAGCAATCTTTGGAAAAAAGTATATAGATTTTATGCGACAGGTAAAAAAATGATACTAAGATGCATTTTTTTATAACTAAAAGCGAATTCTACAGCAAAAAAAGAACACCTGAATAAGGACTCCTGTTTTTTGCTCATAAAAAAAGCGGGACTGTTTTAGTCCCACTTTCTTGTTTTCTTTCATATCGTTTAAAGTTAAGATTACTCCAAAATTTTAACCGCATCAAGAATGGTTTTTTCTTTTGCAAGTGTACCATATTTATCAACTTCCGCTTTATTCTTCGGTCCGTGTGTTAAGCATCCTGCGCCACCAATACATCCACCGGAGCACGCCATACCTTCAATGAAGTTTCCTACATCAATGCCTTTCGCCGCTTTTAACAAGGCCATACGGCATTCTTCAAGGCCATCACAAATCGTTGCCTTTACCTCAAAGTCAATTCCCTGTTCTTTTAAGCTTTCTACAACTGCTTCTGATAAACCACCACTTCTTGCAAAAATTCTTCCATAATAAGAAGCATTGTCAAGTACGTCTTCTTCCAATGACTCAATTTCGATATCGCGACTATCGATTAACGCCTGCAATTCTTCGAAGGTCATTACACTATCAACATACTTTCTTGCATCTTCTCGCTGAACTTCAGCCTTTTTCGCTGTACATGGTCCTACGAAGATGACTTTGCAGGTAGGATCAGACTCTTTTAAGTACTTCGCCATTTCTACCATTGGTGAGAAATTGTGGGAAATATTTTTTGCCAAATCCGGAAATTCATTATGAACAAACTGAACAAAACCAGGGCAACAGGAATTCATAAGATTTCCTTTTTCCGCTAATTCCTGTGCTTCCTTAATTGCTACCATATCGCCACCCAAAGCGGCTTCGATGACAGTATGGAAGCCTAACATTTTCATTGCAGTTACTACCTGGCCTAACTTCGCATAGGAGAACTGTCCGGAGATACTTGGCGCAACCACCGCATATACTTTGGAATCCCCTTTGTTCTTAAGGATATTCACGATATCTAACATATAAGATTTATCGGTAAGTGCACCGAACGGACACATGTATACACAAGCGCCACAAGAGATACATTTGTCGTAGTTAATCGCTGCTCTCATGTTTTCATCCATTTCAATTGCCTTTGCTTTACAAGCTGCTACACAAGGGCGAACATGGTTCTGAATGGCATTGTATGGGCAAACCTTTGCACAGGCTCCGCAATTCTTACATTTGCTCTTATCAATACGTGCTCTTTGACGCTCATCATAGGTAATCGCGCCAAATTTACATACTTCTGCACAACGGTGTGCTACACAACCTCTACATGCATCACCTACAAGATATCCTTCTGCCGGACATTCATCACAAGCAATTTCAATAACTTCTACAACGTGAGGATTTCCGTCATCTCCACCCATAGCCATTTTTAAGCGTTCGCCGAAAACAGCTCTTTCCTTATAGATACAGCATCGAATGGATGGCTTTTCTCCATCCGGAACAATTTCCTTTGGAATATCCAATAATTTTTCTTTTAAGTCACCTTTCCATTCGTGGCGGGCAACTTCTCTTAACGCTAAGTATTTTAAATACTGGACTTTTGTGTCAAACTTATGCATTTTTCTTTCCTTCCTTTATCCTAGAAATATATCACTTTAATCTTTTTTCCCATTTTTCTTAAGCACTCTGCAAGTTCATCCACCAAACGCATCTTAATATTGAAATTAATCGGCAGGTTTGGATTCTGATGGGCAGGATTGACCGCCCTTCCAACAAAAAAGTTGATGTCGGTGGCTTCCTCAAACAACATTCGGCTGATTCTGGACGCGCCGTCCTTTTGATAGCCCCATTTACTATAGGATGCGTTCGTATCCAGATAGTCCTGCGCATATGAGAGTACTTTGTTAATCGTAATTACACCTTCCGTAACCAGATCAACACCTTCCATTTCTGCAATCGGCGGAATATCCGGATCGTCAAAGTTTAAAATCGGTTTTAATTTTTTATTTAAATAGCGGGACGCAATCGTTGATGTGGTACCGCCACAAATAATGTGTTTTCCTGCCTTAGAAAAAAACAGAGATAACATTTTTTCTGTATCTTCCATATTGGCAGACGGACCAATCATTAAATTCATTGGTTCCCTCTTACGAATACGAACCGTGCAAACCGTCGTATCGTCTCCCGGCTCATAGCCGTAGAGTTTATTACATTCATCCAGAAGAATCTTGGTTAAAGTCTTGGCGGTAAAACCCACATCATAAAAGGTTTCCATAAACGGAATGATGTCTTTTCTTTCCCATCCAAAGTTTAACTTTAATCCTACGCCGGCGTATATTGCTCCGTCGCTCATCATGATAAAAATGTCATTTTCCTGTAATTTCACTTTGGAATAATAAATCTTCTTTCCCTCAATATTACGCTCTTCTTTTGGGAATTCGTAATGGGAACCGTTTCTAAGTAAAATGACAAATGGATTATCATACTGGATGATTTCAGCCTCTTCATTATCTACCAAACGCATAATGGTAAATGTAGAATATGCCACTTCTCTTTCCTTACAAATCGGCAAAGTTGCTGCCATTGTTTTTACGCATTCTTCAATGGAGATATTTTCTGCAATCATAGTGGAAATCATTTTAGAAGTAAGCGTGGACAAAATATTTGCTTTTACGCCGCTTCCCAAACCATCCGCCAGCACGATTACCGTAGAGTCCTCTCCTTGCTGACGAATCATAACACGGTCTCCGCACAATTGCTCTCCATGTTTATTCATGCTCTGATATCCGATATCTGCACACAAATTATTCATCCTGAATAGACTCCTTTAATTTGGTTAATGCAATCTTGGTTTCTGCTGCCGTTTCACCCAATAAGGACGCTATTTCCTGAACAATTCGCATCTGCTTTTCGATAACCTTATCCGCTACTTCTGCAGTCTCTCTACAAATTGCATCTTTTTTCTCACGTTCTGTTTCTTCATCCGTAATATCACGCATAATACAAAGGAGACTCTTGTATTCCGGATCGTAAATTACAGACTGCTCTACGTATTTCTGATATTCTGCCAGATAAATCTTCTTTGCTCGCAATGACATACCTGTGCGAAGAACATCCATAAATGGTTTCGGATCCATAATACGAACCACCTGTTCTCCAAGCACACTACTGCTGATTGCAATGTTTAACATCTTACAAGCCGCTTTATTTATTTGCTGTACTTCTAAGTTCTCATTAACGGCAATGATTCCATTTGGCGTGTTATTAATAATATTTTTGGAAAAACTTTCTGCCTTATCCTTTAAAAATGGCAAACACATAGAAACTTCCGCTTTTCCCTGATAGATTGCAATTGCCTTTTCTCTACAGGTTGGATAACCACAGGTTCCACAGTTTAATTCCTGTTCTTCCTTTGTCTTACCCATCTGCATTAAAATCTCTTTAATTTGCTTTTCAGACGGCATATTACCGCTTTTTTGCAAAATTTCGTAATGTTTGCGTTTTTGGGTATCTTCCAAGTCTTCCACTTCAAAATCTTCAGTTCCTGCATAACGAATAATTCCCGCATGGCTACGAACCGGAGCATTTTTATATTTTTCCATAACGGGACCATTGCTGCAACTTCCCGCACAGGATGACATTTCAATAAAGCATTTCGATAAATTGCCCGCAAGAATATCTTTTAATGCTGCAACACAGTTATCCACACCATCAATGACCATATATGTATAGTCAGGCACTTGTTTCATGGTGCGAATCACACCTCCACTAGTTGGAAAGAGGCGGGTCTTACTTTGCGGATTGTGATCCATCTCTTTTTCCACTTCAATTCCATGCGTCTCCAACATTAAGGAGAGTTCTTCAAATGTTAAAACTGCATCTACAATTCCCGGATATACATTAGCCTCATCTTTCTTGGAAACACATGGTCCAATAAAGACCACTTTTGCATTTGGATATTTCTTTTTGATATCCATTGCATGTGCCTGCATTGGAGATACAACCTTTGCCAAATAAGGCAATGCCCCAGGAAAATGCTTCTGTATCAACAAATTTACAGAATGGCAACAGGAGCTGATTAAAATCTCCGGCTGCTCTTTTTCTAAAATTCTTTCGTATTCATTTTTAACAATCGTTGCTCCGATTGCAGTCTCCTGTGTATCTGCAAACCCAAGTTTTGTTAAGGCCTTTTTCATTGCCTCAATTCCGCATCCTTCCCAATTCGCAATGAATGACGGAGCGATGCTTGCAATTACAGGAGCTCCTTCTCCCAGTAATACTTCCACCTTTTCTCTATCATCCGCAATTTCCTTTGCACTTTGCGGACAAACTACGAAACACTGACCACAGAGAATGCATTCATCAGTAACGATATTTGCCTGACCTGCAGAAAAACGGATGGATTTTACCGGACAATAACGTATGCACTTGTAGCAGTTCTTACAATTCGAACGCTTCAATCTTAATACATCCGCCATAATACACCTCTTATAAATTCTTTAATACAACATTGTTAAAGAAATCATTAATACCCTCAGGAGTAACACTGTGGAATTCTTCATTCACAGTAACACATACACCCTTCTGACAGTTTCCCATACAAAAAACGCCTGCCAAATCAACTTTTTCTGTCAAATTATTTTCTTCTAAAAGACGTCTTAATTCTTCAACAACAACTCTTGATCCTTTCAAATGGCAAGAGCTTCCGATACAAACTGTTATTTTCATATTTGTAGCCTCCTCCTTGTATAAGAAAAGTCTCCATTTTTTTACAAAAAAGAGCCTTTTTCTCCACTTTTTTCCTACGTTAATAATTTATCAATCAAGTATGGTTATGTCAACTGTTTTCATTGCTTTTTTTATAGTTTTTTCTTATAAAAACATACTATTTTATAATCCGCCAGACCGAAATAACATAGCTTTTGAGGTCACACAGTAAAAGCCCCGGGTTCAAGCATACAAACAATGCCGGCAACCGCAGTAATAACGGCTTCCGGCATCCATTGAAAAACATTCTTATTAAAAAAAAGTTCTTTTATCTTTACTCTTGTGTTTGCTATCTGATATATATATACTTTGTCATAACACGTCCTGTTTCCATATTTCATACAGTCAATGAATTATCCCCTGCAGCAACCAACAAAATTCCATCACCAACATTTTCGTCCATTTCATTGTTTTCGTCGGGATATCTGTAATTTCCTCATCATGACCAACAATCTCTTTTTCATCATTCTTCATCGCCTCCTTCGAGTCTGTAAACGCTCATATCCGTATTGTTCACAAGATAATAGCTGTCACCTACAACCACATACCAGCCATCTGCGACGTTCCTGTATATATATCCCTCGCTACAAGCCACAATTCTTCCACTATATGGATTAATAACGTAAAACCTGTCATCTTCATCACATATTGTAATATTCCCATTCAAAAGCACTTTACAGCCATAACTTGTCCCTGCTTGCCATTTGATGTCGAAGGTTTTTTCCTGTCCGGTAAGACAGTCAAAAATTACAAGGTTGCTCTCAACATCCGTGCTGATATAAAATCGTCTGTCGACCTGAGTTGCTAAAAAATTAAAATTCGAATACTCAAACCTCTGCAGATCAAACATTGTACAAATTGTCTCCGATGTATTCGGGTCATAAGATATGCACGAAACTCTACCGCTTTGGTCTTCTCCATCGTATAAATAATAAAAAAGCAACTTATCCTCTACTAAATATATTTCAGCTACATCAATATCTGTTGTCGGCAAAAATTCAGGTCGTATTTTTTCAGCAATTGCATCCAGAGACATCATTTCAACCCCGTCCCAATAATACCATCCGTCTGAAGTTGAGAGCGTCGCCCTTGTTGCATCATCCGATACATAGGCATTCCAAATTGTACGCCCACTTTCAAAATCATTTGGCCAAATAGAAGAACATTTTCCTGTCTGCATATCATACAAACGATATCTGCTAAATTGGTTTTCATGGTCATAGATATTGACAAGCAGTTTATCCGGACATTTGGGAATTGTTTCGATTGAAACCCAATGCTCTCCTCCATGCTCAACAACTGAGGTTATCACTCGGTCATACTCTCTTCCATAATCAAATTCAATGTGAAAACTCTGACCATTATAGGAAATGTCTGTGGAATAACGAGTCATATTAAGGTCTTTCACTTCATCATTTTCAATATAAAAGAAGCGATAACTTTCATTTTGTGGGCGTTCCACTTTCGTAACCGGTTTCAATTTTACCGGTTTTTCATCGGTTTGCCCTCCGGATGAATTTTCGTTGGAAACATCACCATTTCCGATGTTTACTCCCGCTTCAATCTCCGGGTCTTCAACAGATGTCTCCGGCAATGGCGGCGTATCCGGTCCTTTTATCTCTTCATCCTCTTTACACGCGGTTAGTATAAGCGTTAAAAGAAGAGCTAATAATAATATCTTTTTCATAGTACATTCCCACCTTCGAATCATTTCTAAATGGAAACAGAAAATTGGAATTTCATCTGCGGACGGTCACCAAACGGATAATTCTGAGCTGTCAAATATTTAATGAACACACTCATAAACGGATCCTTTAACTTCTGGTCTTCCATATTTTTCAAATGTTCAACTTCCGCAAAAAGCACCACGATTTCTAGCGGTTTATCTGCGTCAATCACACTGCTGTATACTACATCATCAATCGGTGCTGCAGTATTTTTTGAATAGGCAATCATTTCCTCTGCTGCCAACTCTAATAATTCTTTCATTTCCAATTCGTTCATTGAATCCTCCTCCATCTTTTTCCTTCTGACTTTTTTTCCTAAAGCGAGTCCAACTCCGTATACATGGTTTTCCCTGCTTCATTTTTCGGTATCTTGTCAATCGCTTTATACTGAAACGCCTTGCTGCTTAGGTGCATTCGCTCTGACAGGTAGCTCACAATCTCATCCGCTCTGTCAATTGTGGAAAAAATTTTCATGTGATCATCCACTCCACAGCAGGCAAATTCCTCATCAAAATGTTCTCTTAGTATTTTTTCCGTCTCATCTAAACTAACACGATTGCCGTAAAGCTTCACAAAACGTTTTTTTCTGCCGGTGATGTAGTAATAGCCGTCTTCGTCCCGTTTTGCCATATCCCCGGTATGAAGAATACCCTCCCATTCGTCTTCTTTTTGCAAATCTGCCATGCACTGTGCATAGCCCATGGTAACATTTGGTCCTTTGTAAATAAGCTCACCTGTAATATTCGGTTCTGTAATGACATTTTCATTTTCATCAACAAGGGAAAAATTTCCTCCCGGAATGGCAATTCCGATACTACCGCTCTTTCTTACCACATCCTCCGGTGGCAGATAACTCATACGGGCTGTAGCCTCCGTCTGTCCGTACATAACAACAAATTTTTTATTCTGACGAAGCGCAAAGGAACCGAATTCTGCCTGCAATTTTTCAGATAATCTTCCGCCTGCTTGGGTCATGGTCGTTAAATGCGGAAGGTCCATTTCCAAAAAACCAATGCGCTTTAGCATCTCATAGGTGTATGGGACACCGCTTATTGAAGTTGCCTTTTCATCCATGACAAACTGCCACAGCTCTTTTTGAAAAATGCCGTAGGTTGTCAATAAAATCGTTGCTCCCACAGCCACATGGCTATGAATAACGGAAAGTCCGTATGTATAATTCATCGGAAGTACCGTCACCGGGCGCTCATTCTTTGTCAGTTGCAAATACTTAACAATCGATGCTGTATTGGCGTTAATATTTTTCTGACTCTGTCGAACCAGTTTCGGACTTCCCGTACTGCCGGAAGTTGTAAGAAGAAGGGCTAAATCCGGATGAAGTAGTGTTTTTGTATCACGCAGTTTTACCAGGTCATAATCCATGATTTCACATACCGCTTTGCCGAATTGTTCCCTACGCTCTCTCGGTAACAGCAAATACTTCGGTTCATATTCCTTCATCAGTTTTGTCACATTTTCCGTAAACATATTGCCTTCCAGCATAACCGGAACGATATGATACTTTAAGCATGTCAAATATCCCAGCAAGGACCCCAAACTGTTGCGGCATAAAATGAAAATCAAATCCCCTTCTGACATGTGAGATGCCAATTGTTCACTAAGCTTGTGAAACTCTCCGTATGTCACATGCTGCCCTGCATCTGTGATAGCCAAATCTCTGTTTTTAAATTGTTCGTGTTGTGCAAATAATTCCAACATTTTATCACCTATGATTTTAATTCATTCTTTCAATACATTCTAAACTTCATTGACATCTTACTAAATATTGTATATAATAATATTGAACCACTGAACCCGCGAATGCGATGTAGGTGGTGTTTTTATTTGGGATATATTACAAGTCCATATGGGTTTGTTTCATCCTTAAATCTTGTCTTATCAATAATCACATTCACAATCTTTAAATCCATTGTTGAGATAACTAATGTAAATGCCTTTATGATTTCCTGCTTTACTTCCTTCGTCCAGCTATACTTTCGATATGGATTCTTATCTGTAAGAAAATGCTTTGTATGCATTTCTTCTGAAACATGAAACCCGTATTTATCACGCAATTCTTTTCGTAATTCACGCATCAAATTAAAGTTTTCCTGCCAGCTCTCTGCGGACATATACAAGCTCGTCAAAACAAAATGATCAGATGATGCCGTTGTCACTCCATCATCTCCTGTTTCATCAAAATACGCTAAATATGTTTTCATACTCTCTCCCCTTTTTCTTTTGAATGTTTATGTGATCTTTAACTTTAGTTCTCCACCATTGATAGTTCTTCTATCAGATTCTTATTGTCCCACACCATATCCATCTGCAATGCCTGTCCGACTGCGACTACTCTTGCAAGATTTTCTGCATTTTTATGTTGAATTAACTTTTCCAATGCTTCTCCTTGCATCTGTGCAATTGTAATTGTCTGCAATTTTTCTCCGATACTGTCACCGACTTCACTCAAGTCACTCGTTTCATACTCATAGAAAAATCCAAATTTGCCTTCCAACTCGTCTACCTGCTTCGGCAATTTTTCCAAATGAGCCACGTACAAACGATTATCGTATCGGGTTACATGGCTTATCTCTTCGTGCTTCATTGTACTTGCCGCCAAAAGACCAAACTTTGCACAAACTTTATCTTCTTCTAACGGATAAGCAAGACTTTCCTTGTAAAGGGCCTCCCAAAACCGCTTTTTCGTCTCTTGTATACATCCTGTCGTTCCTAATGTATACCACACTACCAGGCGTGGGCTGGAGCAGGCATTCTGGTCCATCACATAAGTGTCGTTGTAAAAACGATGCGCCAGATGCTCCATCTCCTCATCCGGATACTTCGCCAGTTCATCTGCATGTAAAATGCATAACCCGTATCTGTCAGGAAAAGAAACCTCCGTAATTCCATCTTTTTCTATCAATGCATGCATTTTTGCAACGGTTTCATCTCCGCCCCAAAAAACGCAGGCATCACTTCCATTGATGTATCTTCGTGTAATCGCATCATCTCGTTCGTATTGCACGATTATGATACGTTCTCTCATTTTTTTATGTTTTTCCTGCGCCAAAACCTCGTCTATGACCCGTGCAAGATGCCTATCGCCCTCTCCGCATCGGGAAGAGATACGAACCACATTTTTATTTCCGGCCAAAAGTCCTAACACCAGACTATATGCAAACATAACCGGAACATTGGACGGAGCAATATGAAAAACACTGCCTTTGCCGATGTACTTTTTCCCGGCTTCATAATGCATACGCTCTTTCATTTCTATTAGATTACTTCTTCTGCACCAGAATCCAAAAGCACGGATTTCCGGATAGCCGATACACTCTTCATCACAGCGAATCGCTGCTGCCAGCGCCTCAAGAAAGTCCATAACCGCTTCATCAAAAGTCGGCCAGCTTTTTTCCTTGTTTTGATTATGTTGCCAAAAATTATCCTTCATAGGTATCACTGCACCCCCTTGTCTCGGAGTGTTTCACTCTGCCTAAAATGGAAAAATACTTTCCTTTTCTACCACACGGGCAATCATCTTCTCCTAGTATGACTCCGCGATCCTCCGTCAATATGGAGTGACCCGGATAAGATTCCGGCAATAAGGATATCACCTGGATAAGCCCCTCTTCTCCATGGTGACATACTGAAAAATCTTCTGCATTTCGAATCAAAATGTCAGAATAGGTACTAACGTGCAAATGTCCCTCTTCACATTCCATATAGATGCACCCGGTCTGTTCAGCCATTCCGTAATAGTCGCTGATTCTCTTAACAGAAGTACGCTTTTTGATACACTCTTTAAACTCCTTGTTGTCCACAGCTTCTGCCTGCAGTTTTTTCCAACCGCCACCATGAATGAGGATTCCTTCCGGAAATTCCAAAGTAATATCTCTGCGCTCCAATTCTTTATAAAAATGTTTCCAAATCATATATGTAAAACCAAAAAGCAGAACTTTTTTTCCCTGATGCTTATGGGTAAATTCTGCAATGGCGTCTAAATTCAAATTCATATTTTCGTCTAAGGCGTAGACCATTTCCGATGCAAAAATAGAAAAGCCCAAGATGCCTGCTCCTCTGGCAGAAAACATCATGCGGTCTTTTAATACCTTCGGGGAATCGATGATTAAAAACGGCAGTCTTTCTCCCCCTGTAAAATCTGCCACAATTTTGTACAAGGTCTTCTGCTGGTTTGCCGCAGTGGTCGAGTCCAGATAAATTTTTGATACCTTCTGTCCTGTCGTTCCAGAGGATGTGATGGTCTTAAACACCTCTTCTTCTGCCACACTGCGCAATTCCATTTCCTTAAATACAGATATGGGAACCATCGGAATCTCTTCTTCCGTATGCTTCCCATTTTTTGCATAACCAAGCACCGACAAATATCTGTCATATGCCGGACAATGTTCTCTATGATAGGCCGTTAAATCAGATAAATATTCTGAGAATAAGGCCTGTTTTTCTTCCTTGTCAACTCCAAACGGAGCCAAATTCAGTACTTTGTTATAATCCATAACCGGTCTTTCCCTCACTTGTCAGGATATAGTCCTCTCCGTGTCCCGGATAAATTCGAAGTCCCTCCGGAAGCTTTTTAAGCCATGCTCTGCCAATCCTTTCATAACCCTCATCATCTCCTCCCGGAAGTCTGGTAATCACCGGCTTTCCCGGTATAAGATAGTCACCGGAAAAAAGTCTGTCTTCATCCCACCAAATGCAGCAGCTTCCCTTAGTATGTCCCGGCACTGCACATAGTCTAAAACGGTGTCCCTGCCAATTTAATTCATACTCATCTTCAAATATTACATCCGCCGCTTTACAGGCAAATGGTGTATAAGATGCATTTTCTATTCCGCGAAAATGCAGGTACACTTCCATCATGCCGGACATATTTTCCCGTGTATTTTGAATTCCCCTGCTACAAGCTGCCGTGGCAAGTACTTTTACCTGGTATTTTTCGCGCAATTGTTCCAATCCGGACATGTGATCACAATGTTCATGTGTTAAAATCACCCATTCCGGAGTTAGATCCTGACCCACCAATATCCTGTCGATTTCTTCAAAACAATTCGGATCTATGATAAGTGCCTTCCCATTCTCTGAAAAAATATAACAATTGCTATCCACCAATGAATCACGGTAAACCTGTAACATGATAACTTCTCCCGGACAATGTACTAAATATCAATTCCGTACTGTCTTAATAATTCGATACCCTTCTGGTATGTATTAAAATCAAGCACTTCCAATGTTGTAAAATGCACTCCGAACTTCTCTTCCAAATCGGACACCAACTCCATGTGTCCTACAGATTCCCACGCATGAACGGCTCTGTACTTTAAGTTCGGTAAATCTTCCTCTGTAATCCCTTTAAAGTTTGTTAAAAACACTTTGTTGTATTTTTCTAAATTTGTCATTTTTAATACCTCGTTCTTCTTGTTTTCATTTATGTGTTATTATTCCTGCTCTATCAAAAAAAGCTTCTTTGACATGAGCTGGTGACAAGTTGCAGTCAATACTTCGCGTCCATCCTGCGCATGACATACACCCTCAAAAGTACCGATGTAAAATTGATTGCGTTCCTCATATTCCTTGAAGGTTAGGGTTACACACACCTCATCCCCGGCAAAAACCGGACCGCAATATTTTACCTGCTGATCCATAAGCACGGTTCCGTTTCCCGGCAATTTGGTTCCCATTACCGTCGATACCAAAGCATTTACAAACATACCATGTACAAGTGGCGCCGGATAACCGCTTTTTTTCGCCGTTTCCTCGTCAAAATGCACCGGATTATCATCCTGCGTAAGGTCTGCGAACTGTTTCATTTCCTCAAGCGTAATTTGTTTTTTCCAAGTCACCTGTTCTCCCGGTTTTAAGACTTTCATCCTTGCCCTTTCACCTGCCTGAATTTCATTTTTTCTTCACACTTTATAATAACATTTTTCATTGAGAATTTCAATTGACAATACCATAAGTTTCGGGGTATTCTTACATATGGAATTTGGCACTTTTTGTGCTTATTAATCTACGAGGTACATTATGAATCAATCAAATATCACAATCGAACAGTTAGAAAAAATTTTAGACGAAAAGGTGCGCCCATCTTTAGCTTTGCACAACGGAAACGTTGAGATTTACAGCTTTGAAGATGACATCCTCCGTGTTAAATTAACCGGTGCCTGCTCCGGATGTCCTTCTGCACATGCAACAAATGAAGAGCTGATTGCCGCTCCAATCAAGGAAATATTTCCTGAAATCAAGGATGTTATCCTTGTTGAAGGTGTTAGCGATGATTTATTGAACTTTGCAAGAAGAGTATTGAATCATGAGGTTTAATGAATAAAAAGGCCGCTGGAAATTCCAACGGCCTTGATTTATAGTTTACCATGTTAATACAGCGCATTTTCATGCTTAATACAGTTTGTAATAAAAACTTTATCGTCTACTTTTTGTAAGGTTAAAACATAAATCCATTGGAAAAAATCTTTGTGATTTCCCTTTAAAACGCCTTCATTCCAACTTCCGGATGTTTGCGTCTTATCTATGGAAAGTTTTATTACTCTTTCTTCTTCTGTACCTGACATTTCCATAAACTCAACGTCTACTTCACAAGTTCTATATACCCATGTGTATCTTTCAATTGTACTAATATGTTTTATATAATCATATTTTTGTTGTGCGTTCGGATGAAAAATTTCTTCATTAATTGCAGCTACTTTCTCTAATGCCGCATAACCCTGATCTGCCAGCACCGACTGAAGAACAAATTTTTTTATTACTTCCTGTTCATCTTTAGTTAACTGAGCAAATTCTTGCGCATATTCAAACTCATCTTTATCGAATTCAATTTCTGGTCGAACCAATAGAATTTCTCCTGTGCCTTCCGCTCCGTCAAAAGAATTCTTGCTTCCCGGTTTACTGGATTCTATGCAAACACCTGATGATTTCTCTACCAATTCGAGCGTATAGCTGGCTTCTGTCGCAATTTGCGAATAATAGGTTCCCCAGTTGTGATAGCACAAATAATAAACAATGCGTACTGTCAAAGCAATTGACTTATTATCTTTTTCTATATCGCCTAATACTTCAACCTCGGACCATCCCCACAAGTATTTTTCATGTTCACATTGTTCAAACGCATTCATGCGTGCAGCATAATCTTCCCTATTAATGGAATCTTCAGCAAAAATGCGTTCGTTGATTTCCTTGATATCCACTAAAGAACCATTTCCGCCATATCCCAATAAAGTCATTCGCACAAATTCTTTGATAACTTCTTTATATTCTTCATTGATGTATTCAAAACCATTACCAAGAATCACATCTCTTTCTTCGATATAAAACTCACCTTTTTGTATGTCGTTATTGTTTATATCGTCACCTGTTACATCCTGGATACCACCATTTGTGCCTTCATCGGTAGTTTCATTTTCATTTCCAATATCTTCTTGATTTTCAGAACCTTGCTGTATTGTACTATTTGTTTCCTTATTTGCATTTTTTTCTTGCTTCTGTTCACATCCCGTTCCTACAAATAATATAAGTACTGATAAAAAACACATTAAAACTATTTTTTTCATATTTTTTCTCCAACGCCTGTACTGAATGTTCAATACAATAATTATAGCATATTTTCTATTAAAAATCATCCCTCCATATCCGGCACGAATTTTAACAAAAAAATAAAGGAACCAACCCGTCTAACATCTTACGGTCGACAAGTTAGTCCCTTTTTATTTTGATTATGCTATTCTTTTCCCACAAACAACAAATGATTGCTATGGCCTAACATTTCCTTCTTTTCGCAAATATAGAAATGATACCGCAAATACTGGTCATAGCTTTCTTCATCCAATTCATTAATGCGATCTTCCATCATTTCAGCAACACCATCTGCTGCCACTTCATGAAGAATTTTGACTCCATTTTTTGTCAGCATTTCTCTACATTGATCTACTGTAAAGAATACAAACGGGAAATCTTCAACTTTAAAAGTTTCATGGTCATAGGTGTTTTCCATCAAATAGTTTTTGTTATAGCAAAGCTCTGTAAGAATTACCATATCATTGTTAATATACGCAAAGAACAGAGTTCCGTCTTTTTTGCAAACTCTCTTGACCTCCCTGATACACTGCGCCCGGTCTTCTTCCTTTCTTAGGTGATATAGCGGTCCAAACAGCAGAACAATATCAAAGGAATCATCTTCATATCGTGACAAATCCAAAGCATTTCCCTGTACCAAATCAATCTGTAAGTCCGGAGTGATTTTTTTCTGAAATGCTTGAATGTTATTATCAGCAAGCTCCAACGCGGAGACTTCATAACCATTTTTCGCAAAATATAAGCTATACTCACCGGCGCCCGCACCGATATCCAATATCTTATCTCCTGCCTTTAAGTACTTTTCTATGTATCGCACCGTGGTTAAGAATTCAATTCTTGCAGCCGGATTGCGATTCAGTCTGGTATCCTCATTAAAGATGTCGTAGGTTTTGTTAGTTAATGTTGCGTCATCAGCTTTTAATTTGTATAATTCTTCAAAGGTCATGGTGCTTCCTCCTTTTGTCTATGATTTTTCCTCAAACTTTAATATGATTTACAATTCATTGCATGTAATTAGGGGTGATTATAGCACTCTTTTTATACAAAATCAATATCCTCTCTTTTCATATAGGTCCCCATATTCTCTTTTGGATATTTCATTTGTTTATTAAACCATAATGTCCATTATTTTATATGGAATAGGCATTCTATAATCTAATTTGGACATTACGAACATTTTATCTGCTTTGATATCCAACTTTTATTGAAATCACCTTTTTTATACCAGCTTTTGGACGTATGAAAAGCACATCAAACTAAAATATCCAAATTTAATCAAATTCATTGCTGTCATCTATCCAAGCAATATAAAATTGGACATTACTTGAATGATTCTACCTCCAATGTCCAAACGCTTAAGAAGAAATACCTTTTTATGACAAAAAATAACAGAGGTGCGATTATGCACCTCTGTTTTACACTCTCATTGTTCTAATCACATCACATTAAAAATGACATGTAGAATAATCTTTTGCTATGCGTAATAGATATTAATATTTTTCATTAAAGCGTCTTTCAAATTCTACCGCCAAGTCATCTCTGAACTGTGGAGCAGCTACGTTAATAAGTGCTCTTGCTCTGTCTCTTACTGTGTGACCTTTCAACTTCGCAATACCGAATTCAGTTACAACATAATCGATGTCACAACGGCTGGTGGTTACGATTGCACCTTCTGTTAAGGTTGGAACGATCTTAGATACGGTTCCTTTCTTTGTAGAAGCACCGAATGCTAAGATGGAACGGCCTCCCTTGGAAAATGCAGAACCACGAACGAAGTCTACCTGTCCGCCGATACCGGAGTACTGGGTTAATCCCATAGATTCGGAACAAGCCTGACCAAATAAGTCTACCTGAATGGTAGAGTTAATGGACACAACGTTGTTGTTACGTCCGATGGTTACCGGGTTATTTACATAGTCGATTGGAGCCATGTAAACTGCAGGGTTGTTGTCAACGAAATCGTATAATCTCTTGCTTCCCATTAAGAAACCAACAACCATTTTATTCTTGTCAATCTGTTTCATGCTACCGTTGATGATACCTTTTTCATATAAGTCGATAACACCATCAGAAATCATTTCAGAGTGAATACCAAGATTCTTCTTGTTTCCTAAGAACTGTAAAGCAGCATCCGGAATAGCACCGATACCTAACTGTAAGCAGTCACCATCCTGTACTAAGGATGCAATGTTCTCACCAATTGCCATTTCAACATCACCAATCTTTGGAGCGCCTAATTCAATAATCGGAGAGTCATCTTCTACGATGATGTCGATATCCTTTACGTGGATAAAAGCATCACCTAACGTTCTTGGCATATTTGGGTTAATACATCCGATAACGGTTACACCTTCAATTTCAGCAACCGGTTTGGTATAGTCTACGGAAACACCAAAACTACAGTAACCGTGTTCGTCCGGAGTAGATAACTGTGCCAATAATACATTTGGTTTTAAGTGGTTACGGAATAAATCCGGTAACTGGAAGAAGAAGTTTGGAGTTAAATCTCCCATACCTGTGTTGATACAATCTCTTGTACCTGCACCAACGAAAAAGCTATTCAATCTGAAGTGCTTGTCCATTCCTTTTTTTACATATAAGTCATGACCAAAGTCAACCTGTTCATTAATCTCGATATCTCTGAGGTCATTTTTTACTACATGATCAACCATTGCATCTACTAACTTAATCGGTTCGCCAACCGCATGTCCAAGAACTACTCTGTCTCCGGATTTAATAACCTTAACAGCGTCTTCCATGGTTTTAAGTTTGGATGCATAAATCTGTTTCCAATCCATTGTTTTTACCTCCCTTGAATAAGTAGGAATTTCCTTGCTTATCTCTTATTTTTAAAAACCGCCACACACCGGTGTGGCGGTCTTTCCATGCATTATTCAGTAATCTTAGCGATTGCTTTTGCAAGTTCTTTCTTGTGATTGAGGTTACCCTGACGAGCAATCATAATTCTCTGAGCCTGTGGTGAACCTGCACCATGCATAGACTCTGTACGATATCCAACTGCTGCTGTACCAAGAGTTAAGTTCTCAATAAGTTTTAAGATACGGAGACGGTTTTCTGTAGTAACGCCTTCTGTACCCTTAAGGTATTTTTCAACGTAATGTCCAACTTCTGCACTTCTGAAGTCTTTTTCAGATGGAGCAGTTACCATGATACCACCTGCGATATCTTCTGCAAGACGAGCGATTTCGTATGGGAATCTGGTTACGTTCTGTTTACATACATTTGCTAATAATAAGTCGATGATGTAGTTACCGGATTCTGTCGGAACACCTTCTGCAGAACAAGCAATACCACATGCATATAATGTTTCATTTAAGTGAATCATTTCGATTAACTTATCTTTGATATGAGTTGCTTTCGGAACACCGTTGTAATCTGCTGCAACTGCTGCTGCACCGATTAATACGTCACCTACACCTACTTTACATCCGCCGTAGGACTGTCTGTGGTATCCGGCAAATCTTTCAACTAACATACCTGCAAATTCAGTTTCTCCGTTTAAGAAGATTCTGTCGTTTGGTACGAATACGTTATCAAAGATTGTAAGAGCTTCAACACCACCGAATTCGCTGTTACCGGTATCCATTGGAGCATTTTCTAATTTTCTTGTATCACAAGACTGACGTCCGATAATCATTACGATACCTTCAGCATCTGTTGGAACAGCGAAGGATACTGCGTAATCTTTATCATCCGGGCCCATAGCCATAGTCGGCATTACAATAACTTCCTGAGAGTTAATGATACCTGTCTGGTGAGCTTTTGCACCACGAACAACGATACCATCTGGTCTTCTTTCTACTACACGAAGATACATATCTTTGTCCGGCTGAGCGTGTGGCGGAAGATTTCTGTCACCCTTAGGGTCTGTCATAGCACCGTCAACTGTTAAGTCAAGGTCCTGAGACATTCTTAAGAATTTCTTGAAGTTTTCATGGTAGGTTGTACCATACTTCTTGTCAATTTCAAAAGTTGTAGAATATAAAGCATTGAATGCGTCCATACCTACACATCTCTGGAAACAGGAAGCTGTCTTCTGTCCGCAAAGACGCTGCATTTTAACTTTATTCATTAAGTCAGTTGTATCTCTGTGGATGTTACAGAAACGGTTAATTACTCTTCCGTCTTCTAATGTAACGGTCATTAAATCTTTGTACTGTGGATCCTGTGCTAAATCATAGGTCATTCTTACAGAGTTTAATGATGGTCTTAAAATTGGGTTGTCAACTACATTTTCAACCTTCTCACCGAACATATAAACGTTCAGTTTCATTTTGCGCATACTTTCAATATACTGTTCGCCTGTCATTAATGCCATTTTTGTTCTCTCCTTATCTTCACTTGCCACATCCTTTTTATGGATTCGGCTAAAGTGTTATTCATGGCAAACATAAAATACTCTGCTGCGTTTTTTATGTTTGTATATTTGCTAAGCTCTGCCGCTTAGTAGAGTTCTGAATAAATCTTAAATACTCTGTCGTAGTCAAGTTCAACGAAGTTGTTGCCCATTAAACGTCCCTGGGTTTCCATAACAGATTTTGTAAATACAGGAATATCTGCTTCGGTTACACCGTATTCACGAAGTCTCTTCTTTGGAAGAATCTGGTTTAATAATTCTTCTAACTTGTCATATACTTCATCGTATTCGCATCCAAGTAAGTTCTGGATGTAACGATTTAATTTTTCGATTTCTCCGTCACTCTTGAT
>JAZNWA010000002.1:0-42309 GCA_045593085.1 Lachnospiraceae bacterium | reverse complement strand
TCCCAGTCCTTGCTCGGTCCGAAGATCTTTTCACAGAAAAGACCTTCTTTTTCCGGTTTCAAGGTTCTATAGTTAATAGTCTCAGGCTTTGTAACTTCGCCTCTTGACCATTCTCTGATTTTCTCAGGTGATGCTAATCCGATTTTGATTGCATCAAATGTCATTGGCTGATATGCTTCTGTTTTTGTTTCTGACATTTTTGGCACTCCTTCCAACTTATTTTATCAGATGTCTTATTCGTCTAAATCACCGTAATCATCCGCGATGTCCATATCATAATCTTCATCTGCGAAATCTTCTTCATCTGCGTTCACCAATTCTCCGCTCTCAGAATCAAATTCCTGTTTCTGGTAACCATGAGCCGAGAAGGATTCGTTTTCATAGTTGTAATTACGTGATTCGTTATCCATTTCAAATCTGAAATCAGAATCGGTATAATCAACAGATTCCATGATTTCAACTTCTGTATTATCCTCACGAAGTACTCTGACATCAAGACCAAGGGACTGTAATTCTTTTAACAATACCTTGAATGATTCCGGAATGCCGGATTCAGGGATATTATCACCCTTGATAATAGCTTCGTATGTCTTAACACGACCGATAACATCATCGGACTTAACAGTTAAGATTTCCTGGAGTGTATAGGATGCACCGTAAGCTTCCAGTGCCCAAACTTCCATTTCACCGAAACGCTGTCCACCGAACTGTGCTTTACCACCGAGCGGCTGCTGTGTTACTAAGGAGTAAGGACCTGTAGAACGAGCGTGAATCTTATCATCTACCAAGTGGTGAAGTTTGAGGTAGTGCATGTGACCGATTGTAACAGGGCCGTCAAAATATTCGCCTGTACGTCCGTCGCGGAGTCTTACCTTACCGTCACGGGAAATCGGTACGCCCTTCCAAAGTTTTCTGTGCTCTCTGTTGTCATAGAGGTACTGTAAAACATCCGGGTGAAGTTCTTCTTTGTACTTAGCTTCGAACTCTTCCCATTCTGTATTAACATAATCATTTGCCAAATCAAGAGTATCCATGATATCCTGCTCATTTGCACCATCGAATACCGGTGTGGCAACATTGAATCCGAGTGCCTTAGCCGCTAAGGAAAGGTGGATTTCAAGTACCTGACCGATGTTCATACGTGAAGGTACACCAAGTGGGTTGAGCACGATATCAAGCGGACGTCCGTTTGGTAAGTATGGCATATCTTCTACCGGTAATACGCGGGAAACAACACCCTTGTTACCATGACGACCGGCCATCTTATCACCAACAGAAATCTTTCTCTTCTGTGCAATGTAAATGCGTACTGCTTGATTTACACCAGGAGATAATTCATCACCATTTTCTCTTGTAAATACCTTAGCATCAACAACGATACCATATTCACCGTGAGGAACCTTAAGGGAAGTATCTCTTACTTCTCTGGCTTTCTCACCGAAAATTGCACGGAGTAATCTCTCTTCTGCCGTAAGTTCTGTTTCTCCCTTAGGAGTAACCTTACCAACCAGGATGTCTCCGGCACGAACTTCAGCACCAATTCGGATGATACCTCTTTCATCTAAATCTTTTAACGCATCATCACCAACACTCGGAACATCACGTGTGATTTCTTCCGGTCCTAACTTGGTGTCTCTTGCTTCTGCTTCATATTCTTCGATATGAATAGAAGTATATACGTCATCACGAACTAATCTTTCGCTTAACAAAACAGCATCTTCGTAGTTATAGCCTTCCCAGGTCATGAAACCGATTAATGGGTTTTTACCAAGTGCTAATTCACCATTTGCTGTGGATGGTCCGTCTGCGATAACTTCGCCTGCTTCAACATGGTCACCCTTAAATACGATTGGCTTCTGGTTGTAGCAGTTTGACTGGTTACTTCTTGAGAATTTGGTCAAGTAGTATGTTTCTTTTGAACCATCTTCGTCATATTTAATAGTAATCTCTCTGGATGTAGAACGTTCTACAATACCGGCTTTTTTCGCAACAACACATACACCGGAGTCAACTGCTGCTTTTGGTTCCATACCGGTACCAACAACAGGAGCTTCGGTTGTCATAAGCGGTACTGCCTGACGCTGCATGTTAGATCCCATGAGGGCACGGTTCGCGTCGTCGTTTTCCAAGAATGGAATTAACGCTGTCGCAACAGAGAATACCATCTTTGGAGACACGTCCATATAATCAAATTTGCTCTTTTCATATTCCTGTGTTTCTTCTCTGTAACGACCGGATACGGAGTTACGAACGAAGTATCCGTTTTCATCTAAAGCTTCGTTCGCCTGAGCTACGTGATAATTATCCTCTTCATCTGCAGTCATATAGATAACTTCATCTGTTACGCGAGGATTCTTAGGATCTGTTTTGTCAATCTTTCTGTAAGGAGCTTCAACAAATCCGTATTCGTTAATTCTTGCATAGGTAGCAAGAGAGTTAATCAAACCGATGTTTGGACCTTCAGGCGTTTCGATCGGACACATTCTTCCATAGTGGGAATAATGAACGTCTCGAACTTCGAATCCGGCACGGTCTCTGGAAAGACCACCAGGTCCTAACGCAGAAAGACGTCTCTTGTGTGTTAACTCACCAAGAGGGTTGTTCTGATCCATAAACTGAGACAACTGGGAAGAACCAAAGAATTCTTTCACAGCCGCTGTTACCGGCTTAATGTTGATTAAGCTTTGTGGAGTAACGGTTTCCAAATCCTGAGTTGTCATTCTTTCACGAACAACTCTTTCTAATCTGGACAAACCGATTCTATACTGGTTCTGCAACAATTCACCAACCGCACGGATACGTCTGTTTCCTAAGTGGTCGATATCATCGCTGTTACCAAGACCATATTCTAAATGCATATTGTAGTTGATAGATGCAATAATGTCTTCAACTGTAATGTGCTTTGGAATAAGATCATTAATATTATTTTTAATTGCTTCTTTTAATTCCTCTGCGGAAAGGCCTTCGCATTCTGCTAAGATCTTTTCCAATACAGGATAGTAAACAAGCTCCGTAACACCAACTTCCTTCGGATCAACATCAACAAAGCTTGTAATGTCTACCATCATGGAAGAAAGTACTTTTACCTTACGGCTTTCTGTCTGGATATATACATATTTAACAGCTGCATTCTGAATGGTATCAGCAAGTTCTCTGGTTACTTCTGTACCTGCTTCTGCCAACACTTCACCTGTTAATGTATCAACAACATCTTCAGCCAATACATGACCTGCAATACGATTTCTGAACATTAATTTCTTATTGAATTTATAACGTCCAACTTTTGCAAGATCGTATCTTCTTGGGTCAAAAAACATTGCTGTAATTAAGCTTTCAGCGCTATCTACAGACAACGGTTCGCCCGGTCTGATCTTTTTATATAATTCTAAAAGGCCTCTTTCGTATGAACCTTCCGGCAATTCTGCACTACAAGACGGATCCTTTGCAATACTTGCCAAAATCTTCGGTTCATCTCCGAATAAATCTAAAATTTCCTGGTTTGTTCCATAGCCTAACGCACGAACTAATACGGTAACAGGTACTTTTCTGGTTCTGTCAACGCGCACGGAAAAAACATCGTTAGAATCTGTTTCATACTCTAACCATGCACCACGGTTTGGAATAACTGTACAAGCGTAAAGTGTTTTTCCGATCTTGTCGTGTGTAATATCATAATAAATACCCGGAGAACGAACTAACTGGCTAACGATAACACGTTCTGCACCGTTAATTACGAATGTACCGGTCTCTGTCATTAATGGCAGATCTCCCATGAAAATATCATTTTCACTAATTTCATCTGCTTCTTTGTTGTAAAGTCTTACTTTTACCTTAAGAGGAGCTGCATATGTTGCATCTCTTTCTTTACATTCCGGAATTGTGTATTTTACATCATTTTCGCAAAGAGTAAAATCAACAAATTCCAAGCTGAGATGTCCGCTGTAATCAGATATTGGGGAAATATCTGCAAACACCTCTTTCAAGCCTTCTTTGACAAACCATTCATAGGAATCCTTCTGAACTTCAATCAGATTCGGCATTTCCAGAACTTCTTTTTGTCTCGAATAGCTCATACGAACACTTTTACCGGCACTCGCCGGACGTATTCTGTTTCTCTCCATCGACGTTTCACCTCTCGTTTTTTTGTTGTCAGGTTCATTCACCCGCTGAAACGCTTCTTTCCTCACAAGCCAGGATAAAGGGTAGGCTGCCCAAGTTTAGTAAGAAAATAGGCCTATGACACCACAATAGTGCAACGTATATATTACCACGTGTCAAGTAAAGAAGTCAAGGAAAAAATTAACATTAGTAAAAAAGGAGCCGGAACCCTATTTCTTGATGCTCGTTGCGGCGGCAAAATCGCATCTGCGAAATAGGTCCGGCTCCTTTTTATCTACACCACTGCTTTTTCTTAGCTTCTTTACTTGAGCCGTGGGAATATATAAACCGTTATAAATAATTCTATGCCGTACAACTCACACCGTTCATTGTTTTCGCGCAACGAGTCACAAAAGTAATTGGAGCAATCTCTGCTCTGCGATGTCTATACACAAAAAGACCGCCGCAAATGCGACGGTCTTTACGAAACTTATTATTATTTAATAGTAACTTTAGCGCCAGCTTCTTCAAGGCTCTTCTTGATTGCTTCAGCTTCGCCCTTTTCAACGCCTTCTTTAAGCATTTTTGGTGCTCCGTCAACAAGGTCTTTAGCTTCTTTAAGTCCAAGTCCGGTTACTTCACGAACAACTTTGATAACTTTAACTTTTTCTGCTCCTACTTCTGTTAATTCAACGTCGAATTCTGTCTTTTCTTCAGCTGCTTCTGCTGCTGCTCCTGGAGCTGCTGCAACTACAACGCCTGCTGCTGCAGATACACCAAATTCTTCTTCACATGCTTTTACTAATTCGTTTAATTCTAATACGCTTAACTCTTTAATAGCTTCAATCATTTCAGCTGTTGTTAATTTTGCCATTATAATTTACCTCCATTTTGGTTTTTGAAATTGTATCCCTTATAGGATGTTTATGTTTGTTATTTTTACGAAGCTTGCGCTTCTATCGTGAAGTCTATGCTTCTTCTGTTGTAGCTTCTTCAGCTACAGGTGCTTCAACCGGTGCTTCTTCAACTACCGGAGCTTCCTCTGCAACCGGTGCTGCTTCGCCGCCTTTTTCAGCGATCTGCTTAAGCACACGAGCAAAGTTGGCGATTGGAGACTGCATACTTCCAAGTAATCTGGAAAGTAATTCTTCTCTTGATGGGATTGCTGCGATCTGTGCGATCTGTGCTGCATTGTAGTATGCACCTTCAACAACACCGCTCTTTAATTCTAACTTTGGAGCAGTTTTTGCAAACTTAGCAAGAACTCTTGCAGGAGCTGTTGCATCTGTTGTAGAAATAGCAACTGCGCTCGGTCCTTCTAAATCAGCGTCAAGGCTTTCAAATGCAGTACCCTTAAATGCAAATCTCATCATTGTGTTCTTATAAACTTTATAAGTAACACCAGCTTCTCTTAACTGTTTACGTAACTCTGTGTCCTGTTCTACAGTTAATCCACGATAATCAACTAACACAACTGCCTGTGCGTCTTTGATCTGTTCTGAAATTTCCTGTACGATTGGCTGTTTAAGTTCTACCTTTGCCACGAATCATGTACCTCCTTTTTCAAATTTTTCCTCCGACGAGGACGAGGTTTTAATGAAAAAACCTCTCTGTCCAAAGACAGAGAGGTGTAATGTCTTACATCATTCATAAGCATGTTGCTTACGATGCGTTCATAAAACCCTCGGTAGGCCATACGGTTACGCCTTGTGGCACCTACTGTCTTCGGTCGTGTTTGTCATAAACACAAATGTGATTATAACTGTTTTATTTATAGATGTCAATACAAAGTTTTACCGATTACTGAAGTTTAACTGTGTTAATCTTCACACCAGGTCCCATTGTAGGAGCGAGTGTTACGCTCTTTAAATACTGACCTTTAACTGCTGCCGGTTTAGCTTTGATGATTGCATCCATGATGGCATGGAAGTTGTCCGCTAACTGTTCTTCTGTAAATGATGCTTTTCCAACTGGCACGTGGATAATGTTTGTCTTGTCCAATCTGTACTCAATCTTACCAGCTTTGATATCTTCAACTGCTTTTTTAACATCCATTGTTACAGTACCTGCTTTTGGGTTTGGCATTAAGCCCTTCGGTCCGAGTACACGTCCCAAACGACCAACAACGCCCATCATGTCAGGTGTTGCAACTACAACGTCGAAATCAAACCATCCATCGTTCTGGATTCTTGGAATTAATTCCTCACCACCAACGAAATCTGCACCAGCTTCCTGTGCTTCATCTAATTTAGCGCCCTTAGCAAATACTAACACACGAACAGTTTTACCTGTACCATGTGGTAATACTACAGCACCACGGATCTGCTGATCAGCGTGACGTCCGTCACATCCGGTTCTGATATGAGCTTCGATTGTTTCATCAAACTTTGCAACAGAAACTTTCTTTACTAAAGAAATAGCTTCTGCTGTTTCATACTGCTGAGTTCTGTCGAAAACTTTTGCAGCTTCTAAATATTTCTTTCCTCTTTTCATTACAATATACCTCCTGTGGTATTATCGGGAGAGGTCCCTCCCACTATGATTAAATGTTACTAATTCTTACGTTTAATTTGGTTAAAAATTATTCTGCTACAGTTACACCCATACTTCTTGCAGTACCTTCGATCATGCTCATAGCTGCTTCAAGGCTTGCTGCGTTTAAGTCTGGCATTTTTGTTTCAGCGATTTCTTTAACCTGAGCTTTGGTAATTGTTGCAACTTTGTTCTTGTTCGGAACTCCGGAACCGGATTTAATGTTGCATGCTTTTTTGATTAATACAGCTGCAGGCGGAGTCTTTGTTACGAAGCTAAAGCTCTTATCTGCATATACTGTAATAACTACAGGGATGATAACATCTCCCTTATCTGCTGTTCTAGCGTTAAACTGTTTTGTAAATTCAACAATGTTAACACCTTTCTGACCAAGTGCAGGACCAACTGGAGGAGCTGGAGTAGCCTTACCAGCAGGAATCTGCAATTTGATATATCCTTCTACTTTCTTTGCCATTTGGAATTGCCTCCTTACTAAAAAACATCTTTACATTTACATTTTTTTGATTTCTGCGAAACTGATTTCTACCGGTGTTTCGCGACCGAATAAATCAACATTGATTGTAACACTCTGTTTGTGTTCGTTAATTGCAAGAACAGATCCAACCGTTCCGGCCCATACACCTCCAATAACGGAGATCATGTCGCCCACTTCAAAGTCAACCACAATGTTGCTTCTTCTGATGCCCAATGAAGCCATTTCAACATCAGTTAATGGTACCGGCTTTGAGCCCGGACCGACAAATCCGGTTACTCCTCTGGTATTTCTGACAACGTACCATGTGTCATCATTCATTACCATATTAATAAGCACATAACCAGGAAACATTTTCTTCTGAACCTGTTTTCTTGTCCCATTTTTCAATTCGACAACGTCTTGCATAGGAACCTGAACTTCTAAGATCTGATCCTCTAAGTGACGATTCTCAATTGTTTTGTCAATGTTTGCTTTTACCTTATTCTCATATCCTGAGTAGGTATGAACTACATACCAGTTCGCCTCTGCCATCTAAATCACCCTTACCTTTACATTTTCATTAAGATATCCAAACCAAGCTGAACAACGTAATCAATTCCTGCAATTACTAATGCTAATAATATAGAAACGATTACAACTGCTACAGTCTGGCGGAACAGTGACTTCTTGTCAGGCCAAACAATCTTGCGAAATTCGGATTTAAGCTCAGCAAACCAGCTTCTCTTCTGAACTACTTTTTCGTTTTCGCTCATAATCTTACTCCTTCTCTCTCGAACTATTTGGTTTCCTTGTGTAACGTATGAGTCTTGCAGAATCTGCAGTACTTCTTGGTTTCCATTCTGTCCGGATGAGTTTTTTTGTCTTTGGTCATGTTATAGTTACGCTGTTTGCATTCTGTACATGCCAATGTTATTCTTGTGCGCACAACTTCCACCTCCACTTATATTTCTCGCGTTTTTAGGCATAAAAAAAAGACCTACTTCCATCGCTAGTCTATACTAGCACATAGCCTTTCTCACGTCAACTATTTTTTTATGTTTTTCGCCACTTTGTGTTCACGAGCTTTGCTATTATACAATATATAGGTGGTATTTGTAAAGTATTTTCTTATTTAGTTGATGACAAAACAAAAAAATAGGTTTATAATAATAATGTATAAATGGATTTAGTATGCCCTATCCGCAATGGCCATAGCACGGATGACTTTGTCACTGCGGAATTTCACGGAAGAAAGGAGGGTTTTTCTTTGGCAGTTATTGATACAATATCTTCTTATTATCTAAGTACATACGGAAACAAACAGCTTTCCCGCTATGATACTCACAAAAAGAGTGAACTGCGCTCTATTTACAATCACATGGTAAAAGTGAATAAAGAATCCCCTCTGTATAAGATTCAGGGTATGGAAAATGGTGAGGCCTCCAAATTTGCCATTGATATTAAAGAGGCTTCTTTGTCATTGTCCAAAACCGCCCTTTCTTTAAGTGATATGGATGATATATCTGCAGGCGCATTTAAAAAGAAGGTTGCTTCTTCTTCCAACAAGGAATTAATCAAAGCAACTTATGTAGGTGAGGAATCCCCGGAGCGTGCCACAAGTGACGGTTTTACAATCGAAGTCTTTCAAATGGCCGGACCGCAGATAAACATCGGTCATTATTTACCGGAAAATGAAAAAAGTATCCCAACCGGCCAATACTCTTTCGATTTATCCAATAGTACCACTGTGTATGAATTCCAATTTGGTGTAACCGAATCTGACACCAATATAGACGTACAAGAAAAATTGACACGATTGATTAATACTGCAAATGTCGGTTTAAATGCTTTTATAGACTCCGATCCGGAAGCTGGTTCTTCGTTAATCCTAACTTCCAAAGACACCGGATTAATCGAGGGCGAGTCTCATTTATTTGAAATCGTTCCTGCAATGGACTCCGGTTCAACAAAAGCATTAAACATTTTGGGAATTCACGAAGAAGCAAAAGCGGCAAAAAATGCAGTTTTTTCCATAAACGGTTCGCAACACAGTGCTCTTTCCAATAATTTTACCATTAACAAGGAATTTGAAATCACCATCCAAGGCATTACCGAGGAAGACCGACCGGTTATAATCGGTTTTGAAAACGATGCAGATGCCGTGTACGAAAACCTATCCCGCTTGACACAGTCCTATAATGCGGCACTGAAAGTCGCTCATAATTATAAAGACTCACAGCGACACATCGGCAAATTGGAACATGGTTTACGCTCCACTGCCGATGCGTTTAAAAACGAGTTAGAACCCGCCGGAATTGTCGTAGACGAAAATGGTTATATTAATATAGAAGAAAACCGATTAAAAGAAATGGTCAACAGCCCGGATGCCGACGAATTATTCGACAGTTTAAATCGTTTCAAAAACGCACTGTACCGACGGTCTAATCAAATTTCTATCAATCCTATGGAATACGTAAACAAGGTTGTAGTCGCGTACAAAAACCCTGGCAAGAATTTCTCTGCTCCGTATGCAACCAGCCTTTACGCAGGAATGATTTGTGACAGAAAATATTAAAAAAGCAATGCTCTCATGATTTCATGAAAACATTGCTTTTTATTTTGCTCTTAATTTTTCTTGTCTAAAAACTGTGCATCCACTACATTGGTTTGTCTCATCTGATTACGATAAACATTTAATACCTTTTTGTTTTCCTTAAACTGACGGGACTGCTTTTTGTAGCGGGTAAAACATGTCTGTGCCAGCTGCTTGTTCCGTTCTTCCTGGACTTGCACATTCACAGTTAACTCTGTGATTTTTGTAATCAATTTCTGAAGCGTTTTGATTTCTTCTTTAAATGCTTCGCGTTTGGTTTCTAACATCTCTTTTACACGTTGGTAAACATTTTCAAACCCCTCATCATAAAAAGCGATCTTATCAATTTCTTCTCCCTTTTTATCAACAGTTGCTTCCCACGCATCAAAATCCACTTCGTTCTGCTGAAGAATATCATTCTGCTCAATATTATATGTTTGAATTTTTTCCAGAGCCTCTATCTTTTTTTCGAGGCTCTGAATTAGCATTTGAATATAGTCTTTTTCCTGCATATTAGTTGTTCGCCTTCATTGTTCTGTTAAGTTCCATAACCTGTTTCCAAGTCTCTCGCATAACGCGGAGTGTGCTTAATGCCCGGTCCATCATTTCGATGTCTTTTTTTATGTTTGCTTCTGTTAAGCAGAATTTAATATATTCGTAAACACGGTTAAATTCCTTGGAAACTTCATACGAATGGTTTAAGGTTGCCTGAAATTCTGTAATGATGTTGCGCACTTTCATAATATTATTGTGCGCTTTTTCAATTTCACCATTTTCCATTGCAGTTCTTGCAATATTACCGAACTTGATAGCTCCATCGTATAACATCAGGGTTAATTCTGCCGGCGTGGCCGTTAAAATCCTATTGTTTGCATATGCAGCATAACCTTTGTTACTTGGTGTCATGACCTATCCTCCCAAAGTCGCCTATTGGCCGGTTCCTAATAAGGATGCCAACTGTGATGTCTGAGCTTGTAATTTTGTAAGTGCCTGTTCCATTGCGGTAAATTTTTTATACCAATAGTCTTCATACTCTGCAACTCTGTCTTCCCACTCGGAAATGTTATCTTCGATTTCCTTCATTTCCTTATCCAGTTGCTTATCGTTATAAATGGTGTACGCACTTCTCATAGAAGAAGATTTCATTTTATCAGTAAGGGTGTCATACATCTTCTTTGACAATTCGTTAAAGAAATCTGCAACCTTATCCGGATCAGATTCAATCATTGCACGCAACTTATCTGTCTTATCTGCAGTATTGGAATCCTCCGCATCACCATTGATGTGGTATGCATTGTATTTATTCTCTTCTGCACCCATAAAGCCAAGTGTTGCAATACCGAAATCAGAGAGATACATTTTTTCTCCACCGACTTCTACGCCACCTGCCATCACTCTTGTCATGGTGTTCATAAGGTCGCTTAATGTACCATCTCTTCTAAGCAAGGAATCTTTAATCTTCTTTTCCCATTTTTCAATCTGGTCTTCAGACATTGCTTCCTTTTCTTCATCGGTAAGCGGTTCATAGCCTTTTGCTGTATTGGCATTGTATTTCTCAGTGATGGAATTAATAAGGTCGTTGTATCCTGTAATAAATTCCTTAATCATCTTATACATGCCATCGGTATCCTGAGTGGTCGTAACAGTAATCGGGCCGCTTGTAATACCGGTTGCATTTATGGTTAATCCGTTTACGGTAATGGAGTTGCTTTCCGATGTATACTTTGCTCCGTTAATGATAAATGTCGCATCAGTTCCATCCTGTTTATATGCAACAGGTGTTGTTCCTTCTACATAATTCGGATCGTATGTAGCTTTCTGCTCTGCTGTGGCAAGTCCAAGGGATGCTAATGTATTGTAATCATCCGCACTTTCTACAACCATGTTAAAGTTATTTTTTGCTCCGCTGTCAGATGACATAATGAACTGTTTGTGGTTGGCATCAAAAGTCATCTTTACACCGGTTTCTGACTGGAAGCGGCTTGTAAAAGCTGCAATGGTTTCATCTGCAGAAATATTAAATTCTTTTACTCCGTCAGCTGTCTGAACCTTAATTGTGCCATTTGCAATTCCCAAATCGGACAATTTTGTAGATGTCGTAATTTTTTCAGTGCTTCCATCTGCTCTGGAAAGCGCAGAACCGGTTAGGTAAGAAGCTTTTGCCAAATCCCGAATCTCAACAAGCTGTGTTCCATTTGCAACGTTCGATGCTGCAGACACAGTAGCCTTTGTAGGATCAGAGATATTACAATTCTTTTTATTCTGGAAAGCCGCCGCTCTTCTCATATTGCTGAGGGTCGTGGTATAGAATCCATAAATGGATTTATTTAAGTCTTTCCAAACTTCTTGCTTCCACTCTAATTTTGTTTTTTGTTTTTCATAATTTTCCTGTTTTAAGCTATATGCAGATACCAATTCCTGTACCATAGCATCGGTATCTAAGCCTGACGCAATACCTGATAATCTAATTGCCATTCTTTGGTCCCCCTATCTCTTTTCATCTACCATAAGACCTGCTAATTCCCAAGCCTTTGCAATCTGGTCTAATACCTTTTCCGGTGGGAATTCACGGATTACTTCTCTGGTTGATTTATCTAAAATCTTAATTGTAATTCGGTTGGTTTCTTCATGAATACCAAACTGAACGGTGGAGTTGTTGCTCTGTTTGTTAATCTCAGCAACCGCTTTCTTCAATGCTTCAATCGAAAGCTTCTGCTCGCTGTCTGTCGCTTCTCTGTTTCCATCACTGTTTACACTTTCTCCTACGGTAATGGAAATCTGCGGCTGTGCAGCCACCACATCCTGTGCGCTAACTACCGGCTGTTCTGCTACACTTGGTCGTGCAACGGTGCTTACCGGTGTACTCTGATAATTTGTTCCTACTGATTTAATTCCGTCTGTTATCATACGACTCACCTCCATGTGAAATTTACAAAAGTATCCTTTATGTATTTTTTATCGGATAAAGTATATAAAAACTTTACAACGAATGATTTTTTATTTTCTATTCATTCTCATTCATGATTCCTTTCGCCGCAGAATAAACCTTTCCATATTCCCCATACTTCTCAATCAGATAGTTAGCAATTACGCTCATTAATTCAAAATCTTCTTCTCCATCAATATCCAGCACCGCTGTATCTCTCATTACAATGATATCCGCTTTTTCAAATGCTTCAAATATTGTTTTATTTAAAAGAGTCTCTCGGGAATATGCATATATAGACGCATTCATATCATATAAAACAGGTGCCTGCTGACGTGTGACATATTCCGATTTAATAACCTTTCCATAGAAGCCATTTTCTTCTTTTACCATATTAAAATAAGGGCTTCGACGGGAGTGTGTTACCGAATACACAACATCCGCAACTTGTCTGTCTTTCTTTTTTTCAATAGCAGCCTTAACATCTTCCACAGTTCTAAGCGGGGAGGTCAAATCCAAATCAATAATCATATCAAACTTACATTTGTAGTGCTCCTCCGAACGAACCAGACAGTCTTTAATTACATCATATTTGGAAACGGTATCACCACTTAAATCGGCGGTTCTTTCAATCGTGAAAAATTCTATTGCGTCCTGTTTTTTTGCAATCTTGATAAGGTCCATACTATCTGTGTTTAACACCACTCTTATGGTGTCATTTTTGCCATATTGTTCTTTATACAACCCGATTGTGGCCAATGTATAGTAAACCAACGGAACACCCAACATGTTTTTCAAATTCTTGTTTTTAAAGCCTTTCGATCCTGCTCTACCACAAATTGTAAATAAGTAATTCATATTACTCTCCCTTCGCTATCTTTAGTACCTTCAAGGCATTTTCTATCGTATTTTCATTCACCGCTTTCCCTTCAATCATATCTAAAAAGCGCTTCATTTCCCGCACCTGATAATCGTCTCTTTTTTCCTTAAATGATATCTGCTTTCCGCTGCACAAATAACGAATCTCCGATTTGTTCAAATCACCCACTATCGTTTCATCTTCTGTAAAAATCTCTACTTTTCTAATCGTTTCTCGACCAAAATAATCCAAATGCAACTCATATAACATTGCATCCGACTTACCGATATATATGGAACAATCATCACTGTCAATTTCCAAATTTGAATAGTTCCCACAAATATTTATAACTTTATCCGGCATTCCGAACAAATATGTCAGATAGTCCCATTCATGAATCAAGTCAATGGATACACCGCCACCCATGTCTTTATGCGCACTGTAAGTTTTGCGATAATCTGTTTCCGGTCTCCACTCCGGAAGATAACTGGAACAAATCGCCCGAACAGAAAACACCTCTGAACAATCTATATTGTCCTTCAGATATTGGATGACATTTGTATAACGCAACGGACATGCCACATATTGCACGCCATCTTCCCTCAACCCTAGTTCGCTCACATCTAAGTTATAAGTATGAAAAACAGGTTTCTCTATAAACAAATTTTTTCCGCATTTTCCGTATTTTTTTATTGCATCGAAATGCATCGCTGTAGGATTTGTAAAAAACATGATGTCATAGTCTTCCGGTATTTCCTGACCATATACATAGGAACTACAAATAAACTGCTGTAAATCTTCTGTAAGAGGCGTCCCGTGCCCGCTACGAATCACATCAATCACATACTCGTATCCACGTTCTTTCAAACAATGAACAAGATTTTTCAAATGTCTTTTGGCAATCGAACCAATTCCTACAAATCCAATCTTCAAACTTTTTTTCATACTACCCCTCAATTCGGTCAATCAACGCCAACACTTCCATGTCTTTCTCCATCGTGTGTGCAGGGCAAACATCTTTCTCAATATAGTCAAAAAATGCCTTGATTTCCGATGTGTACATATTTTCTACAATCACAGAACTGTACTCCGGATTCTGTTCCACGTCCGGATATAAATCAATGGTTTCCGTTGTTTTGTTGTTCACATTATATTGTCTCAAACCAAACGGCGTTCCGTCCCATTCTAAATAAAGATCTTCTCCGTAAATCTCAAGGCTTCTCACTGCCTTGCGGGATACAACATTAAATGCCACCATGCCCATAACTCCGGTTTCATGCGTAAATAAGGCCTGAAAACTGTCCGGATAAGAAATCTCCAATTCCGTCATCTTACACTTCTGAACCATAACATTCGTAATTTTTCCGAATGTTTCTATCATCCACGGCAACTCAATCGCAAACACTTCCCTGCATCCGTTTGTTCGTGTATTCCCAACAAAGAAATTCTTGTAACTTTCCCATGGATGCCAATCCGGCAAATACTGCCCCACATGATAAATGTAGTTCACCTTCTCCTTCGCCTGTTGAACTTGTTGATTTATGTAACGGATTTCTTTCCTATACAATGGTGTGGATGACATAAAAATCTTCAACTCTTTTTCAGCGGCTTTTTTAAGATTCTCTTCGTATCCATCCGTAACCAAATTGATTTCCGTGAATATATTAAGCCCGTAGTCTAAGCACTCTGAAATTATTCCTGCATGCGATAATGGCGAAGTGCATACAAATGCTGCACTTGGAAAAAACTCCGAAACCGCTTCGGCAATTGATTTTACTGTTTTTATTCCCAATTCCTTATGTGCCTGTTCTCTACGACTTTCTTCTAAATCAACTCCGACTATCTGTATTGAACTATCCATTTTTTTAATTAACCTGCTTCGTCTTCTACCCATGGAGCCTAATCCGATAACAAGTATACATTTGTTCTTCATTCTACAACTTCCTTTATAACTGATTACAGATTCTTCAAAATTCTTTATCTCTTTTTTCGATGAATTTTTTGAATAACTGTTCTTTTCTTTCAATATCAATAATTGAATCAATATAGTTTACAGCTTTAATTGCCGCTTCACCATTGCCAAAAACCGATTTCATCTGTTTATTTTTTTCATATAACGCTTCATAATTATCCAGTACCTCTTGAAGTGTGTTCTTAACCGCATTCCCATCTGCAGGAACATCAATAACATTTCCTCCACGTATTCGGTCACCCTGACGTTCTCCAATATTTAAACTAGGTACACAAAACCACGACGGCTCTGATAAACCACTGCTTGAGTTACCTGCAACAATGGTTTTAAAATATTTCATTAGTCCCAAATAATTGAAAGTTCCCAAGTTCTTTTTGCAACAAATCCTGTCATTTTCACTAACATTCTCCAGGTATTCCACGATTTGCTCGTAACCCGGGTCATTATTTGGATAAGTAACTATAATTTTGTCCACTTCCGTGTCGATAATAGCATCTAAGCACGCCTTAAACTCTCCGTAGTTTTCTTCTGCACTTTTTTTACAAACCGGATGGAACGTAAAAAGAACAACCGCATCTTCTTCATTGATGCCATACTCTTGCTTTAGTTCGTTCATTTCAGGAAGAAATCCCATTCTTTCATAATCAAAGCTCGGATTTCCCATAAATAAAACACGATGTTCCTCCTCGCCCATTTGAATCAATGTATTTTTTCCTCTCTCGCTTACTGTAAAATGATAATTAGCCAGTTTCGATATACTATGTCTAACATTGGTATCAAAACTCGGATCATTCGCAACATCACCACCGCACAAATGCACTAATGGAATCTGACTATAAAACGAGCCTAATGAAAATGCAAAAGATTCTATACGGTCTCCCAATACTATTGCCAACGAAACGTCCTTATTCTCCGCATAATAATCCAATGTTCCATCATAAATTGCGCCTAAACTACGAGTATAAGCGTCACTTTGGTCGTCTAATTCAATGGTCTTAATATTACACTTTACTTCATGGGTTTCTAATTGTTCTATAACATCACCCTTCGTATTCCAAGGAGAAAGAACATGACCGCCCGATAGGATTATGTCGACTTGATATTTTTTGCTTATTTCTACAATTATCGGAAACAAAAGTCCAAACTCCGCTCTGTTACCGCTAAAAACAGTAATTTTTTTCATATTGCCTCCTCTATATTACGATTGCTTAATAACCTTTCCCGGAACACCTACAACCGTGCAGTTCCCCGGAACATCTTTAATAATTACCGAACCCGCACCGATAATGGCATTTTCCCCAATTTTCCGTTCCTGAAGAACTTGGCTTCCGGTTCCAATCTGAACCCCATCAGCGGTTACTACATTTCCCGAAATATTACACCCTGGATTAATCTGATTGAAATTTCCAATCTTACTATCATGACCAATGGTACTTGACAATTGAATAATGTTAAAATCTCCAATTTCCACAAATACAGCAAAAACAGTTCCCGGATATATCTGATTGCCCTGTCCCATTGTTACTTTATTCAAACTTATCGAAGAAGGATCTATAAGATTCGGAAACTTTACCATCGGATTTACCTTGAATTTTTCATAAAGTCTCTTGCGAATTGCGGGATCGGCAATTGCCAGTACCACGTGCAATTCTTTGTCGGTATGCAAAACATCTTCATCTGTTCCCCAAATATTTTCATTCGTGCCGATTTCATCAACAAATCCTAATAAATTCCACTCATTTGTTTGGGAATTAACTCTTTCAATTAATCCAAGAGCATCTCTTCCCGCTCCACCGGCACCTACAATTACTATATCCTTCATGCCTATCCTTTTCTCCTTCTTTTTATTCCTTCTATCATTATAATTCGATTATTTCATCCGCTTTATAATTTCTGTTTGCCACTGTTCCTATGATTTCTTCCCATCTCATGGGTGAAACTCCATTTCCCGGCCTTTTTGTCGTCAGATTCTCTTCCGAAAAATTCTCTCCGGCCTTAATGTCCCTTGCAGCAACAATGCTCTTTCTTGCCACATCTTTATTCTTTGCTTCCTTAAAGCCCACTATTTTATCCGCACTACCTAATGCACACTCGACCTTGCGAATTCCGTTCACGAGTTGGCGTAACTCTTCCGGCGATGCACTTGCCTTGTGATCAAGTCCCGGCAATGTTTTGTCTAATGTAAAGTGCTTCTCAATTACACTTGCCCCCATTGCCACTGCTGCCAGCGGCACTTCAATTCCCTCCGTGTGATCGGAGAACCCAACCTCACAGGCAAACTCTTCCTTCATCCTTTTCATTGCCCGCAAATTGATTTCTTCAATTGGCGCAGGATATTCCGTTGTACATTGTAATAATGTGATTTTTGGCGTGCCGAATTTTTTTAACACACCAATTGCTTCACGAATTTCTTCTAATGTGCTCATTCCGGTAGACATAATTACATCTTTTTTTGTTTTTCCGATTTCTCTTAAATACGGATAGTTCGTGATTTCCCCAGACGGCACCTTCCAGAAGGATACCATATCATTCAAAAAATGAATGCTGCCTATGTCAAATGGCGTCGACAAATATTCAATTCCTTTTTCTTTACAATACTGATAAAGTTCTCTATGCTCATCATAGGATAAAATGACGTTTTTTAAAGCCTCTTGCTGATTCGTCTTCTGCTTTGTATTGTTAACCTGATATTCTGCCATCGGAGCCGCTTTTGTGACCAACGCCTCCAACTTTGTTGTTTGAAATTTTACAATATCTACACCACAATCATAGGCTAAATCAACCAATTGCTTTGCCATATCCATACTTCCGTTATGATTTACTCCTGCTTCTGCAATTATCAATACTCTGTCCACTGTCTTTTCTCCTCGCCACTATTCATTCCGCCTGTACTACCATCCGGTGACCGATATCATTGCACAAGCATCCGTCTCCTACATCATCATATCTCTACTCAGATTTATAATCCAGCTTCTGCTCCATGCGGCGCATTTCTTCAAATTCACCCATATCTAAAAAGGAATCTTCACTAACCGGATACATTCCCACTTTTTTCCTTTCCTTCAAAAGAAGATTGGTCAAGTCTGTCATGTGGAAAAAAGTATCCTTCGGAATCTTCTTCAAAGCTTCCGGACTTAATACATACATACCGGTGTTTACAAAATAGGAAAGTTTCGGTTTTTCTTCCATTTCTTCAATGGTTCCATTTTCCTTTGCATGAATGACACCATAAGGAACTACTATGTTCTTCAATGCACTAACTATCGTGATCTCATTCCCTGATTCACAGTGATGTCTGTAAAGTTCATCGTAATCCGTTCTTACCAGTATATCACAGTTTGTAACAATAACCGGCTTGGTAAATTCTTCTTCGATTAACCGAAGACTTCCCGCTGTTCCTAATGGTTTATCCTCTTCCACATATTCAATAGAATAATTCCCCTCTGTATCAGAGAAATAAGATTTTATCATATTTTTTCTATAGTTAACCGTCGCAAAAAACCGTTGCACACCATATTCCTGAAAACGATTAATAATACGTTCCATAATCGGAATATCTCCAATCGGAATAAGTGGTTTCGGCAGAACTTTGGTATAAGGATACAGTCTGGTTCCCTTTCCTCCAGCCATAACAACAACCGGAACATCTTTCAGCAACTGTTCTTTGTCTATAATGGCTTCCTGAATATCTCCTCTATAAATAATGTCGCATAAAGTATGTTCCTTTGTAACAACCGGCAATGCATTAATCTTGTATGTGTCCATCGTCGTTTTTGCATTTTTCACATCCGTTCGGAATACATACTTTGGGTTCTTGTTCATCAGATGAAAAATCTCTGCTTTTAAATCTCCGGTCTTGATTAACCAACGCCGGATGTCTCCGTCCGTAATACTTCCCATCAGTTTCTGTTCTTCATCTACAATAAACAAAACACCTTTTGCATTAATGTCAATTTTCTGCATAGCGTCCACAACTAACGTATCTGGTTTTGCAATATATTTATTTAACTTTTCAGAATTCATAGACTTACCTCCTGAATGTAGTTACATACAGTTTCTACAACCTGCTTGATTTCGTCTTTGGTAATATTCGTGCTGCACGGTAAATTTATAATCCGGCCGGCGTAATAGGGTGCCTTTTCCATTTTGTAGGCCACATTATCTCTATACGGTTTCTGTTCATGAATCAGTCCCCAAATCGGTCTGGTTCCCACACCTCTTTTGTTTAATTCCTCAACCAACTCTCTTAAAGAAACCTTCAAGTTGTCCATGTTAATATCTAACGCATAGAACCAGCAATTTGAGGAGGTTCCTGCGCGAAACGGCATTAACTTTACATTCGTCTTACCTTCCAAAAGTTCTTTATAAAGTTCATAATTCGTCTGTTTTCTTCTTACAAACTCCGGCAACCATTCCATTTGTGCCACACCAAGTGCAGCTTGTACATTGGTCATACGATAATTATAACCCACCTCATTATGTTCATAAAAAAGGGCATCATCTTTTGCCTGTGTGGATAAATATTTTGCATGAGCTAATTTTTCTTCATGCTTTGATACCAACATTCCACCACCGCCGGTTGTAATAATTTTATTTCCATTATAGGAAAATGCACCATAATCACCAATGGTTCCGGCATACTTTCCTTCATAAAGCCCGGAAGTATATTTTGTACCTAGAGCCTCGGTTGCATCTTCAATCACTGTGAGATTAAAAAGATTCGCAATTTCCATGATGCGTTCCATATCTGCCATGTTGCCAAAAACGTGGACCACCACAACCGCCTTTACTTTTTTGCCATCACGGTTAGTAACTAAGACACCCTCTTGCATATGGCATTCTTTGGTACAAAAGGCTTCCAATTTATTTGGGTCCATTGTCAAAGTCTCGTCGCAATCAATAAACACCGGAGTCGCCATCTGATATTTCACCGGGTTTACTGCTGCAATAAAAGTAAGTGTCGGAACCAAAACTACATCTTCGTAGCCAACACCACTCTCAATAAGTCCTAAATGAATAGCTGCAGTTCCGCTCTGGCAGGCAACGGCATTTTTTACTCCAAGATAGGTAGCCATCTGTTCTTCTAATTGGTTGATGTACGCACCACCTGTAGAAACCCAGCCTTCAGCCACTGCGTTTCTCACATATTCTTCTTCGTTCCCCTCAAAATTCGGGACAGATAATGGAATGTATTTCATCTCAATAACTCCTCCTTGAGTCTGAATATTTCGTTCGATTTTCAATTGAATATAATTCATATATTATATCGGCAAATCCACAAAAAAATTAAGAAGGAATCACGCAGTCCTTTACACGACTTTTGAGATTCCTTCTTATGATGGTTTAAGTCCTTTTATACTCTTTCTTCAATATAACATCATTCGGTTACACATTATAAATATCCGGTTTGTAACGGTCTAAATTATTGCGGATAAACTCAATCGTCTCTTCAATTCCCTGGGAAAACGTATACTTCTGCTCCCAATCCGTGAGTCGTTTGATTTTTTCATTAGATCCCAACAAACGGTTTACTTCGCTTTTCTCCGGACGGAGACGCTGCTCATCGCAAATAATTCTTGCCTTTGGATTAATTTGCGCAATGATTTCTTCTGCCAACTGACCAATGGAAATCTCCTGCTGTGTGGCAATATTGATTTCCTCACCGATTGTTTTATCGGAACGGGCAATAGCCAAAAATCCTGCTGCCGTATCCTTAACATAATTAAAATCTCTGGTTGGACTTAATGCACCAAGTTTAATTTCCTCTTTTCCGGCCAGCAACTGGGAAATAATCGTCGGAATTACTGCTCTGGCAGATTGTCTCGGTCCAAATGTATTAAACGGACGCACAATGCTTACCGGCAAATCAAAACTTCTGTAAAAACTTTCTGCCAAACGGTCTGCGCCGATTTTTGTGGCGGAATATGGTGACTGTCCCTGATATGGATGTTTTTCATCAATCGGCACATACTGTGCTGTTCCGTACACTTCAGAGGTTGAGGTCACAAGAACTCTTTCTGTATTTAAATCCCTTGCTGCTTGCAGTACATTCAGTGTTCCCTTAATGTTTGTATCTACATAAGAATCCGGCGAATGATAACTAAACGGAATTGCAATTAGTGCTGCCAAATGGAATACACCGTCCACACCCTTCATCGCCTCACGTACACCATTCGGATCACGGATATCTCCCGTAAATACCTCTATCTGATTTAATTTTTCCTTTGGAAGTGTGTCTAACCATCCCCAGGAATTAAATGAATTATAATATGCAAAAGCCTTTACATCATAACCGGCTTCCAACAATGTCTCGGTCAAATGACTTCCTATAAAACCGTCTGCTCCGGTTACAAGTACTTTTTTCATAAGAAAACCTCCCTTGGCAAAAAATTCTCCTTTAGTTTAAAATTATAGCTTTTCGGCATTGCGATAACACACCGGAACAGCATCTACAATCAATTCACAAATCATATTTACGGACTCTTCGTTTAGAATTTCTTCAAACGGATACTGCATCCAATCTTCCTTTTGCTCCTTGAAATATGTTTTAAGGTTGTAATCCATTCCCAAATAATAAGCAATCCAAGCTTCTTCCATTGCTTTTTCGGACAAAACATACTCTTTTTCTGATGAGACCGCCTCTCTTATCATGTCAAAGTATTCTTCTTTGGTTTTTGCTTTTTTAACAAAATCTAAGGTGTCATAATAGACCTCCGCATATAAAACAACCGTCTTTCCCATCAAGGCAGACTCTACGCCAATGGTAGATGTATGTGGGAGCACTAATTTACAATGTTCCACATACTCGTAGGTATTAATCGGACTATCGTAATCTGCAATGTAAATTCTTTCTTCATGTTCAAACATTTTCTTCAAGCGTGGACCAAATGTATCTTCGTTGCTACACGCCAACACCCTTGCAGCCGGATGTTCTCGCACCAAAACAGTTGCCTCTGTGTGTTCCAAAATATAGTTTAACGTTTCTACTACCCAATCAAATTCTGTATCAAACATTGTGTTTCTCGCCAATGCTGCAGCATCCCACATCACATTAAGCGGTAGTACAATATCAAAATAGTTCTCCGTTACTTTTTCTCTCTTTGCGCTTTGGTAATTTGTGACAAGCTGTCCTGCCTCACCGGTCGCATTGATACGTTTGTTGAAATCGATTTTTCCGGCTTCAATAACTTTTTTCTTCTGCTCTGCATTTAACCAGCCTTCTTTGATAACTCGGCAAATATCAATTCTATGTGACGCACTGCCACTACTTGTCCATGTTGTACCTTCTCCTGACCCGTCATATGTAGATACGCGCATTCCATATTTTTTACCTACTACCGGATAAAAATATCTCTGCCCGTGTAAACCCGTAAAAATGTTAATAACATTGTACCGATTGTTTTGGAAAAATCCCTTGATTCGTTTCAACATTTCTTCATATATCGGAAATGTTATATCATACCATTCCTGTTCGCTTTTTTCTTTTATCTTTTCGCTCAAACGAGAACGCATCCAAATAGCATTGGCATGCGTTGCTCTTTGTACTTCTTTTAAATCATCTATATCCAGCTCTGCCGGCTCACAATCGCTGATGTACTTTATTACACAGCCTTCAAAGCGATTTTTAACCTTTTCTAAAAGTTCATCCATCACTTCTTTTACATCACTCGAGATTCCTTCAGATATGGTTTTATTTTCGTTGCTATAGCAATCATCTACAATCAGTTCGACATCGTATCCCTTTTTCCGTAGCACTAAATATAAAGCTGTATCATAAACCGGTGCTGACAATGATGTACATGTTAAAACCACACCGATTTTTTTATCAGAAGCACTTCCTGCCGGTGGAAAATCCTGCGAAATCGTTTCAATGTAGTTGTGCATTCTCTCTCTTTGATAATCCTGCTTTGCATATCTGAAAACCATTTCATAAAGACCATATAAATTAATAAAATCTTTACCTTCCTCTAATCCATACTTTTCCAACTGCTGTTTTATGACTACGGAATGCTGGCTGGTAATAAACACCATATAAGTACCTTTTTCCTCTTCCAAAATAGCATCCGGGTGCTTCACAACATACCGATCCTGTTGCCATTTTTCATAATAAGTATCAACAAAGTAGTCTATATTGATTCCTTCAGGAAGCAACTGCGGAAGTGTTATAAGCATTGTTCCCGCGCCAAAAGCAATTAATTTTTTCCCCTTGTTTTTCTCAAACAATTCTATATATCTTTCATCTATGTATTTTTTACTCATCCAACTAGCCATAGTATAATGCCCCTCTTATATCTTTAAATCTTTCTTTATTTTTGTGGTCGATATTTCCGGTGTTCTTTCTAAATATACAACCTCGCAGTAGTCCTTTAAAAAATCGAACTTGCCCTTCCAGTCATCGCCGATAACAAAGACATCTGCCTTGAATTCTTTCACGTCCGAAATCTTCTGTTCCCAGTTTTCTTCCGGAATCACCAAATCTACATAACGGACCGATTCTAATAATCTCTTACGCTCTTCATAGGTGAAATAAGTTACTTTATTCTTCTCGACGCTGTTAAACTCATCCGTTGATAATCCTACAATTAAATAATCTCCTAAAGCCTTTGCCCGTTGTAATAAATTAATATGTCCATAATGCAACAAATCAAATGTTCCATATGTAATTACCTTTTTCATATTGTCCTCCTTCTTGTAACATTACCTCAGCATATTTTTAACATCTTCTGTCATTCTCTTACTTGCCATCTTATCCGTGTTATTAAATACTTTTTCTTTCACACTTCTTCTAAAAACACCATACTCCTTCAAAAATTCTTCATCCGGATTACATGCTTTTAACAATGCCTGCTCCAGCTCCTCTTGTGTCCGTGATTTTTCACCCGGCGTAAATTTCTCGTAATCGAAGTACATTTCTCTGGAATCTCTTAAATATTCTTCTAAATCATAGTCAAAAAATACAATCGGCTTATCCGCCAGCAAGAAATCAAAATAGATAGAAGAATAATCCGTAATCAAAACATCTGCCGTTTCCAAAAATACATATGGATCTGTATCCGCGTCTATTACCTGAATATTTCCTCTTGCTATCTCGTCAAAGTTCGCTCTCAATTTTGACTTCGGATGTAACTTCGTACAGAAAAGAAATCCATTCTTCTCCAAAAAATGTTGAAAACGTTCCAAATCAATGACATCAAAAAACTTTGTCTCACTTTCACGGAAGGTTGGCATATAATATAGCATCTTGCGTTCTTTTCCGCCTGCCAGATAGCTTTGAATCCGCTCTTTGTTTACTTTCTCAATATCTGTTAAAAGGTTCTCTATTTCATCTGATATTAATCTATCATTTCTAGGATATCCTGATACCAGCACTTTCTTAGTTTGAAATGCCGACAAAAAAATCGGTACCATGAACTCCGATGTGGTAAGTACATAGTGGGATGGTTTTTCATCCGAAAGCCTTCTCGGAAAAGATTTCCACTTCTCCCATAGATTCTTTGGGTGTCTGACTGTATCAAAAATATTATCTGCCTGAATCTTTTTAAGCGGAATTCCGTGCCAAAGGTTAACCTTTATTGCTCCGCCACTCTGCCAAAAATTGATATCCTTCGAATAATTATCAAAGAAATACACTTTTCCTCTAAGTGCATACCAAATTCCCTTCAAAGAATGATACTCATAAGCTTCATACCCATTCTCATTCAATAATTTTACAATTTCTTTGTTATGACTAATCCAAATTGGCCGGAGCCCCAATTCTTCTTTATGCTGGCTTACATATAAATACAGATATCTCGGATTGTCTGCAAACCGTCTCCCGAAGGTACTGCCGAACAACCAAATCTTTTTACTTCTCGGGAAACAAAAAGAGAACCAGTACACCGGTAACAACAGTAATTGTGACCAATATCCGATTCTCTCTAATGCTTTATTTTTCTTCATCGCAACCATCATCCTTGATTCTGTATTAAAGAGTTATATGCACAAACTCTCCTATACATTTATCGGCTGATAATCGCTATTTTTTTAGATATTATCTACCATTTCTTCAAATAAGTTTTTCTTTCCATCGGATCCAACTTCCCAATTCTTGGGTCTTCATAATAAGAGTCGCTTTTTACATGCGTAGTGGAAACTTCTTCAAAAATCGCTCCGCCGCGGGACTCAAAGCTGTGGTTTTCGCCACGAAGGACCGTCTGGATATCTCCCGGCTTCATATCCCGGGTATTTCCTTCTATATCAATCTGCAAATCTCCGTATAACAACTGGAAGGTTTCTTCCTTAACCTTGTGTGCATGCACCGGATGCTTCTGGCCAGGCAATACAATGAGGAGTTTTTTACAATACTCTCTGTTAATAATATTGATGATAATGGCACCAGTCTGACGGAAGTGCTTCATACCGTAATGGTGAGAAAGTTCTACTTCAAAGCTGTCACCCAAATAAATTCCGGCCTCGTAAAGCATACCTTTTGCATCATGAATAACACTTCTTACTAAATTAATATCTGTAACCGGGCGTTTTTCATGAAGCTCTTCGTTTACTTTATAATCCTTGCTTGCTACGATACCTTCTACAAACTCACCACTATTCATCTGTCCGTCATGACAAGGCATTGCAAAGAATACATCCTCGCCTGTCAGTTCATCGCCGGCTTTTACATCTTTTTTCAAATAGACGCCTCGCATCAAAGAATTTAAGGAGTCTAATTCTTCCTGACTGATGTATTTTTCATTTTCTTTTTTCATCTTGCAAATGTCTTTCGCATTTACAGCCGCTTCTACCCATTTTTCCGCCTGTTCCGGATTCATGGAATAAGCATTTAAAGTAATCGTCTCTGTAGGCAAACCCACATGACGTTCTAACAGTTTCGCACCTTTTGCAATTGCCATCATCGGAACGATATTGTCATTTGGATCCTCGTGTCCGGAATATCCGATAGTCACTTCCGGATAACGTTTTCTCATTCTTTCAATAAAGTCTAACTGCAAACGCTCCATTGGTGCAGGATACTCTGCTACACAATGCATAAATGCAAAATCACATTTCCTGTGTGTAAAATAATTATAAATCTTATCGATATCAGAAAGTGTTTTACCACCAGTGGAAATAATCAATGGCTTCTTGGTTCCGGATAATTTTTCTAACAGCGGCCAGTCTAAAGAACTGCAACTTGCTACTTTCAAAATATCAATTCCCTGGTCCATACACCATTCTACACTGTCTTCATCAAATGGCGTTACCATAGTAAGCAATCCTTCCTGACGGATGGCATCTACAATCTGATCAAACTGGTCAAAACTAAGTCGGGTACTTAAAAATCTCGGAATATGTTTCACATCCGTTCTTCCCACATAATCCGGGTGAATAAAATTATCCAGATTTCGATACTGCAACTTTACGGCCGCTTTAATATTATACTTTCTTGCAATCTTTCCCATCGCCCGCACAATATTAATTCCGTGTTCTACACTACCCTGATGGCTGTTTGCCATTTCAAATATAAACAAATCATCAAATATGTTCTTCTTGCTCATGCAGTTATCCTCCTTGATATCCATACGTTCTGCAACTGTTTTTCTACATAATTTAAATGCCGATATACTCTAATGAACATATCGGCATCTTTTCTTTATTATTTAAGACTATTTTAATAATTCCAACAATAAATTCATATCAAACATTTTATCATCAACGTAATAGTCGGCATTTGGTTTACCAAAGTGCAGCTCATGATATTTTAATCCCCACCTTGCAAATTGATCCCTTGTTACATCTTCCCAGTTTTTGCCGGTAACATACCCTCTGGCGGTAAAAATAATGATTTCATTTCCCATATCATAAAGTTTGTTGATTGCCTTTATCATTGGTTCATTTGGTTTTGCCTGGGCATAATCCAACTGCGGCTGAATCTGGGCAATAACTCCGTCTATATCAATAACAAATCGTTTTCCACCGGATGTAATTCGGATAAACTGCTCCGCTTTCGCAAATTCATCTTCGGTGTCAATATCAAAATTCTGCTCCATTTCATATCCCAGAATCACCTTACCGGACATGGAGCGCTGTTCTAATATAACTCCCGCCCGTACCACATCAATACACGCATTCTGATAATATATCTTCGGCAATTCCTGTCTTGGACGGTTATATGCTTCTTCAATATCCGTCAAAATCGGTTCTATCTGACCATTGGCCCCTTTTTTCCACATTTTATATGGGATTTCTTTTGCCGGCGCAATGCTTCTTACGGAATCTGCTTCCGGATGTTGTAACAACATTTCAATCATTGTATCAATGTCTTCTACATTTCTAATCGGATACGTCGGTCGCAACTGCACCACAATATCCGGCACATAATTTTCTTCTTCCTTCAGAAAGGTTAAACAATGATAAAAAACATCAATATCAAGTGCCGTATCCGTCGCATATTCTTCCGGACGCAAAAAAGGTACTTCTGCTCCGTAGGTGCGTCCGATTTCTGCATATTCTTCACTGTCTGTACTTAAAATAATCCGATTAATATATTTGGACTGCTTTGCATGGACAATGGAATATGCCAGCATTGGCTTGCCATTAATCAAACGAATATTTTTATGCGGTACACTTTTAGAGCCACTTCTGGCAGGTATAATTGCAAGGATTTTATTCATATGGTTATCCTCTTTCTCCTCTTAAAGCTTCTTCCAAGGTGCAGATCTGCATTCCTTCAATCAATGCTCCACCTTCTGTCGCATCGATAAATTGTATCGGAGAGTTCTCCTCTCTGGCAATCCGTTTTTCTATCCATTGACGATACATATCTAAACTCTTAGTCGCCATAACATCACTGCCGTCAATAGCTTTAATGCGTCGTAAATCCGTCAGCCCTTCCGGAATATTTCTGCGTGAAGTTCCGTCTGCATGAGCATAATTATCGGTATATGCCAAATCTAAACCTAATACCACTATCTTTTTACTCTCCATACGGATTGCAATATCCAATGCGGTTGTCATCACAGAACCGCCGGTTTCATATAAAGTAAGTCCTCTTTCTTCGGCATACTTTTCTGCATTGCCGTACTCCTTTTGCAACACCAGATACTTCTCTCCTTGGTAATCCTGATTCAACCAATGCGTCGCTGTAGATAACATGATCATCGGAATCTTTTCTTCGTTAATATCCCGGAAGTGATTGGTAATTCGTCGGTTTGCATCTGTTTCAATGACATAATCCGGACGGATACCTGCCATTATCAGCTTTCGAAACGCCGTTCCTGTGGATATAATTACGTCATTTGCTGAAACATTTCTTAGCTGAAGGTAATTCTTATCCAAAGAAGGTCCGGCAGCCACCAGATATACGTTTTTCCCCCGTATTTTCTCTTTTAATGCATCTACATTTTCAGATACTTTTTGGGTATTGATTCTGAAATTGCCATTTAACAACTTGAGTTGATTTTGTCCGGAAGAATATTGCACAAAATAATTCTCCATCCGCTCTTTAATTGACGATGTCGGCAATGTTGCAAGAGACGGTTCATGAATAACAAGCACCTCATCTTCCTGAAAATTTTGTAGCCTAGCGGATAGTTCCTGAAAAGAGGGATCATAATGTACGGTTACATTCGGTCTCTTGTGCAATTCCTCTAATACACCATACTGTTTACAAATTTCATAAATGTTTTTGTCGCTCTCATAAACCTCTATTTCTATGTTTTCATCCCACAAGGCCAATGCATCAACATGGTATCCCAAACCCAAACCATATATTACATACTTCGTGTGTTCATAAGAATACCAACTGTTTGCTAACAAAAGTCCCTCTAGAAACGGACTTTTGTTGCTATGGTAATATTTACCTTTTCCCTCTCGCTCTACCCGGATTGTCAAGGCACCATTTCCTGCATACTCTAACTGATATCCTTCATATTCCGATTTGTCGAAATCTTGAGGTTCTCCCCCAAGAAAAGCTATGATTTTTTCCTGTAAGCTTTGCACAAACGGCAACACCATAAGTTCATAATAATCCGCAAGTAACACATAATCTTTTTGTTCCTGTGCTTTCATTAACAAACTACACATCTCAAGCAGACCACTTTCTGTTACAAGCGTTTTTTCCTCATTAAAAAACGCAACATTTTCTATATACTCAGGAATGAGCCTGCCAAAAGTCAAAAGTACCATCGCAGATTTTCGCAATGCAGCATCTTGGTTCTGCATACGAAAATAGTAGCATGTCCATTCGATTTCTTTATTCAAAAGAATGTTTTTATTAAATATATTCTTTATGCAATCCACTACAGCTTCACTCCTTGTCGATTATTTTTTTATAGGAACCTCGAAGTAGTTGCTTAACTTCTTTTGCAGCAACTTCCAACTCCTTGTAAAAGTCTAATGATTTTTTGTATATTCTCATTTCATTATCTTCTATATTACCATCCATTTGATTAATGCTTCCAAGAATATCATGTGATTCTTTTGCAATCCAGCTTGCCATCAAGATATAGGAGTCCCGTTCCTTAATATTTGCCCCCAGTCGAACAACATCTTTGGTTAACTTTTTGTAGGTTTTTCCATAATCTTTCCTTTCACAACATCTGCAAAGCTGTTCCAAAGCAAACATTACTTCCTTAATATCCCGTTCACTGTTTTCCATGTCCTTCATAACATTTTCGATGTCAGTCAGCATTCTTTCATAATGTTCCGTGGTGTAAGCACTGTTTATTTCCTCTACGATTTTCTTGCAATCGATTTCTGCCTTACCATATGTCTCAATAGCCTTTTCCAGACTCATGATTTTTGTTCCCGGGATTCTTGCGCCACCTTCCGTCGCATCAATAATTTCCACTTGTCCTTCCAGTTTTTTAATGTTTTCCTCGTACCAACCCAAGAACTGGTACCAATCATGTCTACTGGCAATCATGTTTCCAAAAATGTCTTCCACTTGGAACAATTTCTGTTCTTCCTTATCCACCATACGATTTCCCGCATGAGACATACCATTTTTATACGCCAAATCCTGACCCACAAAGATAACGGTTTTAAACTGCAAAGCTACACTTAAAGAAAAGGTTGACGTTGAAACAGACCCTCCTGTTCCCAGATGCTTTCCTTCTGGGTACTGCTGTGGTTTTAATTTCTCTGCAAACGGAGATAGTCCAAAAAAGATTTTTTCACCTTCATGCTGTTCTAATAGTTCACTACGTGCCGTATCACTACAAAATAAAGGAGTTCTTCTCGCAATCAGAGGTTCCATATGCCTTAAAGATTTTTTCGGATCAATAGATACTATAAAATCCGGTTCCACACCATGTTTATCCAATTCTCTCATTGCCGAATCTACTGCTATTATAACGGCCTTCCCCTTTGCCGATTTTAATTTTTCTATGTTTAAGTCCAGAGACGGTCCGGCGGATACGATAATCACCGGAGCATCTCCAAAACGTCCGATATATTGCTCATAAAAGTGACCATTGCTTAAATAAGCCAAATTTTCACAGGTATTACGAACCATTTGTTGACCGAAATATCCCATGGTGTTTCTATTCATATTTGCCTTTACCCATTCATTATTTACCTGTTGACAAAAACAAACATATTCTTGCGGATAGATTTCCTTATATTTTGGATGCTCTGTTGCAACCACATGGTTGATATTATCCCAACTTAAGGATGCTTCCAATATATTTCCAAATCTATATTCATTCAAGCCCTGAACCAGAAGATGCATCCTTCCGTTTCCGATGATACGCTGCAAGTCACTATGCTGCATCAAATGATGAAACAAATCCAGACTTGGCTCATAAATAACAAATACGGCATCTTCTTTACACGATTGTCTCAACTGTGCCAAAAAAGCACCATTTCCAAGTCCGTACATTATTACAACTTGTCTTATATTGTTTAAAGAAAACTGCTGCGCCCATTCTCTTGCTTCGTTTTCCGGAGAATAGCAAGAGTTCATCCGAAACTGTTTTCCGTTTTTTTCCATTATTAAATAGGTCGTGCCACTCTTTGCAACTTCTTCCCTCAACACAACCTGCTTTTTGTATTCCTCGTCCAACCAAGATAAATAATTTACATACATATCCTTGTCAAACTGCTCTAATAGCTTCAAATTTTCTGCATAACAACTCATATTCGTTACTTTCCTCATTTACAATTCCGGCAACAAGTCAAAACGAAGGATGTCTGCCAAAAGCACTGCATCACCCGCTTCCATTGCATTTAACCCATTTATCAGAATTTGGTTAATTCGCGCTACCTTATCTGCCGGTTGTCCGTTTAAATAAACGATAAGCCGGTTTATTATTTCATTAACCAGCTTATTCCCCTCTTCCATTTGATTCTGATAAAGCAATCTACTCGTTTGCATAATAAGTTCTTCCATTTGTCCGTGCCTTTCTACTTAAAAAAAAGGGTTGCCATTGGCAACCCATTTTTTTATTACGATTACTGTAATAATGACAATACGCCCTGACTTGACTGGTTAGCCTGCGCCAACATGGACTGTGCTGCCTGCTGCAGAATGTTGTCCTTGGAGTAGTTAACCATTTCTTCAGCCATATCAACGTCACGGATACGGGATTCAGCGGACTGTAAGTTCTCAGCTGTGTTATCAGCGTTAGCAATTGTATGCTCTAATCTGTTCTGTAATGCACCAAGACTAGATCTCTGCTGTGATACAGTATTAATAGCATTATCAATTGTAGTGATATACGCTGTTGCATCTGCATAGGTTGATACCTGGTTAACCGCATCATTTACTAATAACACTGTCGCTCTCATATCAGCGATTTCGAACTCGATGTTCTGACCATTGTTAGCACCAACTTGTAAGTTCTTACCAGTGAAAGTACCATCTAATAATTTCATGGTGTTGAACTCTGTCTGGTTACCGATACGTGTAATTTCAGACTGTAATGCATCTAATTCTTCTGCAATGTATTCACGGTCTTTTGTTACGTTTGTATCGTTAGCTGCCTGAACGGTTAATTCTCTCATTCTCTGAAGAATGGAGTGTGTTTCGTTTAAAGCACCTTCTGCTGTCTGGATTAAAGAAATACCATCCTGAGCGTTTGTAGAAGCCTGTTCAAGACCTCTAATCTGTCCACGCATTTTTTCGGAAATGGATAATCCTGCTGCGTCATCTGCTGCACGGTTAATTCTGTAACCGGATGATAACTTTTCAGAAGATTTTGCTAAACTACCTGTGGTGATTCCTAACTGTCTGTTAGTATTTGCTGCTGTCATATTGTGTTGAATAATCATAATTGTTCCTCCTTGAATGTACATTACCTTCCTTGATAATGTTTACTGGTTTGTTTGCTTTCCGATTGGCCGGATCGAAAAGCCATTAAGCAAGTAAGGCAAGTATAATAAAATCCATTATCTTGTTTACTTGATATATATATCGAATAGTTTTTTTAATACTTTATAGTCTTTTTCAAAAAAATGTAAATTTTTTTATTTTTTTGGAGGATTTGCACAAGATATTGTATTTAGACATGAAAAAAGGGTTGCCGGTGGCAACCCTTTTAACATTACGATTACTGTAATAATGACAATACGCCCTGATTTGACTGGTTAGCCTGAGCCAACATAGACTGTGCTGCCTGCTGAAGGATACTATCCTTGGAGTAGGTAACCATTTCTTCAGCCATATCAACGTCACGGATACGGGATTCAGCTGCCTGTAAGTTCTCAGCTGTGTTGTCAGCGTTAGCGATTGTATGCTCTAATCTGTTCTGCAATGCACCAAGATCAGATCTCTGCTGTGATACAGAGTTGATAGCATTATCAATTGTAGTGATATATGCTGTAGCATCTGCATAAGTTGATACTTTGTCTGCTGCATCATTTACTGCTAATGCTGTAGCTCTCATGTCACCGATTTCAAAACCGATGTTCTGACTAGTGTTAGCACCAACCTGTAAGTTCTTTCCTGTTAAGGTACCATCTAATAATTTCATGGTGTTGAACTCTGTCTGGTTACCGATACGTGTAATTTCTTCCTGTAATGCATCCAATTCTTCTGCGATGTATTCACGGTCTTTTGTTACGTTTGTATCGTTAGCTGCCTGAACGGTTAATTCTCTCATTCTCTGAAGAATGGAGTGTGTTTCGTTTAAAGCACCTTCTGCTGTCTGGATTAAAGAAATACCATCCTGAGCATTTGTAGAAGCCTGTTCAAGACCTCTAATCTGTCCACGCATTTTTTCGGAAATTGATAAACCTGCTGCGTCATCGCCTGCACGGTTAATTCTGTAACCGGATGATAACTTTTCAGAAGATTTTGATAAGTTTCCTACTGTGATTCCTAACTGTCTGTTAGTGTTCGCTGCTGTCATGTTGTGTTGAATAATCATAATTTTTCCTCCTTGAAATTAGCATTACCTTCCTTGGTAATGATGTAATAATGTTTGTTGCCTTTCATCCGTCCGGACCGTACGCTTCCATTCGTTTAAAAAAGCAATTCAACAAGTAAGTTCAAGTCATTTAACACGAATGATCTTGTCTACTTGTTATATATCTCGAACCTTTTTGGCAAATACTTTATAGCAAACTATAAATTTTTTCCAAAAAGATTGTCGATCACCTTCATTTTAGAACAATCCTTTGATTGCGTCAATACTTGTGGCATTCATAGATGCTTCGTTTTCCTGCTGAATCTGTAAGTAAATTTCCTTTCTGTAAATGGAAACATCCTTCGGAGCCTGAATACCGATTTTTACCTGATCACCTTTTACTTCCAATACGGTGATTTCGATATTATTGTTAAGAACGAGGGCTTCGCCTTTTTTTCTGGTCAATGCTAACATGGATTAATTCCCTCCTTCTTTTTTGCTTTTCAACAATTCATAAATTTCATATCTTACCGGATAATCATCTTCTACGATAAGCTGTACACCGATTCTGGTATCAACATTTACCACAAACGGAGCTTTCAAGTTCACAGACATCTGTGTGATATCCTGTGGAACTTTTACGGAGACAAGTACACACAAGTTCTCCGGTGTAACCGTTCCCAATGGTTTTAATAATTCTTCTTCTACAAACGGATTGTAGTCTTCTTTTACAACGGTCGGATTCATAACCGGGATTGCAAAAGCTCCTTCATCCAAGCTCTGGAGCCAGGAAATGGAACTTTCTCCTTTTTTCTCTTCATCGTATACTAAGGCAAATTTCTTCAAATCCGGGAAACCGATAATTCCGTTTTCCATTGTGATGATCTTTGCCTCATCAATGTCGATTTCTCCAAAAATTCTGGTATTTACTAACATATTCCTTTTCCGCGGACGCTTCTTCCGCTCTCCTTTCCGAATATTATTTTATAAGAAATCCAATAATGATGTTGAATTTGCTTTGCTTGCTGCAGAAAGTGCAGATTCGTATGCGGTATATGCCGCCTTATAGTCAATCAATACATCAGACATTTCTCTGTCTTCGTTTCTGGAAATCAAAGTCTTAATGGTTGACTGCTGTGTTGTCATTCGGGTTTTCACAAGTTGTAAACGATTTGCTCTGCTTCCTACGTCAGTTTTTGCAAGGTCAACAACATCTTTATATCCCTGGAACAAGGTGATGCCATCTGAGAACAAGCTCTGCAAATTCTCATCTGCCAAGGTCTGCTCTTTTTTTGCTGCTTCCAACCACTGTTTTAAAGAAGCCTGTGATTCATCATCTGCATATTTAGCATTTCGAAGCATGCCTTCCAGGCTTACTACCTTTTTTTCTGCATTCTGTGCTCTGGTAACTGCATCTAAAAGTTCATCTACGTCTCTTGCAATCGAGGTGCTTAAAATGCCGTCTTCACCGGCCTGTGTATTAACATTCATATCCAGATTTGCGGAAATAATATAAGAAATATCCTGTACTTCTCTGGTAAAGTCCACCGGCCTTGCAGGATCTGTAATGTTTGAACAGTCAAAATACATTTCCGGACGAACATCTCCAACATTAAATCCTGTTTTTTCATATGTAACTTGCATTGCAAAGTCTTTATTTGCTGCCGCTTCCACACGAATATGTTCTGCAACTGCACTACCCAAAATCAATTCGCCGGTTGTTGCAATATAATATGCCTGGTTCGGGTCAACTTCAAAATCTGCTGCTGCCCAGTCATCATATGTGATTTCCGTAAAGTTCACCTGTGCCGTCTGGGCAACGCCGTTTTCATCCGTATAATTTACGGTCAAATCTTCTAATCTCTGATTGCCAATCATAACGGTTGGCATCATTCCTTCCTGAACCTTATCATACGCCAAACGGATACGGTCCACAACTACTTCTTTTGCCTGATCTTCCAGTGCATAACCACCTTGAATCTCCGCTTCCGTTGCCGGAAGGATTAATTCGTTGGTAAAAAAGCTCTTTTTTGTCAAATCCGAAATATCCATCTTTTCTGTGATGGAATAGCGGCTTGTGGTATCATCTTGCTGGAAGGTTAAAGTGCTATTGGTCTTAAATCCGGTAAACACTGTTCTTCCTGCATAATCTGTATTTCCTTCTGCATAAAGCTGTTCTACCAATTTTGTCAGGTTTTCCAATAACGTATTTCTGTCTTCAGACGTTAATGTTCCGGTAGAACCATATACACAGTTTTCATAGATATCATCCAAAACCTGTTCCATATTATTTAATGAAGTTTCCGTAACCTCCATCCAGGACTCCGCATCCGGGATATTTTTCTCTACATACTGGCTTACTTCATTTAAACTGTCGCGTAAACGGAGAGAACGAATAGCAATTACCGGATCGTCTGATGGCTTCGATATTTTATTTTGATTGGTCATCTGATCGTTATACTTGTCAACCATATTTTTAACACCGTTAATATTGGTCTGACTATGCATATTAATCATGTTATTGGTTACTCTCATTTGCTACCTCCTAAACTCCGGTTTCAAGAATCAACCGGTCGTACATTTCCTGTAAAACGGAAATCATCTTTGCAGACAGGTTATACGCATTCTGGAATTTTACCAGGTTCAATGCTTCTTCGTCGCTATCCACACTGGACACGGACATTCTCTGGTTTGTAATTGCCGTCTGTAAGTTTGTATAGTTTTCTTCAAAAATTAGCGCTTTCTGCGTATCTACTGCAATATCCGAAAGAAGACACTGCAAAAAGTCAGATGCGGCTCCGCCTCTAAAAATCTTGATGTCACTCTTTAATCCTAACAAGGAATCAATTAAATCATGCGCATCAACACCGTTTACAAAAGCTTCTTTTGTCGCGGTCGCCATCGCCGCGGAATCTTTTAATGCCTCTTCACATACGGTAAAATTCAATGCATTTATATAAGAATAGTAATAAGAACTTGCGTAAGTTTTTACTGTATTTCCATTGGCATCAGTTTCCGTTGTAAATCCATTGGAATCGTAATCGTATTCCCCGCCGTTTACCAAATCATTTGCCACGAAGAATGCTCTGGCATCTTTGCCATTTAAATCCACGCCGCCATCCATCGTCATATCGTTGTATGCTCTGGCGAAGTTTCTTACGAATGAGTTCAATTGCTGCTGATAATACGGAATTCCCATAAAATCAACGGCCACACCAATAGATGCATTTAAAGATTCGGTATGCTGTAAGTTCTGTAAGTTAATGGCACTTCCGTCTGCTTCCGCAGAAAGAGTGAATTCATAGCTGTAACTTACATTTCCCTGTGCATCTGTAGTTTCCATCAATTTATAACTGCTATATAAATATTCCTTGTTTCCTAAGCGGATGGTGCCGTTTTGTGGCATTGTAATGCTGGTCGCATCCGTAATGGTCGGATTGCTAATCGTAACCTTATAAGGCTGCTCCCTCATAGACAACGGTGTCTTTGTAATGGTTCCGGAAAAACTTTCTGCATTGTTTCCGTCTCGCACTGCAAAAAGTGCCTGCAATTCACCGGTCATATTGCTTGCATTGATTTCAAGCTTCATCGTACCCGGTTCCATGGTCGTAGAATTTACTGCCCAGTAAATGTCATATAAACCTTCTTCATCCATTTGATTTACTTTTCCGTCATTTCCTCTCGGTACACAAACCAACTGATGATATGCGTATGTATCCACCAATGGCTGACCATTGATTTTTACACTGTATTCCTTTGCTCCGGTATACACATCCGGGAAGTTGCTGTTTACAACATCTACTTCGGTTACTTCTATCGGAATGAGAGCAGATAAGTCATCAATCAAAAGATTTCTCTCGTCTCTTAATTCATTTGCAATCGTTCCCTGCTGTTCAATAATGTTAATCTGCTTGTTTAAAGAAGCGATTTTTTGTGCAATGGCGTTAATCTGGTTAACTTTTGTTTCCATAACATGATTAACTTCTGACTGCAATGCACTGAGCTGCTCGCTAACGCTGTTAAAATACTCTGCCAGTTTCTGGGCGGAGTTGATATAAGTATTTCTGGTGGTAAGACTGGATGCTCCATCACCTTTTAATCCGTCCAACGCGTTGAACATGTCACCGAAAATAGTCGTAAATCCAATGGTGGAATCATCATCCAGGTAATACGTCTGAATCTGGTCTAAATAACCGGTCTTTGTGCTGAACTCGCCTAATTTTGCATTGTTGGTCCAGTACTTCAAATCATAATATACATTTCTTTGCTGCTTGATTTCCGTAACTTCTACACCGGAACCTGCACTTCCGTATTTCTGATTTACACGAAGTGCTGCTGCAGCATTCATCATAGCTTCCTGGCGGCTATAGCCCTTGGTTGTTTCGTTGGAAATATTGTTTGCAGTTGTATTAATGGCTGTCTGATAGCTGGATACACCAGAACCTGCAATCGTTAATCCAAAAAATGTTGATGGCATATTCGCACCGCCTTTCTATCTTAAAGTAAATTTCTTAAATGTCTTTAGGAACCTAACTGCATAATAATGTGTTCAATCATTGCATCCACAACATTAATAAAACGGCTGGACGCATTATATGCACTTTGGTATTTAATCATATTGGACAATTCTTCATCCGATGAAACCCCAAATACAATCTGTCTTTGTGTTTCAATAGACTGAACCGATGTCGCCAATGTTGTTGCCACGCTGTCAAAAACGCTTCCGTTTGTGCCTAACGCACCAACCATACTGTCGTAATAGTTATTAAAGTTTACCTTGATCCCACCCGGTGTCAAACGTAAAGAATCGGTTTTCCAAGCTTCCTCTATCCCTGCTGCCAATCGATAATCTACTTCACCGTTTTTTGTAAGATGCGGTAACATATTTTCATTTCCAAGTAAAACAGGATTTACCTGAAGGTTGATGATGCTGTATAACGTAGAGTCATCATTTGGAATAATTTCTCCGGTCAAATCATATTTCACTTCGGTATCTTCCTTATTGTATACATACCAGGTGTGACCGTCATCATCTGTAACTGCAGTATATCTTTGATGATATTTTCTACTGAAAAGTTCCTGTCCAGGTCCTTTCATGTCTGCACCCAAAGCACCGTTTTCTTCATCCCATACCGATACGGTCTGGGCAACACCGTTTACCATAATGGTCTTTTCAACCATCGGGGACAAAAGGTCGTTAATCGTGGTAACTACTCCGTGTACCAATTGATCTAACTGTGCTTCAATGGTTTGTAATACGGATAATCCTGTCGTATTATTGTAAGTTTCTGCATCTAATCCCAACACATCGGTATAATTGGAAATTTCAGTACCTCTGCACATCACAAGTGCTTTTAATTTACCAATATCCGTATTGATATCAGAAGAGATATCAATGCTGAAATCAAACACTTCCACATAGTCTTCTTTTGCCATGTTGGAGAGTTCTTTCCAAATCGGAGTTACAAACTTCGTTGTTGTGTCCGTATAGAAGCTAAGTTCATGGCATCCGATGTCATCCACGAAATCTTTTCCTTCCAACTTTACTCTTACAACGCCATCGTACTGTTCTACATATGAAATATTTGCCAGTGAACCCAACTCATCCAACATCAAATCTCTTGCATCGCGCAAATCCATTGCTGTTTCTACGCCGCCTGCTTCGATTTTGTGAATTTTGATGTTTAATTCATGAATGTCTTTGCCCAACTCGTTAATCCGTTCTACGGTATCACGGATCTGCTCATTCATGTTTAACTGATATTCCTGAATTCCTTCATATAAAGCAGTCGTTCTTTCCATAAACAAGGTTGCTTTCTGAACAACCAGGTTCTTGTTTACACCGCTGCCCGGGTCCTTAGAAAGTTCTGCGATGGCTTCATACATATCTGCCAGTACTTCCTGGAACGCCTCTCCTTCTGTTTCCTGAAGCAATTCTTCCACTTCGTTCGTCGTATTATAACAAGTACTGTAAAATACCTGTCTTCCGGATTCCGAACGATAGTACTTGTCCAAAAAGAGGTCTCTGCTGTGTACCACATCACCGATGGATACACCCAAACCGGATTGCATCATATTTACGGACTGATTCGTAGTCATATCCTTGCGGGCTACTGCCAATGTGTTGTACTGCATATCGTTGTACATAACCTGTTGTCTGACATAACCTGTTGTATGCATATTGGTTAAGTTGTTTGCAGTAACATCAATGGAAGACTGCGCTGCCATAAGTCCCATTCTGCCTACATAAAGGCCGCTCATACCATTTGCCAAATCCGGTCACCTCCCTTTCTCTTCTTTTGCTTTTTCTTTTTAAACTTTCGCTTCTTTTGTTTTCATCTAACGCTTTACATCAAAGCCGCCACCCGGTAACACATCGTAAGTGTTGTATGCGTCTTTCGTGTAGTTTGCTGTCATTGGAGACTGGCGCATACTTTTTACCAGGTTCATATCAAACTCCAACAACTCCATGGACTGTTTGAGCAAAGCTTCATTTTCTTTATTTACTTTTGCTACATCAATTAAGGTTAAGCGAAGTCTTTCTCTTAAATCCAACAGCTTCTGCTTTTCCTCCGGTTTCTTCTCAAACATGTTCGCCATACTAAGAAGAGTCAGCGTTTCTTCCGGAACCTGTAATACCGTTGCCATTTCCTTCCGAACCGCCAACCTCTTTTTTTCTAAGTTCATGAGCATTCCCATGACCTTCTGTTCTTCTTCTGTTATGGCCTGAAGTTCTTCGATATCCGCCTTAATAATGCTCTGTGTTTTGTGAGCAGCTAACTTTGCTAATATGGCGTAACCATTATTTTCTTCCTCTAATGTTGAGACAAATGTTTCCAACAAACTAGCCATGCACTACCCTCGTTTCTAGATGATACTGTCGTACTTCTCTAATAATTTACTTGCAAAATCTTCAGCGCTCACCTTGTAGGTACCATTTGCTACCTGTTCTTTCAACTGGGCGATCTTATCTTCCCTGATACCGGAAGTTCCTGCAACTGCCTGTTTTGCAACTTGATAATCACGGCCGGTCTGGGAAATTTCCATTTGATCATAAGAAGAATAAATGTTGTTATTTCCGTATGTCTTTGCCGCCTTGGAAGTGCTCTGTGCTTTGTAAAGCTGACTCACTTGATTATAAGCTTCTATACGCATATTAGGCATCTCCTTTCTTTTTTACGAAAACCGATTCGGTTCTCTACAGTATTTATCGGATGTTCCCATAAAAAAATTAGCCTTTTTTTAGATTTCTTTGGCAATTTTTTTCTTTCCATTGAAAGGGGAAAATTTTCGTGCTAAAATTCATATGTGGGAAAAATCTTCCTTATTACTATCGGATTTTTCCGCCTGTTTTTAATAGAAAGAGTATGAAAAAACACAGGAGAACATTATGCAAAAAACATTAGATACAACACTTCAAAAAGCAAAAGCCATTACCGAATCAGGTGCATGTGCCACCTACATTCCGGAGCTTGGAAATGTGGACAAGAACTTACTTGGTATGTGTGTATACACGGAAGACGGAAAGAAATATAAGAGCGGCGATGCAGATGTACGCTTTACAATTCAGAGTATTTCCAAAATCATCTCTTTAGCTGTTGCCTTAGAGGTCTGTGGATTTGATACTGTATTTGAACACGTTGGGATGGAGCCTTCCGGCGATGCCTTTAACTCTTTAATCCAGTTAAACCTGCACAATGACCGTCCGTTCAATCCGATGATTAACTCAGGAGCACTGGCAATTGTAAGTTACCTTGTCCCTCGTGTAAGCTTTGACGAAATGCTTAAACATGCTAAGACCCTTTGTATGGATGAGGCCATTACCATCAATCATAAAGTTTATCGTTCGGAAATGGATCACATCGCAAAAAACAAAGCAATTGCTTATTTATTGGAAAGCAACGGGCTTTTAGAGTGCCGTGTCAATGATTGCTTAGATTACTACGTCCGCATGTGTTCTTTACAGGTTACCGCGGAGAGCCTTGCAAATTTTGCCCTTATTCTTGCAATGGACGGCATTCATCCGACAACCGGCGAACGCCTTTTAGATGGGCGCGTGGTACAAACCGTAAAAACCATTATGTTAACCTGCGGAATGTATGATGGTTCCGGTAAATTTGCTGTTGAAGTGGGTATACCGACGAAAAGCGGCGTTGGTGGCGGACTTCTATCCGTTGTTGACAAAAGAATGGGAATCGGTATCTTCGGCCCGGCCTTAGATGAAAAAGGCAACAGCATTGCAGGTCAATACATTTTAAAAGAATTATCGGACGAATTTCATCTTCATATGTTTAGTAAATATAATTAAAACGAAAGCTGTCGCAAGACAGCTTTTCTTTAATGTGCATGCAGGCGAAAACTGTTTGAGTCCGAAATGTATTTTTTCGGACGAGTTTTTTCGCCGCATGTAATCAACATACGAACGCATCCGCCTAGAGGAAGTTAGACACTGACAAAAAGTGTTTTTCGACCGCGGACAAATCGGGCGACTTGTATAATGAATGGAAAAACATAAAATAATTGTCCGG
>JAZNWA010000001.1:0-102274 GCA_045593085.1 Lachnospiraceae bacterium | reverse complement strand
TTCTGAAAATGGTTTTCAAAAAAATCAAAAGGAAGCTTTAATATATTTTTATAATTATTAAATTTGTATTCTTGTTGAAAATTTATATTTTTTAAGTTTAGATAACTAGCTATTTTCTTTTCTCCCTTAGATTCATTACATTTAGGGCACCTTCGTTGAATAACCCGCCAAAAATGGTGCATCATTCAACAGAGAAAAAGGGAGGAGTTAAGGAATGAAAGAGAAAATGAAAGAAGAATTGTATCAAATTAGGGAGATGCGAGAACAGATACGGAGTAAATTGATAAATGCTCCGGGGGAAAGAGTGCGCTGCGCAATTTGTAAGGGGAGTTTCCAATATTATATTGGAAAGAAATATCAGCGGAGGGGGAATCTTAAGCAAGTTAAGGAAATTTGTGAACGTGATTATTTGATGGAATTGGATAAAAGGTTGGCAAAACGAGAGGCTGCTATGGCTTTGACAGTAAAGAGATATGATGAAAGTGAATTAGAGGATGGTTATAGGAATTTGCATCCGGGTCATCCATCCGGATTTTACAGCCTTAAATAAACGGACTGCAAAAATGTATATATTTGAGCATTTAGGGATGATGGATAAAACATCATACTATGAAAATGCTATCCAGAAAATTGATACTTATGAAAGAAATGGTTTTCTCTTAGGTGAAAATTTATTAATAACTCATGAGAAATCTTTAAGTCCATTAAATACACAGGTGTTGAAGAACTATATGGAAACATATTCGTGCTGATTATAACTCGACGATGTATTCTTTTTGCCATATAATGGAATAAGAGAATCAATTAATAGTTGATTTGTATAAATCAACTGACAGTTCGTTTCAAATGAGAGTCTTTTAGAGTATGCTGAATGCAAGGAGGTAAGAAAATGAATCAAGAAATTATAGGAAGTTTTATTGCAAAATGCAGAAAGGAAAAGAATTTGACACAGTTGCAGTTGGCAGAGAAATTGAATATCACAAATAGGGCGGTTTCAAAATGGGAAACCGGGAAAAGTATACCTGATGTTTCTATTATGCCTGAATTATGTGAGATATTAGAAATATCTGTCAATGAATTGCTATGTGGAGAACGAATTGGTCAGGAGGATTATTTTATGAAAGCAGAAAAGAATTTTTTAGAGATGTTCAGTAATAACAAAGGGAAGAAGAAGCTTACAATTATGCAGGTAATTGGCGATGGCTTGTTTTTTTGCGGGTTAACGTTTTTTCTCTCATTTCCACATATACTTGAGTTGTCAGCTGTTGAAGATGTATTTATGAGAGGAATGGGCGTTTTTGTGATGACTTGTGGCTTTGGAGTTACATTTCTTGCAAAAAAATTCAAAAATGAGTTAACGATATAAGTAAACCTAATAATAGGAATCCTTAGGGATTCCTATTTTGCCGTCTGATTGCTCGGATTACCTACCGGCTTCGATGTAAAGCTTATGTAGTGGGTGATTTTTTGATATAAAAAGAAGTGATTACTTACTCAGGGGAGTACTTTATTTTATTTAGTAGGTAATTTGTTGAATAACCCGCCAAAAATGGTGCATCGTTCAACAAAGTTACTTTTTGATTTTTATATGAAGGTTTTTCGATAAGTGTCAGAACCCGTTGTTCCAATGGTTGCCCTGCATTATGTGTATGGTTGATTCCAAGGCTTGTGCTGTTTGACATTGAAAGGTGTGTTGTTTGGTTTTCATATCCAAATTATTGGGCTGGAGAGGGACGATGTAGGTCAAAAATCCAATATTTCCACAAGCCTGGGTTGAAATGGGAGTGATTTTTATAAAAGCCCAAAAAAAGGGGTGAATTTACAAATTATGTTCAATTTTTGGCCTAACCAGGCGAGATGAAAACGTTTCCGCCCAAAATCATGTAATATATCGGGCGGAAAAGAAATTAAGGCGGCATCGAGCCCACTGGGTGCTGGGAGACTGGGCGGAAAAGAAATTAAGGCAGCATCGAGCCCAACAAAGATGCACGGGGCGTTGGGGGACGAAATCAAAAGCCGTTGAATAACCCATTCCAAAAGAGTGCATCGCTCAACGTAATATTTCCATTACTATCTACAAGATTCTCCAATACATTCTGTTTAAAACTTTCTTCTTCATGAATCAGCTTTATAATTTCTAGGTTGCTCATAATGTGTTCCACCTCATTTTTATGCTTGAGATAAAACAACGTTTGATGTAAAATAAAATTACTATGATTAGAGTTGAAAACATTAAGAAAAATTATGGAAAAAAGATTGTTTTGTCGGATATCAGTTTTGAAGCAGGTAGTGGAGAAATAATTGCGATTATCGGCAAAAACGGGTGCGGAAAATCAACCCTTTTGCAAGTTATGGCCGGATGTTTAAAGAAAGATGCAGGTACGCTTACTTATTACGGACAGGACGCATCAGATGCGTCTGTTTATCGTAAATACATCGGGTATGTACCCCAGGATAATCCGTTTATGGAGCAACTATCGGTAAGAGACAATTTAAAACTTTGGAAAAAAGGTTCCGCTCAACAGTTAGAAGAGACAATAAAAGAGTTTGAACTGGAGGAAATTCTAAAACAGCCAATTACGTCTCTTTCCGGAGGGATGAAACGAAGACTGGCTATCGCCTGTGCACTTATGAATTATCCGCCGGTTATTTTGTTGGATGAACCTACAACCGCATTGGATTTTGCCCATAAAGACAAGATTAAAAAAATGCTAAAAGCCCATAAAGAATCCGGTGGAATCGTTATTGTGGCAACCCATGATGAAGATGAGATTCAATATGCGGACAGAGTATTCTTAATGCAGGACGGAAAGCTTGCAGAGGTAGATAAAGGGTCTATAAGCAAGAAAATGCTTATAAATATATACCATGAAAATGGAGGAAAAAAAGATGAAATTTGATCCACAAACAGGAGAACCGATTGCAGAAGCGGCTGGACAGGTCGTAGAACAGGTCGGAAAAGCTGTGAAAAAAAGTTTTTTTAAGACACCGTTATTTTTCGGTTTGGCAGGAGGCGTTGCAGTGGCTGCGACAGCTGCTACCCTTGTTTTTACCGGCACATTCTTGAGCGGAAGAGATAAGGTGACGCAGGCTATCGTAAATACGGTGAAGGATTCCGGAGAGTTGACAAAAACTATGCAGGCATTTCAACCGGAGGATATGAAAGAGTTCACCATGGCTATCGGCATGGAAGTACAGGGCGTTGAATTTGAAGCAGAATATCGTCATACCCCAACCGATAAGCAGGTATGGGTTGCGGTAGAACAGCAGATGCAGATGGAGGCAACTGCCACTATTACAAAAGATAAAGTGTTGGCAAGTTCTCCGTTGCTTGATGGTACATTGCTTGTGTATGACTATACACAGATGCCGACCGGATTTTTGTTAGAAGCAGCGGATTATAATTATGATGCCTTTACTGCAATGAACGAGGCTTTTGCGATGATTTATGAAATCGGAAGCGAAGATGTAGAACTCAGCGATGATACCATTAAAGAAATCAAAAAGTGGTATAAATCCATTGAAGTTGAAAAAGAAGACGAGAAGGAAAGCTTTGAAATTAACGGAAAAGATAAGGATTGCGTAGGATATACATTAGAAGTTGATGAAGAATTTGTAGAAGAACTCGTTGAGATAATGGTTCTTATCATGGAAGATATGGAAGTTTATGATGAAGAATACATTGACGATATGAAGGAATCTGCACTTGATTCTATCGATGGAATGGAATCCGTAGATATGACATTTTATCTTGATTCCAAGAAACTTGCAGCAATTGTTTTGGAAAATGACGGCGAGGAAATTATCGTTGCATTTGAAGGCGGCAAATACCGTATGCAGAATATCAATATTGAATATGATGGTATTACCGTAGCAAAAATCAAAGGCGAAACAGATGGCAAAGAAGAAACTGCAGAACTTGTTGTAAATGGCGAGACTATGTTGGAATACACATATGATGCAAAATCCGGTGAACTTGAAATGATTATCTATGAGTATGGCGAAGAAATCGGAAGCCTTGAATGTGTTCTTAATGTCGGAAAAGATGCTATTTCACTTTCTGATGCTACATTAGAAATTATTACTGCTGATTATTACTATGATTCTGAACCGTTCGTAACTTCTGTTGATTTTAGCATTTCTTTAACCAGAGGTGCATCTATCGAGAAGTTAACCGGTACGGAATTCAACCTTTCAACAGCAGGTGCAGCGGAATTCGAAGAGTTTTATGAACAGTTTGAAGGACTCTTCTGGTAAGGAATTTTAAAGAATGAAAATGTTGGCAAATTACTTTCTTTTGGAAGCAAAAAGAAGTCTCTTTGTATTGAAAAAAAGCATAATAAGTCTGGTGTGTGTAGTTGTTGCATTATTTCTGGTTTTGGCAGGAATGCTCCAACTATACACAAAGACGAATGTTTTCCCTAAAATCGAAGTCGGAATTGTTGCGGAAGGTGACAATTGGATGATTGATTATGCCAAGGATTATCTTGCGGGCTTAAAAAGTGTGGAAAACGTATGCAATATACATTATGTAGACTATGAACAAGGGGAAAGTATGCTGTCAGAAGGCAAGTTGCAGGTAGTCGTAGTGCTGCCTGCTTCTTTGTATGATGAGCTCAACAACTTAGAACCGGCGCAGGCGACGATTTTGTTGCCAAAAGAGGAAAGCCTGGGCGCCCGGATGTTTGGGGAACTGCTGGTATCTGCGGTCAATCTGCTTCAGGTAGGAGAGGCCGGAGTGAGCGCAACCTATGATGTGAGTCAGGCTGAAGTACTGAAAATGTCCCGCGGTGAACTAGGAAACTTTTTGGCAGTCAAATATGCTCTTCAGGCGTTGGACCGCATGGATACTTATGATGTAGAAGTCGTTTCTCCGATGGGAACCATGGGTCAGTTGCAATTTTACTTTTTGGCGTTATTTATCTGCATTTGTTTAATCTGTGGTTTGAATTTCAGCTACTTATATGAAAAAAAGCAAAAAGCATTGGAAAGTAAGTTGTGCATCGAAGGGGTCGGAAGCATAAAACAGTCATTGGTTAAGATTATTCTGATGACTGGCTATGTTTTCTTTACAGAACTTTTACTATATCTGATTGGTTGCATAACATCAAAGGCATTAGGACTAAATATGGTAGAGTTTCGTATGGCAGGTGCCGGCATTATGCTGTTACTTGCATTATTACTTGCGGTACATTTTCACTTTATTTTTGCGCTTGCAAAAGATGAAAAGCAGGGAATGTTGTTGCTTTTAATCAGTAGTATTATTTTTACGGTATGTGCGGGACTCTTTGTGCCGCAGGTATATTTGCCTAAGGTGGCTCAGTGGATAGGACATTTCTCGCCGGTATACGGATGGAGTATGTTGGGGCAACAGGCGTTATTTAATCAAATCGGTTTGACTGCGGTAGGACAGTTGGCAATCTGGTTTGTTGCGGAGTTAGGAATAGGAGTATATTGTTCATGGAAAAATGCGTAGTCTGGTATTGGCTTTCGTTAAAACAGAATATGAAAAAAACCGGCACATGGCTCTTACTTGGCGCGATGTTGTTTTTACTGTGGCTCGTTGATAATATTCATATGCCGGATGTCGCTAATACCCAAATTGCAATTTGCTACAACGGTTCTGCCTATGAGCAGGAAATCCGGGAAACCATCCAAAACGCGGATGCAGAGTTTAGTTTTCATATTTTTGAGAATCCAAAGGACGTGGAATATGCAGTAAAGGCCCAAACGGTTGAGTGCGGCTTTGTTTTTGCGGATGATTTTGATGAAAAAATCATCCGGGGATATTGGAAAGACGCTGTGATTTGTTATGAGAATCCCTTTGGAACAAAGACTGATGTGGCAAAAGAAGCACTTTATGCGGCATTGTTCCCGATTTACAGCCGTTGGTTGTTGACCGATACACAAGACGATATTTATTATTTCGAGGACCCGCAGAGGTTGGAAGAATTGCTGGAAACGCATGATGCATATTTAAGAAATACATTATTTTTGACATTTGAAGAAATTACGATTGAAACAAAGAATTCCAATACAAAGACCGGTACATTAGAAGCTGGCTTTAAAAATACGGGTGGTATCGCGCATGGTCTGGTGGAAGTTTTTGTTTTGCTTGCGATGTTGTTGGCAGCAGGCGTCTACGGACAAAAGGAATTGGTGCAGATTGAAAAAGCGCTGCCAATCAAAGAAAAAAGGTGGTTTTGCTATATCAATATTTTAGCAAATGGATCATTTATGGCATTGGCGGGCTTTGCGGCTATTTTATTTACGGCGCAGTCGCGTGGTTTACTGACAGAGGCAGTCGCTATGCTGGCGTTACTTTTAATAGGCGGTCTTTTCGCCTACTTGTTTATGAAATGTTTTAAAAACCGACTGACATACATTTCGTGGGTAGTAACCTTTGTGATTTTCTTTATGGTAGCTCGGTTTGGAATAATCGGAGTTTTGAGAGGATAAGAAAATGGTAGAAACAAAAAAGTTATATGATGAAAATGCCTATGCGACAGAATTTTCTGCAAAAGTATTATCGTGTGAAGAAATGAGCAAAGGAGTTTATCTTTATTTGGATCAGACTCTGTTTTTTCCGGAGGAAGGTGGACAATATCCGGATAAAGGTGTCATTGACGGCTATGAAGTGCATGATGTGCAGATAAAAAAAGGTGTTATAAGACACACTTTAGAAGGAAATATTTCCGAACTGATAGAACATTTTACTGCTGGAAGAGAAATTTTTGGGAAAATCGAGTTTGACAGACGCTATGATTTCATGCAACAGCATTCCGGAGAACATGTATTAACAGGGCTTATTTTCAACGAATACGGATATGCGAATGTGGGATTTCATTTAAGCGAAGAGATTGTGACGATGGATGTGGATGGTCCGCTTACGAAGGAACAGTTAAATGAACTGGAGCAAAAAGCCAATGTGATTGTCCGCTCAAACAGAACGATTACAACCGGCTATCCGGATAAGGAAACTTTAAATGCAACGCAATACCGCAGTAAAATTGAAATCGATGGAGCAGTGCGCTTAGTAACCATTGAAGATCACGATATTTGCGCCTGCTGCGCTCCTCACGTTAGAACAACCGGGGAAATCGGACAGATTCATATTGTAAAGGCGGAAAATTATAAAGGTGGCATGCGCCTCGAAATCAAGTGTGGAAATCGTGCGTTGTTGCAGGCACAGGACTATCGGAAATTGGTGGGAGAACTCTCTGTGCTCTTGTCTGCAAATGCGGAAAAAATGACAGAAGCGGTAATGCGTTTGCAACAGGAGTTAACGGCTTGGAAAGCCAAGGCCGGTGCATTGGAAAGCGAAAAATTAAACCGTTTGTTGGAGGAAATCCATGAGGAAGGAGACCATCTCTTTTTTATGGAAGAGGTTGACCCAAACGCAGTAAGAAATCTTGTAAATCAAATGATGGAAAAAAGCACAGGAATATCAGCCTGTTTTATCAAGGTTGAAGAAGGTGCGTATCGTTATATCGTGGGCAGTAAGCAGATTGATGTAACCGGAATTCAGGCAATTTTTAAAGAAAAAGGAAATGCAAAAGGCGGTGGAAACGCCAAAATGATACAAGGCACGGTTTATGCGGACGAGCAGCAAATCAGAAACTTTATGGTACGATAAGTTTTGAAGTATAATTTATAAAAAAAAGGGACATTCTACTTTTAAGAATAAATACAAGATTCGGAGGTAGAGTATGTCACAGATGAAAGGGCTGCAGAGCATTTTATTTCGAAATCCGCCATATATCATTTCATGGGCGTCTGTTGCAGGAAACAAAGAGGGCGAAGGTCCGTTGAAGGAACAATTTGACCACATCGAGACGGATGATTATGCCGGAGCAGATACCTGGGAAGGGGCAGAAAGCCAGTTTATAAAAAAGGCAGTCGGGCTTGCGATTGAGAAATCAAATGTCAGAAAGGATGATATCCGATATATTTTCAGCGGAGATTTATTGGGACAGAACATTGCAACAACTTTTGGCGTTATGGATTATAACATTCCGTTGTTTGGGTTGTACGGAGCGTGTTCTACGGCAGGAGAGGCCTTGTCTTTGGCTTCAATGGCGGTAGCAGCAGGTTATGCAGAACATGCCATTGCATCAACGTCCAGTCATTTTGCCAGTGCAGAAAGACAGTTCCGATATCCCCTTGAGTATGCGGGACAGAGACCACTTTCATCAACGTGGACGGTAACCGGCAGTGGAGCTTTTGTGGTTTCTACACAGAAAAGCAAGGTTAAAATCGCCGGAATCACAACCGGAATGGTGGTGGATTATGGCGTGAAAGATTCCATGAATATGGGGGCAGCAATGGCGCCTGCGGCGGCAGAATTAATACGCCAGAGTTTAAAAGACTTTGAATATAAACCGGAAGATTTCGACTTGATTGTAACGGGAGATTTGGGGCAGGTCGGAAAGGAATTGCTGATTTCCCTGTTGCAGAAGGAAAATGTGGATATTTCCGCAAAACATAAGGATTGCGGAATGATGGTTTTTGACATCACGAAGCAGGAGGTTGGAAGCGGAGGTAGCGGCTGTGGTTGCAGTGCAGTTACTTTGGCAGCAGAAATCTTGCCAAAGATTGAAAACGGCCAGTATAAGCGTGTGTTATTTGTACCAACAGGAGCATTACTTTCTACCGTCAGCTTCAATGAAGGAAACAGTATACCGGGAATTGCACATGGTGTAATTTTAGAGCATGCAGAAGGGTAAAGACTCTTCTGCTTTTTTATGTTGTGTTTTGCTTATGAGAATGTTAAAATGAATCCATATTTATTATGGAAGAAAAAAAGGAAAAACAGGAGGCAGACATGAAGGAAGTATTACAGGTAAATAACCTTACGAAAACTTTTATTTTGTCCGCAAAGCAAATGAAAATTGAGAAGACGAAGGACAAGAAAAAAGTTGCGGTGAACAATGTTAGTTTTTCTGCATATGAAGGGGAAATCTTTGGGTTGTTGGGACCGAACGGTGCAGGAAAAACAACCACGTTGCGTATGATTGCAACGTTGATTAAGCCGGATGCGGGCGAGATTATCGTAGACGATACCAGCGTTACAAAAGAGCCTATAGAGGTACGTAACAAGATTGGATTTTTGACCAGTGAATTGAAGTTGGAAGATTTTTTTACACCGAATTATCTGTTTGATTATTTTGCAAAGTTGCATGGTGTGGATGAAACTGTTGCAAAACAAAGAAAGGCAGAGTTATTCTCACGTTTCGGTATTCAGGATTTTGCAGAAGTTAAAGTGGCAAATCTGTCAACCGGTATGAAGCAGAAATTATCTCTTGTAATTTCTATTGCCCATGACCCGAAATTTATTATTTTCGATGAGCCGACAAATGGTTTAGATGTATTGACGGCAAAAGTTGTGACAGACTTTTTGTTAGATTTAAGACGCCAGGGCAAGAGCATCATTTTATCAACGCATATTTTTGACCTTGTTGAGAAATTATGTGACAGGGTAGGTGTAATTGTAGAAGGAAAAATGATTTGCTGTGATAGCCTTGAAAAGGTAAAGAATGGTATGACTTTAGAAGATCGATTCTTTGAATTATATAGAGAAACGGTAGGTGAAATTGAGTAATGAAAAGTGATTTGGTAACAATTATTGCAAAAGAATTTAAACGTTTCTTCGGAGATAAGAGACTGTTTTTTAGCACCGTTTTATTGCCGGGATTAATGATTTATCTGGTATACAATCTTATGGGAACGGTATTGGCTGATACTTTAGCTCCATCCGATACATATGTACCATCCGTGTATATGGTTAATGCACCGGAATCTGCACAGACATTGTTGGAATCTGCGTCAATTGGTTGGGAAGTGGCTACTGAGAATCAGGTTGAAGACTACAAAACCGATATTAAGAACCAAAACATAGATTTACTTTTGGTATTCCCGGACAATTTTGATGAAGAAGTTGCACAGTACAGCACTTTAACAAACCAGGGACCGGCTCCGGAGATTCAGATGTATTACAACTCCGCAGCGACAGAGTCTTATAATATTTTTACGGTTGTGACAACGGTGTTTGATTCCTATGAGCAAGCAATGACCAACAAATTCGACATCAATCGCGAAGGCGAATTTGACTTGGCAACAGAAGCGGATACGACGGCGCAGATTTTTTCCATGATGGTTCCGATGCTTCTTGTTATGATGTTGATGAGCGGATGTATTTCTGTGGCACCGGATGCAATTGCAGGTGAAAAAGAACGCGGAACGATGGCAACGTTACTGGTTACACCGGCAAAACGAAGCAGCATAGCACTTGGCAAGATTATCAGCTTGGCGGTGTTTGCATTGTTAAGTGCTGCATCCAGTATTACCGGTGTGTTATTATCCTTGCCGGCACTTATGAGGGGAAGCGGGGAAGAATTATCCGCAGCCGTATATTCAACCAAAGATTATATTGTTTTAGCAGTGGTGACGTTTTCCACTGTTTTGGCACTAGTTTCTATTTTTGCAATGATTTCTACATTTGCAAAGACCATTAAGGAAGCTTCTATGATTTCATCACCGGTCATGGTTATTGGTATGGTGCTGGGAATTACAACGTCTATGGGCGGTGCCCAGATAAACAATGCCTTGTTTGCAATTCCGATTTATAACAGCTGTATGTTGTTTAACGGAATTTTCTCAATGAATTATTCCATGAATCAGGTTGTGTTAACCATTGCTGCAAACCTTGTATTTATGTGCATCGGAGCTTTTGTAATGACAAAGATGTTCAACAGTGAGAGAATTATGTTCGCAAGATAGGAGATAAGATATGCATACATTTCAACCAATGCCTGTCGATATGATTAACTTTAACCCGTTTACCAGCATCGGAAGTGAGTGGGCCTTATTGGCGGCAACAAAAGACGGAAAAACCAATGCCATGACAATCTCATGGGGCGCAGTGGGTGTTATTTGGAAAAAGAATGCGGCTTTTGTATTTGTAAGAGACAGTCGTTACACCAAAGAATTTATTGATGGTTCAGATTATTTTTCGGTGAACTTTTTTGGCGGAAAAGAAAAAAATGCCCTGAAATATTTCGGTGCTGTTTCCGGCAGAGATGAAGATAAGATAAAAGCAACCAATTTCCATGTAAATGAGAAAGACGGAATCACCTATTTTGATGAAAGTAATTTTGTTCTTTTGTGCAGAAAACTTTCTGCAACAAAAGTTAATCCGGAAGATTTTATCGATCCGGACATCATCAAACAGTATCCGACGGTGGATTATCATACGATGTACATTGGAGAAATTGTAGAATTCCTTGGAAGATAGAGAATAAATCAAAGAACGTATGGACATAATAGCAGGTAGAAATACCTGCTATTTTTTTTGTCATAACGATAGAGAATAAGCACGGAAAGGAGAAAAAATGGAGTTTATAAATGCATTTTGGGTGGGCGGCATAATCTGTGTTTTTGCTCAGATTTTAATGGAAAAAACAAAAATGCTGCCGGGACGAATCATGGTTTTGCTTGTTTGTCTTGGAACGATTTTAGGTGCCGTTGGTTTATATGAACCGATTAAAGCCTATGCACAGGCAGGAGCCAGTGTGCCTCTTTTGGGCTTTGGCAATACGTTATGGACCGGGATGAAAGAAGCGATTGATAAAGATGGACTTTTGGGCGTTTTTACCGGAGGATTTACTTCCTGTGCTGCAGGTGTTTGTGCGGCATTGGTGTTTAGCTATTTGGCAAGTTTTCTGTTTCGTTCAAAAATGAAAAAGAAATAAGGAAATACGAATAATCAGGGAAAAGTAAGGCAAACTAAAAATGATAATAAAATTATGAAATATAAGGAGTAACAATATGAAGAAAAGATTATATTTATTATGTGTGATGTTAATCGGAGTGCTTGTATTATCTACCGGCTGCGGAAACAGAAACAATACTACAGACGATGGTAAGGATATGATTGATAATGCAGTGGACGACGCAAACGATGCGGTGGATGATGTGGTAGATGGTGTTCAGGATGGAGTGGATGACTTAACCGGAACAGACAAAGAGAACAACAATAATGGTGACTCCGATAAAAACAATGGCGGTGCATCCAACAACGGAAACTCAAATGGTGGTTCTTCAAGAAATAACTAAAAGGATGAAAAAGAAAGGAGAAAACTCCTTTCTTTTTTTATATACTGAAAGAGGGAAATATGATAGAATAAGAAAAAAGACATCTTATACGAAAGAGGTTTGGTGAAATGAGATTAAGAAGTTATTTAAGAATGTCCGTATTCTTTGTGAGTTGTGTTTTGTTATTGGCAGGATGCGCGGTAAGCAACCCAAAAGAAGAAGAGGAGCTTCAATATAGACAGAAAGGAATTGAACTGCTTCAAAGCAGTGATTATGAGGGGGCTGTTGAACAGTTCCAGTTGGCGCTCGACCATGCAAACGGCCGTATCAGCGAAATTGAACTGGATATTTGTTATTACAAGGCATATGCCCAGATACTGGCGGAAAAGTATGAAGATGCGAAAGTTACCTATGACGCACTGATTAATTATGATAATAAAAACGGAAAAGCATATTTGCTCAGAGGAAATTTGCAGTTGTTAATGGCGGATGTAAATGGGGCATGTGCAGATTATGACCTAGCCATTAAATATCAAGGCCAGGGATTGAGTATGTATTTATATGCATATGAGCAGTTATCAGCAATGGGCTATGAAGAACAAGGACAGTTGTATCTTAGAAAAGCCGTGGAAACCAAAGGAAAAACAGCAGAATTTTATCGCCAGAAAGGGCAGGCTTATATTCTTTTGGGAGAATATGCCAATGCCAAAGAACAATTAAGCATGGCCCAGAACTTAGGGGATGAAGAATCAAAACTGTATATGGCAAAAGTCTTGGAGTTAGAAGGAAACTTTGACGGAGCAAAAGCAATCTATGAAAACTATGCCAAAGTACATGCTAATGAAGCGTATGCATATGAACGTCTGGCGAAGGTTCTTTTGGAACAAGGGCATTACGAAGATGCGTTATATTACATACAGCAGGCTAAAAATATCGGCAACATCAGTGACGAAGCATCGATGTTAAAATGCGAAGTGATTTGTTATGAAAAAATAGGTGAGTTTCAAAAAGCAAAAGAACGGATGGAAGAATATATGCAAAAATATCCGTTGGATGCGGCTGCACAAAAGGAACTGATTTTCCTAAACAGCCGATAGGAGGATTAAAATGGCTGAATTAATAGAAACAAGACAGGAAGAAGAACGATTAATATTAGTGGGAGTCTGTTTGGGGGACGAAAAAGAGACGGCGGATTCTTTGGACGAACTGGAGGAACTTTGCAATACTGCAGGAGCTGTGGTTGTAGGTAAAGTGTCCCAAAACAGAGAGGCTTTTCATCCGGGATATTACGTGGGAACCGGTAAGATTGACGAGATTCGTATGATGATAGAAGAAACCGGAGCAGACGGGATTGTATGTGATGATGAATTAAGTCCTGCCCAGATGAAAAATCTGGAAATGGAACTGGGAGTCCGTGTTATGGACCGAACATTGGTTATCCTGGATATTTTTGCAGGAAGAGCAACCACCAGTGAAGGGAAGATTCAGGTAGAGCTGGCGCAACTAAAATATCGTTCCGGCCGATTGATTGGTATGGGTAAAGTGCTGTCACGACTGGGTGGCGGTATCGGTACCAGAGGACCGGGTGAAAAGAAATTAGAGGTGGACAGAAGATTAATTAAGAGTCGTATTGCCCAACTTAGAAGAGAACTGGAAGAAGTTGAAAGACACAGAGACCTAACCAGAACACAGCGCAGCAAGAATCACATGAAAGTTGCCGCAATTGTTGGTTATACCAATGCAGGAAAATCGACCTTGTTAAATCGTCTGACGGATGCGGGTGTATTGGAAGAGGATAAACTTTTTGCTACATTGGACCCAACGACACGTAATCTGAAACTGGAAAGCGGGCAGGAGGTTCTGTTGACGGATACGGTAGGATTTGTTCGAAAATTACCGCATCATTTGATTGAAGCATTCAAAAGCACATTGGAAGAGGCGAAATATGCAGACTTTATTATTCATGTGGTAGATGCGGCCAATCCGCAATGCGATAAACAGATGGCCATCGTATATAGCACGTTAGATGATCTTGGTGTTAAGGATAAAAAGATTCTTACATTATTTAATAAGCAGGATTTGGTAACGGAAGAAGAACTCCGCAAGGATTTGCGTGCGGATTATACTTTGCCGATTCAGGCAAAAAATTGTATAGGGTTAGAAGAAGTAAAACAACATCTGGAGGAGATTTTAAGAGAAGATAAAAAGCTGATAGAAAAGGTTTTTCACTACGCAGATGCCGGAATTATCCAGGAAATCCGCAAAAGAGGGGAACTTTTGGAAGAAGAATACCGGGATGACGGTATTTATGTAAAAGCATATGTACCACAAGATATGTACAATATCTAGGGGAAAAACAAGAAAAATACACATATATATTGTGTTTTGCTGTTGACACGATAAAGTGCCTTTGCTACAATGAATCTGTAACGTAAAGAATTAGGAAACTTTACGCCCCAATGAAAGGAAGCAGAGAAATGTTTGAAGTAGTGAAGAGAGACGGCCAGGTTGTTGATTTTGCATTAGGCAAGATTTCAGACGCTATCGCCAAGGCGTTTGCAGCAACCGGCAAAGAGTACAATGATGATATTATCGACCTTTTGGTATTGCGTGTAACCGCACATTTCCAGAGCAAGGTTGAGAACGGACAGATTCATGTAGAAGATGTTCAGGACAGCGTGGAAGCCGTACTTGAGCAGAGTGGATACACAGATGTTGCAAAGGCATACATCCTCTACCGTAAACAGAGAGAAAAAATGCGTAACATGAAATCCACTATTTTGGATTACAAAGATGTAGTAAATAGTTACGTTAAAGTAGAAGATTGGCGAGTAAAAGAAAATTCAACCGTTACCTATTCCGTAGGTGGTTTGATTTTAAGCAACTCCGGTGCAATTACTGCAAACTATTGGTTGTCTGAAATTTATGATCAGGAAATTGCAGATGCACACAGAAATGCAGATATTCATATTCACGACTTATCCATGTTGACAGGATACTGCGCAGGATGGTCTTTGAAACAGTTAATCCAGGAAGGTTTGGGCGGAATCTCCGGAAAGATTACATCATCCCCGGCAAAGCATTTGTCTGTATTGTGTAATCAGATGGTTAACTTCCTTGGTATTATGCAGAACGAATGGGCAGGCGCACAGGCATTTTCATCCTTTGATACCTACCTTGCACCGTTTGTTAAGGCAGACAACTTAAGTTACTATGAAGTAAAGAAGTGCATCGAAGCATTTATTTTTGGCGTGAATACACCGAGCAGATGGGGTACCCAAGCTCCATTCTCCAATATTACACTTGACTGGACCGTTCCTGCAGACTTAGCTGAATTACCGGCAATTGTTGGCGGCAAGGAAATGGACTTTAAATATAAAGATTGTAAAAAAGAAATGGATATGATTAACAAGGCGTTCCTTGAAACCATGATCGAAGGAGATTCCAATGGTCGTGGATTCCAGTACCCGATTCCTACATATTCCATTACAAGTAATTTTGACTGGTCTGACACAGAAAACAACAGATTGTTATTTGAAATGACAGCAAAATACGGAACACCATACTTCTCCAATTATATCAACAGCGATATGGAACCAAGTGATGTTCGTTCTATGTGCTGCCGTTTGAGATTGGATCTCCGTGAATTGAGAAAGAAATCCGGCGGTTTCTTTGGATCCGGTGAAAGTACCGGTTCTGTTGGAGTAGTAACCATTAACTTACCAAGAATTGCTTATCTTGCAGCAAACGAAGCGGATTTCTATAAGAGACTGGATTACATGATGGATGTATCTGCCCGTTCTCTGAAGATTAAACGTGGTGTTATTTCTAAACTTTTACAGGAAGGTTTATATCCATATACACAGAGATATTTAGGAAGTTTTGATAATCACTTCTCAACCATCGGCCTGGTTGGTATGAACGAGGTTGGTTTGAATGCAAACTGGTTACGTGGCGACTTAACAACAGAAAGAGTACAGAAATTTGCACAGGATGTATTAAATCATATGAGAGAAAGACTTTCTGACTATCAGGAGTTATATGGTGATTTATACAACTTGGAAGCAACACCTGCAGAATCTACTTCTTATCGTTTGGCTAAACATGACAGAAAACGCTTCCCGGATATTATTACAGCAGGAAAAGAAGGCGACACACCATTCTATACAAACAGCTCTCATCTTCCGGTAGAATATACTTCCGATATTTTTGAAGCTTTGGATGTACAGGATGAATTGCAAACCCTTTATACATCAGGAACAGTATTCCATGCATTCCTTGGTGAAAAACTTCCGGATTGGAAGGCTGCAGCAGGTTTAGTACGTAAGATTGCAGAAAATTACAGATTGCCATATTATACAATGTCACCAATCTATTCCATCTGTAAAGAACACGGATATTTGGCAGGTGAACATTATACCTGTCCGATTTGTGGAGCTAACGCAGAGGTTTATAGCCGCATTACCGGCTACTACAGACCGGTACAGAACTGGAATGATGGTAAAGCACAGGAATACAAGAATCGTAAATTATATGACGTTTCTAACTTTATGGAAGCTTCTCCGGCACCGAAAAAGGTGGTTATTACAGAAGATGAAGTGACCATCGAAGATGAAAACTGTATCAAATATCTTTTCACAACAAAGACCTGCCCAAATTGCCCGATTGCAAAGCAGATTCTCGAAGGAGAAGAACTTGTGGTGATTGATGCGGAAGATAACAAAGAATTGGCGAAAAAGTATTTGGTAATGCAGGCACCAACTTTGGTAGTTATTAACGGAAACCAGGTTGCAAAATATGCCGGTGTATCCGAAATACAAAAATATGTTGATGCAAAAAATGCTGTTTTGAACTAAAAAAGTAAAAAAATGCATAAAAAGCAGTTGTCTGTAATGGGCGACTGCTTTTTTGAATATTTATAAAAATGTGCTTTAAATAAAGTACAAAAAAATGTCATAAATTTATGTATAAACTATGAATAAAACATTGACCAACATAGTAAAAGATGTTAAAATTTAAAGTGATTGCATAGTGTTTTTTTACTTATTTTTTGACACAAGAATAAAGGAAGAACCGGCAGGAAACACATGTTTTTCGTGATTTGAGGAAATTTTCATTTGTGATGAATAATTATTCAAAAATGATATGTGGAAGTTACTGTATTACGAAATGCAAAAAAGATAAATATTAAAGGAGGAAGTATGAAGAAGATTTTATCTTTGATTGCAGGACTTGGCTTAGCATTATTGTTATCAGCCAACGTATCTGCAGACACAGCAGGCATTGACGTATCTGCACAGAAACAGGGTACAGAATTAGTTGTAACTGTTACTGCGGACGGCTCCTTGGGCGGCGTGGTTGTTGACCTTGAGTTTGACGCGAACGAACTGTACTGTGATTTGGATACCATTACAATGCCGGAAAACACAGACTATGTGCTCTATGAGTGCAGTGTAGAAGAAGGTGTTGTGTCCATCGGATTTATGGCATTAAATCCTCGTTTTGTTCCGAATGGAACGGTGGCAACTATCACTTTCTATGTTGCAGACGAAGCACAGGGAAAAGCAGCTAGCGAATTTGTTTTTGAAACAACTACAGTTGATGTGGTTACATTAAACGAATTAAGAGTGCTTACAGGAATCGATGTTCCTGTTACAGACATCCCTGGTGAGTTGAACAAAGAAGAAATCGCTGACAGAGTAGACGAAATCGAAGGAATTATCGAAGAAAGCGACGGAGACGTTCCTGTTGAAATTACTATTGACATGGAAAAAGAAAACGGAGACGTTGCAACCGTGGTTCCGGTAGAATTTTTGGAAGCTATTCAGGGAAAGAACGTTGTTTTAACTTTATCCATGGGTGAATACACATGGTCCATTAACGGCAAAGACTTAGGCGATGGCGAACTTGAAGCAATCGACCTTGAAGTCCTTTTTGACGAAGATGATGAAAATGTGAAATTCACCATTCCGTTTGAAGGCGAATTTGGTTTTGTAGCAACGCTTGGTCTTAACCTTGGCAAAACAAATGCAGGACAGTACGGAAATCTTTACGTTTATGAAAATGGTGAAAAGGTTCTCCTTTCATCTGTGTTGATCGATGAAAACGGTGATGTGGCATTTGAAATCACAGAAGGTGCTGAATACGTTGTAGTTGTTGGTGAAGACGCTTCCAATCCGGAAGACGATACAGATGAACCAAACGATGAAGATAACAAAGACGAAGAAGACAAAGATACAACAACTGATACAGAACCGGACGAAAAGAAAGTTCCTTGGGGATTGATTCTTGGAATCGTTGCAGTGGTAGTTGTTGTTGCAGGTATTGGTATTTTCGTTTTCTTAAAAAGAAAGAAATAAAGGAGAGGTGCGAATATGAAGAACATTAAAAGAATAGCAGCATTAGTTTTAGCTGTTGTGATGACAGTATCAGTACCGCTCCAGCATTCTGATGCATTTGCTTTTGATAGAAATGAAAGCAATGGCGGCAGCATACTTAATACACAGAATAACAACATCATTTCTGTTGAGGATATTCTTGCTAACCAGTTAGCGGGAAAAGAAAATACAGCCGGTGGTGTACTGAATGCTCCGGGTTCCTTCTATCAGGGACAGGGAGCTGTTGATGGTACAAGACCGAGCAATGGTAAATATACCTTAACCGAAATTGATTGGAAGTCAATGAATATCGACTTAAAGTTGAACAAAACCGTAGCAGAACAGATTGGTGACTTAAAAATTGGTAATACAATTTCTGCTGAAACTTTAATTCCGATTATTATTGAATTTGACAATGAATCCATTATTGAAGCAAATCCGTCTGCAAAAGCAGGCATCGGTACAAAAGCACAGTCTTCTGTACTTGGCTTGTTCCAGGAAATCATTGTTAACAGAATTGAAAGCCAGGTATTTGGCGGAAAAGAATTAGAAATCTCAAGTGACTTCACATGGGTTATGAACGGTGTGGCAACTGTGGTTCCATATGGTAGCATTGATCAGATCAAAGAAGTTGCAGGTGTTCGCGATATTTACTTTGAACGTACATATGAAGTTGCTGATTACAAAAAAGAAGATGTTTCATTACATACAGCGGTTGATGGTGTAATGATTGGCAGAGAAGATACATGGCAGCAGTTAGGCTATACCGGTAAAGGTATGACTATCGCAGTTATTGATACCGGTCTTGATAATGACCATCCAAACTTCGGAGCATTAGATGCATCTCTTTTAACAGAAGATTCTTTGACTCCTGAAAAAATTAATGCAGTGTTAACTCAGTTGAATGCATATCAGATGTATTCCAGAGCAACCGGCGAAACACTTTATTATAACTCCAAAATTGCATTCGGTTTCAACTATGCAGACTATAATATGTCTTTCAACCATGCAAATGATGCACAGGGTGACCATGGTACTCACGTAGCAGGTATTGCTGCTGCAAACAAAATTGACAAGAGTAATGTGGTTGGTGTGGCTCCTGATGCACAGGTTGTTATCATGAAAGTATTCGGTGCGTACGGCGGCGGAAACACTTCCTTATTAATTACAGCAATGGAAGATGCTTTAATCTTAGGTGTTGATGCAATTAATATGAGTATTGGTGCAAATGCCGGCTTTACAGATGCGGGTGATGGCTTTGATGAAGTATACGACAGAATTGCAGAAACAGATATTTTCTTAGCTATTTCTGCAGGTAATGCGGCTTCCTCCGGTGAATTCAATGACATCGGAACCGACACAAACATGACAATGCATCCGGATAACGCGACAATCGCTTCCCCGTCTACATATACAAATGCAATGTCAGTTGCCAGTGTAAATAACCTTGCTTATTTATCTGACTACTTAGAACTCAATGGCAGAAAGTTCATGTTCGTAGAAAGCGTTTATGACGGAAATTCCCAGATTGGTACTTTCGTTGAAGAACTCGGCGGACAGACATTGCCATTTGCTATGGTAGGCAACCTTGGTAAGACTTTAGAAGACTTTACAAGTGCAAATGTTGCAGGTAAAGTTGCTATTGTATCCAGAGGTGAAACAAACTTTACTGAAAAATATAGACTTGCCGAAGAAGCAGGTGCTATTGCAGTTATTATATACAACAATATCGAAGGTGAATTCGGAGCAAACCTTACCGGTTATGCAGGAAACATTCCTTGTGTCTGCGTAACACAGGAAATTGGTATGTTGTTTGCAGCATGTGCACAAGAAGGCAAAAATACCTTTAAAGTAAGTGCTGAACAGGATTATTTCCCAAATCCAGATGCTAATTTGATGAGCTCCTTTACTTCTTGGGGTGTTACACCTGATTTAAGATTAAAACCGGACATTACAGGTCCTGGTGGATATATCTACTCCACAATCGATGGTGGTGGATATGGCATGATGAGTGGTACATCCATGGCATCTCCAAACGTTGCAGGTATGGCTACTCTTGTTAAGCAGTATGTTAATGAAACATATACAGATTTAGAAGACGATGAAGTTCGTACATTAGTTAACTTGTTATTAACAAGTACAGCAACTCCGATCGTTAATGAAGAAGGAATCTTCTTCTCCCCACGTCAGCAGGGTACAGGTTTGGCAAATGTATTTAATGCGATTACAACAAAAGCTTACCTTAGCGTAGAAGACGATAATTTACCACAGATTAACTTATTCGATGATCCTGACAGAACAGGTGAATATGAATATGAATTTACAATTAATAACTTTGGTGATACCAAGTTATGGTATGGACTTAACACAAATACACAGACAGAAGGCTACTACTATGATCCGAATTTTGATGCTGAGTTTATCGCTTTAGCACCGGTTGAATTAGGCGCTGAAACTGTTGAAGATGCTGACGGCATCGTATTAAAGTCTGACTACAACAACGATGAAAAAGTTAACTTAAGAGACGTTCTTAAATTAGCTCAGACATCTGCAAGTGCAGTACCAAGTGATCAGTCATTCCGTTATGACTTAAATGCAGATGATGCGGTTAACAAAAACGATGCTGCTACATTACTTGCTGGATTAGTTGGTGATAGAGCAAACGTTGATGAACGTATCGTATCTGTTGAAGCTGGTGAAGAATTAACAGTTTACGTTACTGTAACATTAACAGAAGAAGATAAAGAATACATGGATGCTCATTTTGAAAATGGTATCTATGTTGAAGGATATACTGTTTTAACCGGTTACAACGGAGCAACAGATTTATCTCTTCCATATATGGGATTCTATGGTGACTGGACAGAAGCTCCAATGTTCGACTCCGGTTACTATTGGGAAGAAGAAATCACATATAGCCAGTATGCACATGTATTATGGACCAGCTTGGGCGGAAGCAACTGGTTCCCGGGATTAAATGCATACATTACCGAAGAATTTGATCCAAATAACATTGCAGTATCTCCAAATGGTGACGGATATCTTGATACAATCGAAGATATTTATGTAAGCTTAATGAGATGTGCACGTGATTTAACAATCTCTTATGTGGATGCAAAGACGGGAAAAGTTTACTTCTCAGATAGTGTTTCATACATTTTGAAATCTACATACTTTGAGTCATATGAAATGATTATTCCGTACGTAGTGGGATGGGATTTGAACTACTTATATGACTTTAAAGATCCGATTACATTTGAACCGTTAGCGGACGGCACTGATGTAATTTTAAGAATTGAAGCTACACCGGACTATGATGCGGAAGTTAATAACGACTTTGACGTATTAGAGTTCACAGTTCACGTAGACACAAAGGCTCCGGAAATCGTTGAGTCTGAACTTGTTCGTGAAGGTGATAAATTATACCTTGACTTATCTGTACGTGATACGAATGCAACAGCAGCTATCTGCGTGGTAAGTTCACAGGGTACATTAGTTAGATCCATTAATGCGGCTGCTAAGGGTGAACCTGGCGAAGTATTAAAGAACAGAATCGATGTTACCGGATGTGGTAACAACTTCATGATCGTATTAGCAGACTATGCTGGTAACGAAAGAGGATATTATTTCGAAGCTGAAAACAACCATCCTGTAGTAGATGCAAACAAATTATTTGCATACAGAATTGCAGATGAAGAGATTTTAGATGATTCTTTATATGGTTGGGTTGCAATCGAAAAGACAACTGCTGAAGTTCCTGAAGAGGAAAAAGGCGAAGGTTATGTTGATTATGTTAATACAGAAGCAATGAGCTCCGAACATTATATGGACTATGCACTTACAGCAGCAACCTATGTTGACGGATATATCATTGCGGTTGATGCAAATGACGAACTTGTATTAATCACTCCTGGTTATTGGGATGAAAGACATACACTTACCAAGTTAGATGCTTCCTACAGCCAGTTGGCATTTGATCCGGCAAATAAGATTCTCTATGCATACAATAGAGACACCTTCAAACTTGAAACCATTGACTTACATACATTCGAAGTAACAACCATTACAACAGGTATGTTAGAAGCACGTGGTTTAACAGTAGACGATGAAGGAAATGTTTACGGTTTAACATGTTATGGACAGATTTGTAAGATTGATCTTACAACCGGTTTATATGAAAAAGAAATCGTTGGTGGCGAATCCGTTAATAGGGTATTAGCTACACTTCCGGGTTCATATACAACTGAAAGCGGAGTTCAGCAGTACTACAGAAGCTACTCCTGCTCTATGACATATGATTCAAACGAAGATGTATTCTATGTAGCAGACTTCTATGTAACAGAACAGGGTATGTCAGGATTAGATTTACATAGTAACTTATGTAAAGTTGACCCATCAAAGAACTATGAAGTAACGGCACTTGGAAGACTTGGAAACGACTCCGAAGTAATCGGTTTACTTACCATCGATGACAAGGGTGTAACCTTAGACAGAGAAACAGTTCCTTCAGCATTGACTTTAGATTATTCTAAGTTAGCAATCGTTATTAATAATAACAAGTTTATTAATGCGGTTAGAACACCTTGGTATAGTACCGTTGGAACCATTGTATGGAAATCTTCCGACGAAACAGTAGCGACTGTTGACGGAAGCGGAAACGTATATGGTGTTGCTATTGGTGAAGCAATTATTACAGCAGAGTTAGTTGATGAAGCAGGTGATGTAATTGTTAGTGCACAGTGTGAAGTAGAAGTAATCAACCCGGATGTTGATTTGGAAGCATACTCCATCTATGGTACATACAATACAAACTGGATTTCCTTCAACGCAGCTGACTTAAACGGCTACAAAGCTGACAAGATGGATCAGAATATTTACATGGCCGGCGAATATTACGACGGATATGTATATGCATACACTCAGTACGGTGCATTCTACAAGCTTGATGCTGATACAAAAGAAGCAACCAAGATTGCAGACTCACAGAGTAAATGGTCCTTCTATGATATGACATATAACTATGCAGATGGTTACATGTATGCAGTAGCATTAGATTATATAAGTTATTCTTATCGATTAGTACGTATAGACATCCTTACCGGTGCTGTAGAAGTGGTTGGAAACGAATTCAACATGGTTGATTCCTATGGTGGATATGCAGTGACACTTGCAGCAACTACTGATGGTACACTTTATACTGTTACATCAAACGGATTCTTGTGTACAGTTGATATTACAGGACAGAAACTGGATATTGTAGGATTTACCGGTGCATACCCATCATCCGCACAGTCTATGGCTTGGGATCACAATAATGGTGGCTTATACTGGGCATTCTTTGACTACTACTCAGGTGGTGCATTGTTATATATTGACGTTAATACCGGTGAAGCAACCACAATTGGTAAGGTAAATGGCGAAAGCTGGAACGTTGCAATGTATACAAGAATCGATGAGATTCCGAGCAGAGCAGACAAGGGTGTTGTTATTTTCGAAGCAACAAGAAAGACTCTTGTAATGATCGAAGGTACAACAGCAACTTCTCCACTTTTAATTAAACCATTTAATGCAACTGACAGATCAGTTACATATAGTGGATATGATTCCTCCATCATTGAATTTGTTGATGGAAGAGTTGTAGGAAAGAAACCTGGTAAGACAACAGTAACTGCAAGATCAAATGATACCGGCGACGTTGTAAGATTTGATGTTAAGGTTGTTGATTCCGTTGGAAAGATCAGAGGATTTATCGTAGGTGACCTTGTGGATGGTTCCGGATGGTTCTGGGGTGAATTCGATGATAAAGACCTTTCAACAGGTATGGCGTTAGCAGTTAGTGATAACTGTATTTACGCTGCTGAATTCTATGATGGTAAGATGTTCGCATATCTTATGAATGAACAGACCAGCAGAATCGAATTTGTAGAACATACAATTGATTCTTATACATTTGAATGTTACAACAAGGTATTAGGATCCTTCGACTTTACAGAGTTCCCGGATCTTAGAGATATGGCTATTGACTACTCCGAAGCGGCTATGTATGCAATCGCAGGTGTACGTAACGGTGAAGGAAATACCAGCCTTTACACTGTAGATACAACAACAGGTGATATGTACTTACTTGGTGAGAATGATCACACATTTGTTGCGCTTACATGTTCAACAGACGGTATCTTGTATGGTGTTGACCTTGAAGGTAAATTCTACGAAATCGATAAGACTGACGGATCCAGTACATACTTATTTGATACAAAGTTTGTACCGACAACTTCTTATCAGTCTATGACATACGACCATGACACAGGTAATATTTACTGGTCACATTTGTTCTACTCCTACTGGGATGGACAGGATGCAAACTTAATCTTAATCGACGTTGAAGAACAAGAAGCAGTAAGCATCGGTAAGATTGGTAGTATGGGATGTCAGGTGACCGGCTTACATATTCCGGTTAAGCATGTAATTAAGCCTGCAGACGTAGTTGTTGAAAAAGTTCTTTTGGATTCATCACGACTCATGATGGCAGTAGGTGACGAAGAAAAACTTTCCGCATCTACATATCCAATTCAGATTGGAAAGACTGCAACACTTACCTACACGAGCGCTAATCCGGCTGTTGCAACAGTTGATCAGGATGGAAACATCGTTGCGGTAGGTGCCGGACAGACAATCATTACTGTTACCAGTGAAGGTGTATCTAACACATGTGTTGTTGATGTAATTGGTGAAAATTATAAAGTTAATGTTTTGAATAACAAGAATATCTTAAATACATACTTGTTAGAAGAAGACACTGCTTTAAGCACATTACCATACAGCGACGAAAACTTTGAATTATACACCGGTGATTTCCACGAAGAAGACAATTGCTATTATGCAGTTGATGTAGACGGATACTTCTATAAGGTGGCATTAGACGGAACAGTAACCAAGATTGGTACAGAAACATTAATCGGCCAGTTTGATAATATTTATACATTAAGACCAGCTTCCTATGAATATGGTGTAAACGATATCGTTGTAAACAAATATACAGGTGAAGTTTATGGTATTGCACAGTACTATGAAATCACATCTTACGACGAAGAAGGTAATCCGTATGAAATCTCATACACAACAAGATTCTTTACTGTAGATACAACAACAGGTGTTGTTACAGAAGTTGGTAGAGCAGATACAAACAAGATTAGTGAATTTGACTTCATTTCCGAAAAAGATGTTATTTACTATGACGGTCTTATGGATTATCTCTGCACATTCAATATGGATGAAGTAGATAGAAAGGGTAACTACGTCGTATCTAATGTGGCTTGGTTACAGGTAGTATTATCTGCTGATAATTACGGACGTTTCGGTATGGATTATTGCGAAGAATTAAATGCAGTATTCATGATGTCACCGGAATATGTATCCGAATCCGAAGGATGGGTAATGGGAATTTATGTAGTAGATATGAATACAAAATACGTGAAGAAGCTCACAGTAGCTCCGCTTCATGAAGTAGAAGATATTCGTGATATCTACATTTATCCGGCAGAATAATTTAATAAAAGCGAAAGCTTTAAATAATAAAGAAAGACTACCCTAGGGTGGTCTTTCTTTTTGCATATAAGGGGTTAAAAACAGATTTTTTTTATTGGCTCAAAAGCAGATACTTGCATCTGAAAGTATTGAGGATTTAATGCTGTTGTGCTAAAATAAAAATAGTGTAAAAATTTAGGATACGGAGAGTGCTGATATGAAATTAGTCATTAAAAACGGCCGGATTTTAGACCCTGCAACAGAGACGGACAGAGTCGGAAATCTATTGATTGAGGATGGAAAAATTGCAGGAATGGATTTTTCAAAAGAGGAAAATTGCACAGAAGAAGGCTGCAAAGTCATTGATGCAGACGGTTGTTATGTAATGCCTGGACTGATTGATTTGCACGTACACTTAAGAGAACCGGGATTCGAATATAAAGAAACCATCGAAACCGGATGTAAGGCTGCGATTAATGGTGGTTTTACAACAATTTTTGCTATGCCTAACCTAAAACCGGTTGCTGATACCCCGGAGATTATCCGGTATGTAGAAGAAAAAGGAAAAGCTTGCGGAATCAAAGTGCACCAGGTGGGAGCAATTACTAAGGGTCAGGCAGGTGTGGAACTGGCAGACTTGGAAGATATGTTTGAGGCAGGATGTATTGCTATCAGCGAAGATGGAAAATCCGTTATGAATAGCGGACTTTATCGAGAGGCGATGAAGATTGCGGCAAAGCGAAATGTTCCTATATTTGCTCATTGTGAGGACATTAATTTGGTACAGGGCGGCGTCATGAACTTGGACGCTAAGTCCGAAGAACTAGGTTTAAAAGGCATTTCTAACGCAGTAGAAGACATTATCGTTGCAAGAGATATTTTATTGGCAAAAGAAACCGGAGCGCAGCTTCATTTATGCCACTGTTCAACTGCAGATAGCGTAGAAATGACCAGACAGGCAAAAGCAGAAGGAGTAAAGGTTAGCGCAGAGGTATGTCCGCATCATTTTTCCATGTCCACAGATGATATTAAAGCTGATGATGGAAACTATAAGATGAATCCGCCGCTTCGAAGCAAAAATGATGTAGAGACTTTAAAGAGAGGGTTACAGGAAGGCATCATGGAAGCGATATCTACGGACCATGCCCCGCATTCTGCCGAGGAAAAAAACGGCTCTATGACGAAAGCGCCGTTTGGTATTGTAGGGCTGGAAACGGCTGTAGCTTTGACAATCACAAATCTTGTGAGAACGGGATATTTGACACCGTTACAAATGGCTGAGCGCATGAGTTTTGCTCCTGCAAAGATAGCACATCTTGCGGCCGGAAGTTTAGAAACAGGAATGCCTGCGGATGTAACGATTATCGATCCGGAGAAAAAATATACAATCAGTGCTGATGATTTTTGCAGCAAGGGTCATAATACGCCATTTATCGATTATGAAGTGTATGGAGAGGTTGTGGCGACAATTTGTGACGGAAAAGTATTAAAAAACCTCCAATAAATGCACGATCCAATAAAACGATTATATAAAAGAACAGACATAAAAATACGTAGAAAAAAACAAGGAGCGAAAAACATGATTAACAAATTAGTAGGTAAAATCCAGAAAACAAATGCCCCAATTGTAGTAGGATTAGATCCGATGCTTTCTTATGTGCCGGAACACATCAAAGAAAAGGCGTTCAAAGAATATGGAGAGACACTTGCCGGTGCCGGAGAAGCAATTTGGCAGTTTAATAAGGCGATTGTAGATGCAACCTATGATTTAATTCCGGCAGTAAAGCCGCAGATTGCTATGTACGAGCAGTTTGGAATTGAAGGATTAAAGGCGTATGAAAAGACGGTGAATTATTGTAAGGAAAAAGACCTTGTGGTAATTGCAGATGTTAAGAGAGGGGATATTGGCTCCACATCCGCAGCTTATGCAGTGGGACATTTAGGAAAAGTGCAGGTAGGAAGTCAGAGTTTTTCCGGATTTGATTCAGATTTTGCAACGGTTAATCCATATTTGGGAAGTGACGGAATTAAACCGTTTTTAGATGTATGTAAAGAAGAAAAGAAGGGTATCTTCATTTTAGTTAAGACCTCTAATCCGTCCAGTGGAGAATTCCAGGATCGTTTGATTGATGGAAAACCGCTTTATGAACATGTGGCTGAAAAAGTAGCAAGCTGGGGAGAAGAAGTAATGGGTGATTCTTACAGCTATGTTGGTGCGGTTGTAGGTGCCACTTATCCGGAAATGGGAGCTGCACTACGAAAAGTAATGCCAAAGAGCTATATTTTAGTACCGGGATACGGCGCTCAGGGCGGAAAAGGAAAAGACCTTGTTCACTTCTTTAACGAAGACGGACTTGGAGCAATTGTTAACTCTTCCCGCGGAATCATTGCAGCATACAAGCAGGAAGCATATGCAAACTTTGGAGCAGAGAACTTTGCAGATGCATCCAGACAGGCAGTGATGGATATGGTTGATGATATTGCAACCGCATTAGACAGAAAATAAAGGGTAGGAGGACATCCCGATGGCAGAGAAATTTCAGGAACAGGCGTTGATTCTTAAACAAGACAAGCTTGCTGAAGGAATATACAGTATTTGGTTTGAGACAAAAGATATTGCTTCTTATGCAAAGGCCGGTCAGTTTGTGGCGGTGTACAGCAATGATGACAGTCATATGTTGCCTCGACCAATCAGTATTTGTGAGGTTGATAAGGAAAAAAATGCAATTCGCATCGTATTCCGTGTAGCGGGTTCAGGAACGCTTGAGTTTTCTGCCTGCAAAGCAGGTGATTGCTTAAGGATTATGGGACCGCTAGGAAACGGATATCCGGAAATCGACGGCGAGGTGTTGGTTATTGGCGGCGGAATCGGTGTTCCGCCAATGTTAGAGCTTGCAAAACAACTGAAAAGACAGAATCCGAACCGTCAGGTGACCGCAGTATTAGGATATCGTGATGCACTCTTTTTAAAAGAAGATTTTGAAAAATATGTTCCGGTTGTGATTGCCACCGAGGATGGAAGTTTTGGCACAAAGGGAACGGTTATTGACGCATTGCGAGCAAATGATATTAAGGCAGATGTGATTTGTACCTGCGGACCGACGCCAATGCTTCGGGCACTAAAAGACTACGCACAGACAAATCATATGAAATGCTATGTTTCGTTAGAAGAACGTATGGGTTGCGGCATCGGCGCATGCCTCGCATGTGTATGTAAGACCAAGGAAAAAGATGAACATTCCAATGTGAATAATACCCGCATTTGCAAGGAAGGTCCTGTATTTTTGGCACAGGAGGTGGAATTCTAATGAATATGTCCGTAAATATTGCAGGAGTTGAATTAAAAAATCCTGTTATGACAGCTTCCGGAACGTTTGGTTCAGGGAAGGAATATAGTGAATTCGTTGATTTAAACCGCCTTGGAGCAGTGGTAACCAAGGGCGTTGCAAATATTCCGTGGCCGGGCAATCCCACACCGCGAATTGCTGAAACACCTAGCGGCATGATGAATGCCATTGGATTGCAGAATCCGGGAATTGATCTTTTTTGCCAAAGAGATATTCCGTTTTTAAAAAAATATGATACAAAAATTATTGTCAATGTATGCGGAAAGTCCACTTCTGATTACTGTGAAGTGGTAGAAAGACTTGCTGAAGAAGACGTTGATATGCTTGAAATCAACATTTCCTGCCCGAATGTAAAAGAGGGTGGAATTGCTTTCGGACAGGACCCAAAAGCGGTTGAGGATATTACGAAGGAGATTAAAAAGCGTGCAAAACAGCCGGTTATTATGAAACTTAGTCCAAATGTCACGGACATTAAGGTTATGGCGAAAGCGGCAGTAGCCGGAGGCGCAGATGCATTATCTTTGATTAACACCTTAACCGGCATGAAGATCAATGTTCATACCCGTAAGTTTGCGTTAGCAAATAAAACCGGAGGCGTTTCCGGACCGGCGATTCATCCGATTGCCGTGCGTATGGTTTATGAAGTGGCAGGCTGTGTAGATGTTCCGATTATTGGTATGGGCGGAATTGCAAGTGCTGAGGATGCTATTGAAATGATATTGGCCGGAGCTACGGGAATCAGCGTAGGTACCGCAAATTTCCATAATCCGATGGTGACAATGGAAATTGTTGACGGAATTGAGGCTTATATGAAACGCTACGGTGTAAAAGATATAAAAGAGTTAATCGGAGCAGTACATCAGTAAGCGTTATTTCGAAAAGAACATTTTGATAGAAAAGTTTGGGAAGTAGAAAAAATGAAACGAAAACATTTGCTAAGAGACAGTAATTTAAAAGCGTGGCTGTATTTGCTGCCGGCGATACTTTTCCTCGGAGTTTTTATGGTCTATCCATTGGTGGATGTACTGATTTATTCTGTTGAAGAGGGATATAATTTTGCGTCACAATCATACCACGGAATTGGGTTATACAATTATGCGTATGTTCTTCATGACCCTTATTTTTTGCGCGCTGTAATTAATACCTTTATTCTTGTGATTATTACCGTGCCGTTATCCACAGGTATTGCGCTTTTGATTTCGGTCGGGCTTAGTTCTATTAAGAAATTAAGAAATTTATTCCAGACCATTTATTTCTTGCCATATGTAACCAATACATTGGCGGTTGGTTTGGTGTTTATGATTTTATTTAAGAAGACCGAATATTCAGAAGGTCTTATTAATCTTTTGATTCACGTATTTGGCGGAAACAGTGTGGACTTTATTGATGGCCCGTATTGGGCAAAAATGTTCGTACTTTGTTTTTACACCATCTGGATCGTTATGCCTTTTAAGATTTTGATTTTTACAAGTGCTTTGGCATCTGTTAATGACGAATATTATCAGGCTGCAAAAATTGATGGTGCGTCAAAAAATCGTATTTTTACAAAGGTTACGTTGCCAATGATTTCACCAACCATTTTTTATCTGGTGATTACCGGATTTATCGGTGCGTTTAAAGCATACAGCGATTCTGTAGCACTTTTTGGTACGGATTTAAATGCGGCAGGAATGAATACGATTGTGGGATATGTTTATGATATGCTTTACGGAAACAGTGGAGGATATCCGTCGTATGCATCTGCGGCAGCGATTCTTTTGTTTATGATTGTATTGACCATTACTTGCATCAACCTGCTGGTAAGCAAGAAAAACGTACATTATTAGGAGGTTGGCGATGGAAAAACAAATCGATTATTCAAAAGTTGAGAAGAGCAATAGAAAAAAAGAGAATGTGCGAAAAGGATTTGTATATGCGCTCTTGGTGGTATGGGGACTTGTTGTGTTATTCCCGTTTTACTGGATGTTACTAACTTCCGTCAAAAGCTATGGCAGTTATAACTCGGAGTACATCCCGCAGTTTTTTACCAAGAACCCAACGATTCAAAATTATATTGATGCATTTACGGCAGTTCCACTTGCCAGATATTTTACGAACACCTTGATATTTACTCTTGTTACAACCGGCATTATGTTGATTGTGATTACATTAGCAGCGTTTGCTTTTTCCAGATTGGATTTCAAGGGGAAAAATCTTGTATTTGTACTTTTTCTATCTTTAATGATGATTCCCAATGAGTTGGTAGTGATTACAAACTTTGTTACGATTACGGATTTAAATTTGCGAAATACATTCTTGGGGTTGATTTTGCCGTCGGTAACATCGGTATTTTATATTTATCTCTTGAAAGAGAATTTTGAACAGATTCCGGATAGTTTATATTTGGCCGCGAAAATTGACGGTTGCTCAGACATGAGATATTTATTAAAGGTTATGGTCCCGATTGCCAGACCAACCATTGTAACGATTACAATTTTAAAAGTCATCGAGTGTTGGAACTCTTATGTATGGCCGAGACTTATCACGGATGATGAGAACTATTTCTTAGTGTCCAACGGTATTCAGTTTATTCGTGAAAACGGTTTTGGACGTGAAAACATTCCTGCTATGATGGCGGCGGTTGTTGTAATTTCTGTTCCGTTAATTGTATTGTTTTTAATCTTCCGTAAACAGGTTATGGCAGGAGTATCAAGAGGAGGTTTAAAAGGATAATGAAACAAAGAAAACATATACTTTCCGGTATTCTTTTAACCGTTCTTTTAATAGGAAATATCTTGGGGTTAACCGGTTGTCATGGGTCTACGGAAAAATTATCTTTTGAGGTTCCGGAAAGCTTTGATGAAAACCGTCAGTATGAGATTACCTTTTGGGCAAAAAATGATACTAATAAATTTCAGACAGATACTTACAAACGCGCAATAGAGGAATTCCAGGAAATTTATCCTAATATTACGGTTAATTTAAAGCTTTATACCGATTACGGAAGAATATATAATGATGTAATTACCAATATTGCAACCAACACCGTTCCGAATGTTTGTATCACTTATCCGGATCATATTGCAACGTATATGACCAGCGAAGATTTAGTGGTTCCGTTAGATGAACTGATGATGGACGAAAAATATGGTCTTGGCGGAAGGGAAGTACGATTTGATGCACCGACAAAAGATGAGATTGTTCCGGAATATCTGGAAGAAGGAAAATTTGCCGGATACCAATATGCGTTGCCCTTTATGCGGTCTACGGAAGCTTGTTATGTAAATAAGACCTACGTTGAAAAGCTGGGCTATACTTTGCCGGAAGTTCTCACTTGGGATTTTGTATGGGAAGTATCAGAAGCCGCAATGGAAAAAGATGCGGACGGGAATTTCCTTGTAAATGGGCAGAAAACTTTGATTCCGTTTATTTACAAATCAACGGACAATATGATGATTAGTATGCTTCGCCAGAAGGGGGCAGATTATTCTACGTCAAACGGCGACATTTTATTGTTCCATGAGACGACGGAGGACCTGCTTTATACCATTGCAGAGCACGGAAAAAACAGATCATTTTCTACCTTTAAGATATCCAGCTACCCGGCAAACTTTTTAAATGCCGGACAATGTATTTTTGCAATCGATTCAACGGCGGGTGCCACTTGGATGGGTACAGATGCACCACTTTGTGATATTGCGGAAGATAAGATTGTGGAATTTGAAACAGAAGTTATGATGATTCCGCAATTCGATACGGAAGATCCGCAGATGATTTCCCAGGGACCATCCGTTTGTGTTTTTAATAAAGGAGATTCCCAGGAAGTTATAGCATCCTGGCTTTTTGTTCAGTATTTACTTACCAATGATATTCAGATTTCTTACGCACAGACGGAAGGTTATGTGCCGGTAACCCTAAAGGCGCAGGAAACAGCGGAGTATCAGGATTATCTGACCCGGGGCGGAGAAGATAACGAGACTTACTATGATGTAAAAATAAAAGCAACACAGCTTTTGATAGATAATGTAGATAATACCTTTGTCACCCCGGTATTTAACGGGTCTGCTTCATTGCGAGATGCGGCCGGACAGTTGATTGAAAATACGGTTAAATCCGTACGCAGAAATCAAACAGTAGATGAGGAATACATGCAGAATCTTTTTAACGAAACAATTGCATTGTACAGACTGGATCAAATTGGGGCACAAAAGCAGGGAATCGGTGTCAAAGCTGATTTTGGACCATTGCCTCAACCTGCAAAATTATTACTTTTTGGACTGTTAACGGCTTGGATTTTTATTCTTATATATGCAAGTGTGCAGAAAATAAGAGAAAAAAGAAAAAAAGGTTAAAGTATTGATTTATTTTTTGTTTGGAGTATAATGATGTTGGCTTAGGAAATAAGCTATTTCAAGAAAAGAGGAGATAAAGATGAAAAGAATTATCGCATTACTTTTAGCTATGACACTTGTTCTTAGCTTTGCCGCTTGCTCTAACCAGAAAAATGGTGAAAACAACGACGACAACAATGTAAACAATGAACAGAACAATGACGTTAACAACGATGTTAACAACGACGAAAACAACAACGAAAACGAAGATGACAGCGTTATGACATATGCTGAATATGAAGCAGCAGCGCTTGATACCGAAGTTGTAGTTGAAGTTTATGTACAGGCTACACAGTCCTGGTGGGACAACAAGATTACTGTATATGCACAGGACGAAGATGGCGCTTACTTCCTTTACAATATGGCTTGTACAGAAGAAGATGCAGCTAAGTTAGTTGCAGGAACAAAGATCCGTGTAACGGGCTTCAAGGGTGAATGGTCCGGAGAAGTTGAAATTATGGATGCAACTTTTGAATTTGTTGAAGGTGCTGAAAAATGGGTTGCTGAACCAACAGATATGACAGAATTACTTGCAAGTGAAGAATTAATCAAACATCAGAACAAGTTTGTTTCTTTCACAGGAATGACAGTTGTTGCTTCTGAAGATAAAGATGGCAACGAAGCTCCTTTCCTTTATGCATGGGATGGTTCCGGTTCTGCTGATTCTGATTCTGACCTTTTCTTCACAGTATCTATCAACGGAGCAGAATATACATTTGTAGTAGAATATTATCTTTGCGGACCTGGCAGTGATGCTTATGAAGCAGTTAGAAACTTAGAAATCGGTGATGTTATCGATGCAGAAGGTTTCTTATATTGGTATGATGGTGTTCAGCCACACATCACAAAAGTTACTGTTCAGGAATAATTGATAACGGAATATGATTTTTTGAAGAGACCGCTGACTGCGGTCTCTTTTTATGATATTTTGGCCTCTTTTTATGGTATCCCCATTGTGCGTGTTACGTTGTCGGTTTTCTTAACGGACAGGAGGAAAGGTGCGTTCTTTCCTTCAATACATTTAAGCCGCAGTCGTCGATAAAGTCCTCTAAAATAGGTAAGGACTGCGGAGAGGTCGGTCCGATGATGATTTCGCCGATTAAATCAGAGAGATGCATGTTTAAGCGTCCGCACATTTTGTTTAAATCCAATGGATAGTATTTTTTGATGCGATCTACATAGGCATGGTATTTCGGCTCTACCAGGAAATCATTTGTGATAGACGGAGAGACAACCAAACGGACTTCTTTTTCGCTGGAGAAGGATGGATGCTTAAAAGCAGCAGATTGAATCCAAGCTTCTGTCATTGCAGTTTTCAAGGCAGGAAGACCTTTTTCAAAATTCTGTTCTTTGTGGAAAATCTCGCAAATCTGGTTTACCAAATGGTGCTCACGCATATCTTCCTGATAATACACTTCTCTTAAAGAAATAGCGCCACCTACCATTTTTTCTAATAATTCTTTGTGAAATCCGATACATACACCCTGACCTAAGTTACCATAGCGTTCCCATTGTGCGGCATCGTCCCGATGCTCGGAAAAGCATGCTGCATATGCAGAATAATTGAATTCTTTTTTTAATTCGGCAGAAAAATATTCTTCTACTTTGCGTCTTAATTCATTGTTGCCGTCAGCACCGAGCCGTTCCAGTACGGTGTTGCACATGCCGTGCATAAACAAACGCATTTCTGCAGTATCGTTCATATTTAAAATATTATTTAGTCTTAATTCGGCACAGCGGATAATACCGTCAAATGCTTTAAAGTCTGTATAATGATATAACATTGCTTACCTCCATAAATCAGAAATAAAGTACATTAAAGCAGCCCATGCAAAAATGGAATAGAAGTTACCGTTTTCATCAACGCCTTGCTTTAAGATTTTTTTTGCTTCATCCGCGGATAACAGGAAGAAGCCGTCAAAGCATTCCGTGCCCACTGCACCATCGGAAGAAATGGAAGAGGTGTCTTCCAAATGAAGGACGGCACATGCCAATGCATTGCTTTCATCCGTCATACCCGGTGAGGAAAAAAGAAGTGGGTTGATGGTAAAAATCCGATCAGATTCTTTTACGTCAAGTCCGGTTTCTTCTTTAATTTCACGGATGGCGGCCGAAAGGATAGCATTATTTGTCAGACTGTCTTCTTGATCCAATAAACCCGCCGGCGGACTTAATAAAAACTGACCGGTTGGGTAGCGGTATTCATTGGTTAAAAGTAATTTTGGCTCTTCGTCCTTTATGTATAAAATCACGACACAAGTCACGGCATCCGGAAGCATAGCTTTAAATTCTGCATCGGATTTAATGGCAACCAAGTCCTCAAGCGGACGTCTGCTGGCATTTAAATAATGTTTCCCTTCTGCATACTGAAGGTCGTAAAGACGAACAAATTTGCCGTCAAAAAGTGTCTTGACATGTTCTTGTTTTATAATCGGTTTCATATGTAAACCCCACTTTATCATATTTTATCAATTCAAAAATTATACTACAAAACAGGTCGATTTTCAATAAGGCCGGTGGAAAGAAATGAGAAGAAAAGACGAGGAGAAATGATGACTGTGCATGGTTTTATTTGTTGATAAATACGGGGCTTTGTGCTAAACTAAATATAGTATTGTGACTAAGAATGCCCAAAAATAAAAAGGAGATTAAAATATGGAAAACTACAAGCAGGAATTTATTGAATTTATGGTAGAAAGTAACGTTCTTAAATTCGGAGAATTCACGTTAAAAAGCGGACGTAAATCCCCATTTTTTATGAATGCGGGAGCATATGTAACCGGTTCTCAGTTGATGAGACTGGGCGAGTATTATGCAAAGGCAATCCATGAGAATTATGGTGATGATTTTGATGTATTGTTTGGTCCTGCATACAAGGGAATTCCGATTGCGGTAGTTACAGCCATTGCATATAACAAGTTATACGGAAAAGAAATCCGTTACTGCTCTGACCGTAAAGAAGAGAAGGACCATGGAGCAGATAAAGGAAGCTTCCTTGGCAGCAGCTTAAAGGATGGAGACAGAGTGGTTATGATTGAAGACGTTACCACCTCCGGCAAATCTATGGAAGAGACGGTTCCGAAGGTAAGAGGTGCGGCGAATGTGGAAATCATTGGACTTATGGTATCCTTAAACCGCATGGAAGTTGGACTTGGCGGCATAAAAAGTGCTCTTGATGAAATTAAAGAAACCTATGGTTTTGATGCAAAAGCAATCGTGACAATGGAAGACGTAGTAGAACATTTATATAATCGTCCGTGTCAGGGAAGAGTATTAATTGATGATGCATTAAAAGCAGCAATTGATGAATACTACAAACAGTACGGCGTGGCAAAATAATTTTCAAAGGAACATACAGCGTGAAAAACAAACATTTTAAATTAGGCATTTGGGGCTGGTGGCAAGGGGGAAATCTTGGCGATAACTGGATTAAAAATATTATGAAAAAAGCCTTCCCGTTTGCCAGATGTATCCCGACCAACATCCTTAAGTTCAGAGGGTTTGATTTTATCATTTGCGGAGGCGGCGGATTGTTTATCTATGATGTTATCCGTCCGTGGAATACGATTGAAAAAATCAAACAGCCATTTGGTATTATCGGTATGGGAGCAGAATTTCCTCATACCTCCGATTTGGCAAAAAAACTCGATGATAAAGCTGAATTTTTCTTTGTCAGAGACGACTACTCCATTGAATGCATGGGATTGGGTCAGAAGAACAAGTCTTTCGATGCAACATTTATTGAACCGCTTGAGTGGTGCGAAAAACAGGAATTGGACTCTGATAAACTGTTTTTTGTGTGGAGAGACGGACATGAACTGTTAGAAAATGATCAGTTTCATAAATACATCTGCTACGAAGATACAGTCAATGAGACTTGGCAGGATATCATTCATCGGAATTTTACAACGATTATAGAAGATGATTTTCAAACAACAGAGGCTGATGTTGAAGAGCGTATAAAAGGGTGCGGTTTTGTAATTACGGGAAGATTTCATGGAGTTGTTGCGGCAATTCAAAAAGGTATTCCGTTTATTGCAATTGATATTTGCCCGAAGATTCGTATGCTGGCAGATGATGCCGGGCTTTCCGAATATTGTGTAAAAATCAGTGAAACCCATCGCATCGATGAACTGATTGAGAAGGCACGTAATAACATCGATGAGATTCGTCAAAAGGAAAAACAGTATACTTTGGCGGCACATGAAGTTATGTCAGAACATGTAAATGTGGCCTATGAAGCGATTTTCAGAACCTGTAAACCAATGCGGGCCCTTTCTATCAGGGACGGGAAAGAAGAGAGTCAGTCGGTTGAAAAACAGTTAGAAGTGCTCAGGGGCTTGTGTACGGTCAAGGAAAAAGCGTTCTTAACCGGTTTCAATCAATCCGGGCAAGGTCAAGAAGCAGAGATTTCATTACGGGATATTAAAAAAATTGTTCCGGTAAACATTCCGGATGTGATTTTGATAGACGGAAAACGATTAAAAATTGAGAAATCAGCACTTTTATATCTGCAACAGAAACAGATTGCGGTGATTGATTTGTCAGATGAAGAGTCACAAAAATGTGCGCAGGATACGTTCCTGTGGACAAAGCGTTTGCGCAAGGAATTAGGATAGGCGCAGGGGAAGGAGAGTGTGGTGTGTTTTTAAAAGAACCATCGCAAATGAGAAAAAAGAATGTGATATGGAAACTGTTGTTTTTGTTTTATATTGCAATCTTACTGTATGTATTACTTTTTGCAGAAAGAAATACACACGGGTTAAATGGTTACAATATCCGATTGTTTGCGGAGATCAAACGGTACATTGTTTATCGTGAAATATTGGGGATGCAATTGGTGTTGCAGAACCTTTTGGGAAATGTCATCGGTTTTTTGCCATTTGGTTTTTTCCTTCCGCAATTAAACCGGAGATTTGATAAATTATTTAAGATTACACTGACGGGCTTTTTCTTTAGCCTGATGATTGAAGGAATTCAATTGGTCAGTGGCGTGGGATGCTTTGATGTCGATGATATTTTCTTAAATACGCTGGGGGGATTCATTGGCGCAGCAGGATTTATAATTTTTAACAGGATAAGGAAGAAATATGGGAATCAGACGACGACGGAGAAAGTTTAAATTCTCCGGAAAAAAACAATATCCGAAAGGGATAGCGTCTTTTGGAATCGGGTTGGTGAGTGACATTTGTTTGTTTGCGTCCATCCGTCTGGCGTTTATAAAAAACGGAACATTAAGCATGTATGCAGGCAGCATCGGAATTGTCGCCTTTGCACTTGCGTTGACAGCGTTGATTTTAGGTATCAGCGTATTAAAGGATGATGAAGCTTATAAATTATTTCCGGGATTTGGTGTGGCCTGCGGAGGAATCGCGACGCTGTCCTGGATTGGAATCTATATATTGGGAATTTTAATGTAAGAGGAGTATCAAAATGGCAAATTACTTAAGACTTTGGGCAGAAGAAAAAGAAGATGTACAAGAAAGAAGAGCGCTGGTTTTAGAACGCATCGCGCAAATCGTTGAAGTTCAGGAAGTAGCAGACATTTATAAAACATATTTTTCGAAACTTGCTGCGAAAATCCTTTTTATGAATCGGATTTTGGAGTTAGGTGAGCAGGGAAAATATACAGAGCTTTCTTTGAAAGAATTACAGGACAACAATGAAGCATTATATGGAGAATTTCGCGAGGGCGCATATGAAACAAACTATGCGAATCCTGCATATGCAGTAGCACAGTTTGGGGAAGAATATGGTGTGGCACTGTCCATGCTTTATACTCGAATTTCCAATCTTGCACCTATGATGGTTACCGGTGTAAGTCATATGCTGGTAATCTATGCAGAGTTATTTGTTCAGATTTATAACCGTTTTGAAGAAAATGACTTTGAAGGTACGGAATTAAAGAAAATTATCAATGAATTTTATCACGATTATGTAGAATATTTTGTAGAACATTCTACCCGTGCAATGCTTGATGTGAATTATGATTACTATACAAATATGATTGATACGGCAGATCTGGACGATATCCGTTACTTATATTTTTATGGTCAGCACATTACAGAAAATGAAATCAAGACGGCTGAGTTTTTCCATGGTATGAAAGAGGAAGAGATTCAGGCGATGGCAGATACTTATACAGAAGGATTCCGTATCGGTTATGAAAAATTAGGACTTTCTTTAAAGAACAAATTGTCCGTAAACCTTTACTATACGATTGGTTTTGAAAAAATGATCCGTTTGGCAAGAAAGAATTTTAAATCATACGGTGTAGAGGGCTTGATTTGGGCTGCCGGTGTTGCAACAACCAGTGCAAACCGTCAGTGGGATTTTGACCACAGAGATGATATGGCGCTTTACCTTGACAAAGCTTATGTGGAACGTTATTTGGAAACCAAGAAGGTTGCGTTTGAAAGTCTTAAAAAAGAGGCTGCCGGCTATGCAGGCCCTGCTGTTATCGAAACCTTTGGAGAAAAGAACTTTGATCCGGTAATCAAAAAAGAAGTTGCTAAATATACCGATAAGCAAAGAGAACTTGATGTTTACTTCAAGAGCCAGAATAGTCAGTTAAGTAATAAATATATTAACAGGGAAGAAAGAAGTTTTACGATTATCGCATATCCGATTCCGGAAATTGGTGAAAACTTCAATGAAATTTTTGCCGAAACAGTAAAAGTAAATACCTTGGATTACAGAACTTATGAAAATATTCAGACCAAGCTTATCAATGCACTTGATACTGCAGATCATGTACTTGTAAAGGGAAGTGGCGTAAATAAGACAGATTTAAGCATTCAGATTTATAAGTTGAACAATCCGGAAAAAGAATCTGCATTCGAGAACTGTGTTGCGGACGTTAACATTCCGGTGGGGGAAGTGTTCACCAGCCCGGTATTAAAGGGAACCAACGGTTTATTGCATGTAACGGAAGTTTATTTAAACGGTTTAAAAGTAAAGGATCTTGAAATCGAGTTAAAGGATGGTATGATTACCTCCTATACTTGCGGTAACTTCGAGACAGAAGAAGAAAATAAAAAATTCATGTCCGATAATGTTATGTTTAATCATGACACGTTGGCAATTGGTGAATTTGCAATCGGAACAAATACTACGGCATACAAGATGGGCATTGAATACGATATTCAGAGCAAACTTCCAATCTTAATTGCAGAAAAAACCGGTCCGCATTTTGCAATGGGTGATACCTGTTATTCAAGAAGTGAAAATGTAAAAGTTTATAATCCGGACGGAAAAGAAGTGATTGCAAAAGATAACGAAGTGTCCTTGTTAAGAGATACGGATATGAGCAAAGCTTATTTTAACTGTCATACCGATATCACCATTCCGTATAATGAGTTGGACTACATCAAGGCAGTTGCAGCTGATGGTACGGTTACGGATATTATTGTAAACGGACGATTTGTTGTTCCGGGAACAGAGGAATTGAACATTCCGTTGGATGAAATGGACAAATAAGCTTCGTCATGATTATAAAGCGATAAATGTTAAACAGAGTGCAAATAAAGGAGGAACATATGGCAGTTGTAAGTATTGTAATGGGTAGCGATTCAGATTTACCTGTAATGAGCAAGGCCGCAGAAATATTAGAACAGTTGGATATTACCTATGAAATGCATATTATTTCTGCGCACAGAGAACCGGACGTATTCTTTGAATATGCAAAAACAGCAGAGGACAGAGGAATTAAGGTCATTATTGCAGGAGCAGGTATGGCAGCACATTTACCGGGTATGTGTGCAGCACTATTCCCGATGCCGGTTGTAGGCATTCCGATGCATACCACGTCATTAGGAGGAAGAGATTCCCTGTATTCCATCGTTCAGATGCCATCCGGAATTCCGGTAGCAACTGTAGCGATTAATGGCGGAGCAAATGCCGGATTACTGGCAGCAAAAATATTGGCGACTTCCGATGCAACTCTTTTAAAGAAGTTGAAAGATTATGCAACAAGTTTAAAAGAGCAGGTTGAAAAGAAAGATGCGTTGCTAAAAGAAATCGGTTACGAAGAATATTTAAAACGCAAATAACGACCCAAGAGTTTTAACGCAAGGGATTTTAAAACAACAAAAAAGCACTATATCAGGAAATGTTTCCTGAAAAACAATATAACCCCAAAAACAAAAAGAAGTGTGAATAAAACAAACGGAGGAAAAATGTATGGATTACAAGAATGCAGGTGTTGATATCGAAGCGGGTTACAAATCCGTGGAGCTTATGAAAGAGCACGTAAAGAAAACGATGAGACCGGAAGTACTTGGTGGTCTTGGTGGATTTTCAGGAGCCTTTTCTCTTGAAAAGATCAAAGATATGGAAGAACCAACTTTAGTATCCGGAACAGACGGATGCGGAACAAAGGTTAAATTGGCATTTATTATGGACAAACACGATACCATCGGTATCGACTGTGTAGCGATGTGTGTAAATGATATTGCCTGTGCAGGTGGTGAACCGTTATTTTTCCTTGACTATATTGCGTGCGGTAAAAACTATCCGGAAAAAATTGCAACTATCGTAAGTGGTGTAGCAGAAGGATGTATTCAGTCCGGTTGTGCATTAATCGGTGGTGAAACAGCAGAACATCCTGGACTTATGCCGGAAGACGACTACGATTTGGCAGGTTTTGCAGTAGGTGTTGTGGATAAAAAAGACATTATTACAGGTGCTGATTTAAAAGCAAACGATGTTATTATCGGCATGGCATCCACCGGTGTACATTCCAACGGATTTTCCTTGGTTCGTAAGATTTTTACCATGGATGCAGAAACTTTAAATACATACCATGAAGAATTAGGTAAAACTCTTGGTGAAGCTCTTATTGCTCCGACCAGAATCTATGTAAATGCATTAAAATCCATCAAAGCAGCCGGAGTAAGGGTAAAGGCTTGTAGTCATATTACAGGTGGCGGATTCCAGGAAAATGTTCCGCGTATGCTTCCGGAAGGAAAACACGCGATGATTGAAAAGAACAGCTACGAAATTCCTGCAATCTTCAAGATGATGGCCCGTGTTGGAAATGTGGAAGAAGAAATGATGTACAATACCTACAATATGGGAATTGGAATGATGGTTTGTGTGGATCCTGCAGATGTGGATAAGGCTATGGAGGCAATCAAAGCTACAGGCGATACTCCATATGTAATCGGTAAGATTGTTGACGGCGAAAAAGGAGTAACCCTATGCTAAGAATCGCAGTATTGGTTTCCGGCGGAGGAACCAATCTACAGGCAATCATTGACGCAGTTGCAAGCGGTGTGATAACGAACACAAAGATTCAGACCGTAATCAGTAACAATAAAAATGCCTATGCACTAGAGCGTGCAAAAAAACATGGAATTAACAGCCTTGTGGTATCACCAAAAGATTATGAAAGCCGGGAACTTTTTAACGAAGCACTTCTTAAAGCATTAAAAGATGCGAATGTAGATTTGGTGGTGTTGGCAGGTTTTTTGGTGAATATTCCACCATGTGTGGTGCGCGAATTTTCCCGTCGCATCATTAATATCCATCCTTCTCTGATTCCGTCTTTTTGCGGAAAAGGATTTTACGGACTTCACGTGCACGAAGCGGCATTGGAACGCGGTGTAAAGATTACAGGTGCTACTGTACATTTTGTTGATGAAGGAACCGATACCGGTCCGATTATTTTACAAAAAGCAGTAGAGGTTTTGGAAGGTGATACGCCGGAAGTACTGCAAAGACGTGTGATGGAACAGGCAGAGTGGATTATTTTGCCACAGGCAATTAACATGATTGCAAACAAAGAGGTATAACAAATGAAAGTATTAATCGTAGGAAGTGGCGGAAGAGAGCATGCAATTGCAACAAGTGTGGCTAAATCTCCGTTAGTAGATTCTATTTACTGTGCCCCGGGCAATGCCGGAATCGGTCAAATTGCTACCTTGGTTCCCATTGGTGCAATGGAATTTGATAAATTAGTTGCTTTTGCAAAAGAAGAGAAAATTGACCTTACGATCATTGGTATGGACGATCCATTAATCGGTGGTGTGGTTGATGTTTTTGAGGCTGAAGGATTGAGAGTCTTCGGACCAAATAAAGCAGCAGCAATTCTTGAAGGAAGCAAGGCTTTTTCCAAGGATTTAATGAAAAAATACAACATTCCCACTGCAGGATATGAAACATTTACATCCGCAGAGGAAGCAAACAAATATTTACAGACGGCAAAATTCCCGATTGTATTAAAAGCAGATGGACTTGCGCTTGGTAAAGGTGTTTTGATTTGTGAAGATTTGGAACAGGCACTTGAGGGCGTGAAAGAAATTATGCTTGACCAAAAGTTTGGAGCAGCAGGAAATACGATGGTCATTGAAGAGTTTATGACCGGAAGAGAAGTGTCCGTACTATCCTTCTGTGACGGAAAAACCATAAAAACCATGACTTCAGCACAGGATCATAAACGTGCATGCGACGGAAATACGGGATTAAACACCGGCGGCATGGGAACTTTTTCGCCGAGCCCGTTTTATACAGCAGAAGTGGACGCATTTTGTCAGAAATATATTTATCAGGCAACGGTTGATGCTATGGCGGCAGAAGGCAGAGCGTTTAAAGGAATTATATTCTTTGGCTTGATGCTGACAGAAGACGGACCAAAGGTGTTAGAATACAATGCCCGTTTTGGAGATCCGGAAGCGCAGGTTGTGTTGCCACGAATGAAAAATGATGTGATTGAAGTAATGCAGGCTTGCATCGATGGAAACTTAGATGAAGTTGAATTAGAATTCGAAGACAATGCAGCAGTCTGTGTTATATTAGCATCAGCCGGTTATCCGGTGTCTTATCAGAAAGGATTCCCAATTGCAGGACTTGATGCTTTTGACGGAAAAGAAGGCTATTATTGCTTCCACGCCGGCACAGCTCAAAAAGACGGACAGTTTGTTACAAACGGTGGCCGTGTGCTTGGCATTACTGCAGTTGGAACGACATTAAAAGAAGCAAGAGCCAATGCTTATGAAGCAACAAAATGGATATCTTTTGAAAATAAATATATGCGAAATGATATCGGCAAAGCGATTGACGAAGCATAAAACATACGGAGTTGAAATGATGAAAGTCATTTTGACTCTGTTTTTCTTTTATCGCTATGACCTTCCTGTATGGCCAGCTCCTTTTTCAAATGTAAGCACTTCTTGTCACTGGTCCCGAAAAGAATAGTTCCCCAAAAGGCAAGCAGGACAAGAAAAAAACGGGAGTAAAAAGGAGAATATGGTAATAGGGAGGGATAATGGTAAAATTAATAATAAAATCGATAATGAAATAAAATACTCTTGTAATATTTACATTACTTCGGTAAAATAATTGTGATGTAGTTTTAATATTTTCACCCCTCCGGAAATGGGGTAAAATGAAAAAAAGATTTTGTATAAAAACAAAAGAAATTTGTGGCAGATTTTTTGTGAAGAAGGGTATAATTGCATTAGTAAATGTGTGTATCGCGATGTGCTGTGTATGGCTTTCTGGGTGCAAGAAAAGCGATGAACTTCTGATGAAAAATGATGCAGGTTCTGCCTTTGAAGAAAGTATAAATGGTTCAAATACAGCGGACGGGACACAAGGAGATGGGCAGTCGGATTCGGAAGCAGAAATACAGATTGTGGTTCATATTGTAGGTGCAGTCAATAAGCCCGGCGTATATGTTTTGCCAATCGGTAGCAGAGTGGCAGATGTGATTAAAATGGCAGGGGGATATACCGAAGAAGCGAGCACAAGTTGGCTAAATCAAGCAAGAATGCCGGAAGATGGGGAACAGATTTACGTTCCAACACAGAAAGAAGTTGAACAGTGGTTAGAAAGCGGAGAGACAGACTTTCCCACAGAGAGCAGAAATTCTGATGGAGACGCAAAGCAGGATACCAAGGTTAATATCAATAAAGCCACGGTTGAGGAATTAATGAATCTTCCGGGAATTGGAGAATCAAAAGCCAGAAGTATTGTGGATTTTCGGGAACAGAATGGGAAATTTGCCAGTATAGAAGAATTGATGATGGTCCCCGGAATAAAAGAAGGTATTTATAATCAGATTAAGGATTTTATTCAGGTATAGATTGTAAATTAAGAGAAAAAGTAAACGAGGTGTAACATGGGCAAAAAAGTTTTGGTTGTCGACGATGAAAAATTAATCGTGAAAGGAATTCGCTTCAGCTTAGAACAGGACGGAATGGAAGTGGAATGTGCTTATGATGGCGAGGAAGCCTTGGCAAAAGCAAAGGAACAGGAATTTGATATGATTCTCTTAGATGTTATGTTGCCAAAAATGGATGGTTTTCAGGTGTGTCAGCAGATTCGCGAGTTCTCCAATATGCCGATTGTTATGCTGACAGCTAAGGGTGATGACATGGATAAAATCTTAGGCCTGGAATATGGTGCAGATGACTATATCACCAAACCGTTTAATATTTTGGAAGTAAAGGCCAGAATCAAAGCTATTATGCGTCGTACAACACCGCAGAAGAGTGCAGACGAGGAAAAGAAAGTGATTGAATCCGGTGATATTACAATGGACTGCGATTCCCGCCAGTTGTTTATCCTCGGAAAAAGCATTAATCTGACGGCAAAAGAATTCGATTTATTAGAACTGTTAATTACTCATCCGAAAAAGGTTTATTCCCGTGAAAAACTATTAAACCTTATTTGGGGTGAAGATTATCCGGGAGATGAAAGAACGGTGGATGTTCATGTCCGCAGACTCCGTGAAAAGATTGAACCGAATGCAGGAGAGCCGAAGTACGTTCAGACAAAGTGGGGCGTAGGTTATTATTATCAGGGATAAACAGGTGAAACATGTCTAGATTTGCAAAAACAACACCAAAATTTAAGAGTATACGTTGGATTGCATATGCGATGATGATTCTTGTGGGAATTATACCAACGGTAATAATGCGTATTGGTGTAATTGGTTATTATGAAAAGCACGAAGTATCGACGAGAACCATGGAGATTACCAGTCAGGCGAAGTTGTTGGTAGCACATATGTCCAATAACGGATATTTAGACGGAATGACGGTAAGTGGTATAGATACCCAGCTTAATATGATGACAAACATCTACAACGGTCGTGTTATGGTTATCGATAAAACCTTTACCATCGTAAAGGATACCTATGGCTTGATGGAAGGAAAGGTTATCACATCAAAAATTGTAGTAGATACCTTTTCAGGCAAAGAAAGCAGTTTGTATGACTCGGAGTACCGTTATATTGAAATGTCTCTTCCGATTGTTAATCAATACGAGAAAAATGTGGATGGTGTATTAGTCGTAATTGTTTCTACCGAAGACATTGCACAAGGAATGGAGTACTATGTGCAACAGGCCAACATTATCGAGCTGATTCTATTAATTGTGATTGTTTTCTTGGCATTTCCGATGTCAAAAATGCTTGTAAAACCATTGGAAAATTTAAGTATAGCCCTGACCGAGCGAAATCAGGGATTAACAACGGAAGATTTCAGTGAAAACTCCGTCTGGGAGACAAGTGTACTGTCGAAAAAAATTAATCAGCTCTATAGTAATATGAAGGTTTTGGATGAATCACGACAGGAATTTGTATCCAACGTGTCACACGAATTAAAGACACCGATTACATCAGTAAAAGTATTGGCGGATTCTTTGCTCAGTATGGAAGATGCACCGATTGAACTTTATCGGGAGTTTTTGGTAGATATTACGGAAGAAATTGACCGTGAAAATAAAATCATTGAAGATTTGTTATCTTTGGTGAAAATGGATAAGGGTGCTGCAAAGCCGGAAGTTACCAATATGAATGTAAATGAATTGTTGGAAGTGATTCTGAAGCGCTTGCAACCGATTGCCGAAAAACAGGAAGTAGAGCTGGTACTGGAAAGTTTCCGACCGGTGATGGCTGATTTAGACGAAACCAAGATTTCCCTAGCATTTACAAACCTCATTGAAAATGCGATTAAATACAACCGTCCTGGCGGATGGGTGCATATTACCTTAAATGCGGACCACCAGTATTTTTATGTAACGGTGGAAGATTCCGGAATCGGAATGCCACAGGATTCTTTGGATCATATTTTTGAACGTTTTTATCGAGTAGACAAGTCGCACTCCCGTGAAATCGGCGGAACCGGTTTGGGATTGGCGATTACAAGAAACTCAGTGGTTATGCACCGAGGAGCGATTAAAGTTCACAGTGAACTGGATAAAGGTACAACCTTTAGCGTGCGTATTCCGCTAAAGTATATTCCGTAAGGAGGTATCTATGAAAAAACGACTTCTTATGTTGATTTTGGCCATGGTATTTATCCTGGCAATTATGATGATAGGTACGGGCTGTTCAAAAGAGTCCGGGAATGTTCAGGGAGACAACGACGGTTTTATAATTTTTTATCTGAGTCCGGAACGCAATGAGGTGCTTGCCAAGGCGTATGAGTTGCAGGCAAAAAATCCGGAGCAGATGGTAGATGAATGTATTACCCAGTTGAAAAAAACACCGGATAAGAGTAAATATTCGGCGCCGGTTGCAACGAATATGTCTATCAAAGAATACACCGTTACAAACGGAAAGATTGATATTAATTTTGGTGAAAGCTATTTAACCTTATCGAGCGTAGAGGAAGTGCTGGTTCGTGCCGCAATTGTAAAAACACTGGTACAGATTCCGGGAATTGAGTATGTTACATTTAATGTGGAAGGTGCTCCGATTCGGGATGCAAAGAATAATGTGGTGGGCGTTATGTCCAAAGATTCTTTTGTGAACAACCTGGGTGAGCAGATTAATACCATTGAAAACTATGAAATCACGTTATACTATGCAACGGCTGACGGCTCTGCTTTAAAGGCAGTTAACCGCAGTGTTTATGCTTCCACCGGTATGTCTATGGAAAAACTGGTGCTTACTTATTTGATGCAGGAGCCGGAAGAGGAAGACTTGCAGTGCGTAATACCGGAAGGTACAAAAATAATCAGTGTTGCAACTTTAGATGGTGTTTGTCTGGTTAGCTTTGACGATACTTTTTTAAGATATAATTATAAAGTTTCAGAGGAAGTGGCATTTTATTCCATTATTAATTCCTTGTGTGAAATTAAGGGAGTGAATAAGGTTCAGATTTCTGTTAACGGAAATACCACCTATCTGTTTAGGGATAAATATGCTATGGACAAGCTTTATGAACGAAATTTAGACTGCGTATTAAAGGAGGAGTAAGAGTGAAACGTCCTTTTTTGTGGACGTTTCTTTTGTCGGCCTGCGGTCTGTTATGGATCAAACAAAAAATGTGGGGAGCGCTGTTGGGGATGGGAATTTTCCTGCTGATATCCCTGATTGTGCTTCTTTTTTATTGTAGCAAATGCGTGGAAAAAATGCAGCAGTATACGAAGGTTACTATTGTGCTTGCAATCACAATGGGTCTGATTATATGTGCCGCCATAAGAATGAACAACCGCGAACAGCAGTTACATTTTTTACAATACATAGCAGAACAAGGGGAAACGGTAAAAGGAACGGGGAGAATCAAACATATCAAAGAAACCGATTACGGTTATGTGCTGGAGCTTACAAGGTGCAAAGTGTTCCTGGAGGAAAAAGTGCAAAACTGTAATCATTTAATCTTATACTTTTCAAGGCCCAAATCGGGGCAAAATATTCCAATCGATCAATATCATAGGGGAGATGAGGTTTTCATACAAGGGGCACCGACTACGTTTGAGCAGGCACGAAACGAGGGTAATTTTGATGAAGCAGCCTACGCATACGGAATGGAGAGACTGTGTGAATTTCGTAATCCGGAGATTCAATTGATAAAAACAGCATCTGTTTTTGGGCGAATCAGTACCTTTTTAAATGTGAAGGCAGCGCAAATCTTTGAAACATATCTTTCGAAAGAGGATGCAGGCATTGCTTTAGCTATGGTTGTGGGGAACAAAGAGGAGTTGTCCGACGTTGATGAGACACTGTTTTATGACGTAGGTGTTGGCCATATCCTGGCAATCTCAGGGTTGCACTTAAATATCTTAGGCATGGGGCTTTATGGGATTCTGGATAAAGTAACATTGCCGCTTAAAAGCCGGTGTATCCTGGCAATCACAGGCACGCTTTTCTTCACCTTGTTTTCCGGGGCGGCAGTATCTTCCATCCGGGCATTCGTAATGATGGGAACCATGTTTTTTTCATATGTTGTTGGGAAAAAATATGATTTCTTTTCTGCGATGGGATTGGCGGGGATAATCATATTGTTTATTAGCCCATGGTCTTTATTTTCAATATCTTTTCAATATTCTTTTCTGGCAGTTGCCGGAGTGGGTATGATGCAATTTTTCCTAAAAAAAACATTTGTAAAAATTCATCCATTGTTTCAAGGGCTTTTTATAAGTTTGGGAGCATGGCTGTTTACTCTCCCGATTAGTTTGATGACGAATTATCATGTTTCATGGGTGGGTATTTTTTTAAATATTGTAGTCATACCGTTGATGACACCATTTTTGGTGATGATTTTACTAGGTTTTTTTGCGGGACTTTTCTTCCCGGAAAGAATCGTTTTAAGCGAACTGACAAAACTGTTTTTTGGTTCGCGGGAAAAATCCTGCAGCTACTTCGCTTGATTTGTGGATGGGCAGGTAAGATTCCGTATCAAACAATGATATCCGGAAAGCCCACACTTTTAAAAGCAATGGTGTTTGTGATACTTCTTATTATCATTATATACCTTGTGGGGCGGAAGAAAAAAAGAGTAGCGCTGTTGGTGATTCCCGTTATAACTGCTTGGATATTGAACAATCCCTACACTTATCAGGGACCGGAGTTTGTGATGTTGGATGTGGGACAGGGAGACGGAATGTATATAAAGGACGGCAGTGGAAAACATTTTTTCGTGGATGGAGGCAGCAGCAATGTTTCCCATGTTGGAACACAACGGATTTTACCATTTTTGTATTATCGGAAAATCACGGCAATTGATGGCTGGTTTGTATCTCATTGTGACAAAGATCATATATCCGGTTTGTTGGAAGTCTTAGAAAGCGGATTTAATGTCAAAAAGCTCTTTCTGTTTGAAGACGGAGTGGAGAATGAGGATACACAAATACTTCTGGAGTTGGCAAAAGAGAATAATACGGAAGTCATTTATCTAAATACCGGAGATGAAATCCGGACGGATGGAATTACTTTTACCTGTTTGAATGCCGAGGTAAAAGAAGATATTAACAACCGCTCATTGGTCTTATGTTTAGCATTTTCACAATCAAAACGAAAAGCTCTGCTTGCTGGCGACATTGATAGCAAGACAGAGAAAAAACTTGCTGAAACATGGAATATAGAGGAAATATTTATTTGGAAAGCCACGCATCACGGCTCTAAGTATTCAAATTCGGAAAATATACTTGATGAAATGAGGCCAACAATCGGGCTGATTTCCTGTAGTAAAAACAATCTGTACGGACATCCCGGACAGGAGGCTGTTGACCGTATGGAAGATGTGGGGATGGAATTATTTTATACAATGCAGGACGGGCAGATTACGATCCGTTTTTTTGAGGACAAGGTTACGATTTGTGGTTATATAATGGGAGGGGTATCTTGCACCTTTTCTTAAAATATAGTAAAGTAATCTATAGAAATTCGGGAAAGGAGAAACGGTTATGGCGGCGAAAAAAACGGATCCGAGAGCATGTACCAAAGTCATTCATGACCTTATCAAGGCAAATGAGAAAAAGCGTGCCTATTTGCTTTACGGCGAAGAAAGCTATCTGGTACAGCAGAACAAACACAACCTGATAAAATACCTGACTGCGGATATGATGGACGATATGAACATAAACCGTTATCAAGGACCGGATATTGATGCAAATCAAGTTGTTGAGATGGCGGAAACCTTGCCGTTTTTTGCAGATTACAGAGTGATTCTTGTTGAGAACAGCGGTTGGTTTGCCGAGGGAAACAGTATTTTTGAAGAATATATCAAACGCATTCCGGACACCACGATTTTCGTATTTGTGGAGCAAAAAGTAGATGGTAGAAAAACGATTGTCAGTGGGATGAAAGAAGTGGGTGTTGTGGTCAATTATCTGTATCAGGAGGATGATGTATTGGCTGCATGGATGAAAAAAAGAGCCGCCGATGCAGGTCTTATGATGTCTCCCGCGATTGCAAAATTATTAATCGGACGTGTTGGAAATCAAATGCAAAGACTTAGTATGGAGTTGGAAAAAGTGATTTCTTACTGTTTGGGAAATGCAGAGATTACTGCAAAAGATGTAGATGCGGTATGTACCGATACGATTGAAGACCGTGTATTTGAAATGGTTGAGGCTGTCAGCTTGAAAAATCAAAAGCGGGTAATGGTGCTTTATAAAGATTTATTGCTGTTAAAACAGGCTCCTGCAAAAGTATTGGCCATCATTAATTCCGAATATGCACGCATGATGAGTATAAAATACATGATGGAAAAAGGAATGAATGACACAGCTATTGCAACAGCACTGGGAATGCATTCTTTTGCAGTGGGGAAAAGAATGCCGACTGTACGAAAATATAAAATGGACGAATTGAAAAAATGCCTGAATCAAGGGATTCAGGCAGACCATAGCTATAAAGCCGGAAAAATAACCGACCGGATGGCATTGGAGATTTTATTGGTAGAACTTACGCAGTAATGATTCCAAAGGCACGATTTAAGCCGTCCGAAAGGATTGCACTCAATTGTTTTAGTGAAGCGTCGATGTCTTTTGGAGTTACGAACATGGTTCTGAGACCCGGAAGGAGAACTTTTTCTAAAAGGTCATCGTTTTGCTCTAAAAATAAAGAATCTGATACAATCGTGGCAGCATCCACAACGGTGGGAATACCGATGGAGATAACGGAGATGCCCAAGGTTTCTTTGGTCAGGGCATTTCTGTGATTGCCAACTCCGGAACCCGGATGAATGCCTGTGTCGGAAATCTGAATGGTGCGGTTTAGACGTTTCGTACTGCGTGAAGCCAAAGCGTCGATAACGATTACATAATCCGGTTTTGTTTCGTGGGTAATGCCTTTTACAATCTCCAGCGTTTCCATTCCGGTTTGGGCCATAACGCCCGGTACAATGCTGCTAATTAAGTATTTACAAGGTGTGTAAAAAGCAGCATTCCCAAATTCTTTATAAAGATGGCGGCTGATGTGCAATTGGTCTACAACATTTGGACCCAAAGCGTCGGGTGTTACATTACGGTTGCCCAGTCCAACGATTAAAATGGAAATCGGAGCGTCCCCCTCTTTTATAAAAGACAGAAGTGTTTCAGAGATGGCCTGTGCAATATGGTTGTGATGCGTTTCGTCATCGGAATCCATCTCTGCGGATTCCAAGGTAATGTAGGTGCCTTTGGGCTTGCCAATGCTTGCGGCGGCATTTTCTGTGGTGATTTTTACAATGGTTGATTTAATGGTTCCGGGAGACAGGATAGACTCAGTGACTTCGATGCCGGAATCTTTTTGAGGAATGTGAGTTAATGCCTCTCTTGCTTCCATGGCAAGGTCGGTTCGAATAGTGGTTTGTCCCATGTTAATCATCCTTTCTGTATATTATTACATGGAAATGTTTTTCTTATTTTTCCACAAAAAGAGAGAAATATGTATTGACAGAATACAAGAAATAGTCTAAACTACTAGAGTATGTTTCCGTCGGAACGTCCGTGTCCGGCTCTGGCGGATGGACGTTTTAAAAATTTGATGGAGGTAAAGTACAATGGCAAACATTAAATCTGCAAAGAAAAGAGTTCTTGTTGCTGAAAAGAGACAGGACAGAAACAAAGCAATTAAGTCTAAAGTTAAAACTTATGTAAAGAAAGTTGAAGTTGCTATCGAAGCAAACGATGTAGAAGCTGCTAAGGCTGCTTTACTTGTTGCAATTTCTGAAATTGATAAAGCAGCAAAGAAAGGCATTTATCATAAAAATACTGCTGCAAGAAAAGTTTCCCGTTTAACAAAAGCTGTTAACGCTCTTGCATAAGTAACATACAAAGAATCTTTAGAACCGGTCCCGTCAACCGGTTCTTTTTTTATGCTCTTTTGAATAATATGTGAAAGGGCGAGGAGCGTTATGAAAAGAAGAAAAAGAAGAGAGAAGCTATTTGTTGGTATGGCATTTATCCTTTGTATCGGATTGGTGGCCATGCTTTTTTCAATCAACCGTAAAGAAAACAAAGATTCCATTTTTTATCATGGGTTGGATTATATGGGTAATGCGATGGCTTTTTTCCAAACACCGGGGTTGTATCTGGTGATGGAAAAAAATGAGCATAGCATCTTGGAATTTGTGGAGGAAAGAATTCTGTTTGGCTATCCTCTGTACTTATGCAGTCTGAAGCAGGTTCAGGAAACAAGGTACCAAGAATCGGCAATTCTTGATCAAATGTGGTTGGTTTATGAAGATGATGAAACGGAGGATGAAGTAATTCAGGAACCGGAAAAAGACGAAGGTAACGAGAAAGAAGAGCCATCTCAAACGCCGGATGCCGAAAAAGAAGATACGCAGCTTTGGCAGGGGGATTTGTCGGCGGATGAAGAGGCAATGTATCCGATAAACAGTATCCAAAATTACGAACTGGCACTTGAGACATTTTATCAGGTAGACTCCACCACAGTTTTGGAAAGGGATTTGCTGAATGTGGAAGAATTTCTGGAAAAAGATATGACCCTATCAGAGAATATTCAAGGACCGCAAATCCTGATTTATCATACCCATTCCCAAGAGGGGTATGCAGGTTCGGATAAAACAGTGGTAGATGTGGGAAATGTGTTAACCGCTTTGTTGGAAGAAAAATATGGGATTGAGGTTTTGCATCATACTGCGGAATACGATGCCCAAAGCCGGGATAATGCATATTCGCTGGCGTTGCCGGATCTGATGAACCTTTTAGAACAATATCCTACAATTGAAGTTGTGATTGATCTGCACCGGGATGGAGTAGGAGAAAATGTGCATTTAGTAACCACCATCGACGGAAAACCGGTGGCAAAGCTGATGTTTTTTAACGGAATCAGCCGTACAAGGAAAAATGGAGAACTTCCTCATTTGGAGAATCCTCATTTAAAGGACAATCTGGCATTTTCTTTTCAAATGCATCTGGCAGCAAAAACTTATTATCCGGATTTAATGAGAGATATTTATATCAAAGGTTACCGTTATAATTTGCATCTGATGCCAAAATCTTTGCTGGTGGAAGTTGGGGCACAGACAAATACCTATGAAGAAGCTGCAAATGCCATGACTTATCTGGCAGAAATTCTGTACCGCGTCCTAAAGATAAAACGATAAAAACTCTAGCCAATGCGCCATTTTTTTGATACAATATAACGGACTAGAGGTTGGAGGAAAAAAGATGGCAACAGACCAGAGTAAAATTCGAAATTTTTGTATTATTGCACATATCGACCATGGCAAATCCACGTTGGCAGACCGTATTATTGAAAAGACCGGTCTTTTAACCAGCCGCGAAATGCAGGCACAGGTTTTGGATAACATGGATCTTGAAAGAGAGCGTGGAATTACCATTAAATCCCAGGCTGTCCGTACGGTATACAAAGCGGCAGACGGAGAAGAATATATTTTTAACCTGATTGATACGCCGGGACACGTAGACTTTAACTATGAAGTGTCCAGAAGTTTAGCAGCTTGTGACGGGGCAATTTTGGTTGTTGATGCGGCGCAAGGAGTAGAGGCACAGACTCTGGCCAATGTATATTTGGCATTGGATCATGACCTGGATGTTGTGCCGGTTATTAACAAGATTGACTTACCGAGTGCAGATCCGGATCATGTAGCGGAAGAAATTGAAGACGTCATCGGTATTGAAGCGATGGACGCACCACGTATTTCCGCTAAGACCGGTTTGAATATTGAAGACGTGCTTGAACAGATTGTTACAAAGATTCCTGCTCCGAGTGGTGACCCGAACGGGGAGTTACAAGCGCTTATTTTTGACTCTGTATACGATTCCTACAAGGGTGTAATCGTATTCTGCCGAGTGATGGAAGGCACCATGAAAGTGGGAACCAAGATTCAGATGATGGCAACCGGTGCAAAGGCCGAGATTGTAGAAGTCGGATATTTCGGTGCAGGACAGTTCATTCCGTGTGATGAATTAAGCGCCGGCATGGTAGGTTATATTACCGCCAGCTTAAAAAATGTAAAAGATACGCGTGTGGGTGATACCATTACAGATGCCACCAGACCGTGTAAAGCAGCACTGCCGGGTTACAAAAAAGTAAATCCGATGGTTTACTGCGGTATGTATCCTGCAGATGCAGCAAAATATAGTGACTTGCGAGAAGCATTAGAAAAATTGCAGTTAAACGATGCTTCCCTGCACTTTGAACCGGAGACATCCATTGCATTGGGATTTGGTTTTCGATGCGGATTCTTAGGTTTATTACATTTGGAAATTATCCAGGAACGTTTAGAGAGAGAATATAACTTAGACTTGGTTACAACGGCACCAAGTGTTATTTATCGTGTTCATAAAACAGACGGAACAATGATTGAATTAACCAATCCTTCCAATTTACCGGAACCGACCGAGATTGAATATATGGAAGAACCGATTGTCAATGCGGAAATTATGGTAAGCAGCGAATACATCGGTGCAATCATGGACTTATGTCAGGAACGCCGCGGTATGTACAAGTCCATCGAGTATATTGAGGCAACCAGAGCGGTAGTAAAATACGAGCTTCCGTTAAATGAAATTATTTATGACTTCTTTGATGCACTAAAATCCCGCTCCAGAGGCTATGCGTCCTTTGATTATGAAATCAAGGGTTATGAACAGAGCAAGCTTGTGAAGTTAGACATCTTAGTGAACAAAGAAGAAGTGGATGCATTATCCTTTATCGTGTTCGAAGGTACAGCTTACGAACGCGGCAGAAGAATGTGCGAACGATTAAAAGAAGAAATACCGAGACATTTATTTGAAATACCGATTCAGGCAGCAGTCGGCGGAAAGGTTATCGCCCGCGAAACCGTAAAAGCAATGCGTAAAGACGTTCTTGCAAAATGCTACGGTGGTGATATTACCCGTAAGAGAAAGTTGCTTGATAAGCAGAAAGAAGGAAAGAAACGTATGCGTCAGGTAGGTAATGTGGAGATTCCGCAGGAAGCCTTCATGAGCGTATTGCGTTTGGATGAAGATTAATGAAAAAACAAACAGAAATCTATATTCACATTCCCTTTTGCGTGAAAAAATGTGCATATTGCGACTTCCTCTCCGCTCCGGCGACAGAGAAAGTGCGCAAGTTATATGTGCAACGGTTGATTCAGGAAATCTCAACAAGTCAGTGGGCAAAAGAGGGAAGATCTGTGCCCACTATTTTTATAGGCGGAGGAACACCGTCCATTCTGGAGGGTGAAGAGATTGTGCGGATTTTAGAAACGGTGCGAGAGCATTTTTTTGTGGAAAAGGATGCAGAAATCACCATTGAGTGCAATCCGGGAACACTTTGTAAAGAAAAACTGGATGCGTACAAAAAAGCCGGCATTAACCGTATCAGCATCGGTTTACAGTCTGCCAACAATGAAGAACTTAAGCTTTTAGGAAGAATCCACACTTACGAGGATTTTTTGAATAGTTATCAACTGGTAAAAAATGCAGGTTTTGACAATATCAACATTGATTTAATGAGTGCATTGCCTGGGCAAAGCCTTGAGACTTATGCTGAAACATTGAAAAAAGTGTGTGATTTAGAACCACAGCACATTTCCGCCTACAGTTTAATCATTGAAGAGGGAACTCCTTTTTATGATTTGTATGAAAAAGATTGTATCCTTCGGGAAAAGGGACATACACCGCATATCCTTCCGTCAGAAGAAGAGGAAAGAAGGATGTATGAGTACACAAAAGAATATCTTGCGTCCCGGGGGTATGCACGATACGAGATTTCCAACTATGCAAAAGAAGGTTATGAATGTAAACATAATATCGGCTATTGGGATTTGACGGAGTATATCGGATTCGGAATCGGTGCAGCCGGTTTTGCAGACGGGTGCCGTTACAAAAACAGCGAAGACCTTAAGGATTATTTGAAAGGAATTTATCTGATTTTTGACGATCCGCTTTCCGAGAAAGAACAAATGGAAGAGTTTATGTTTTTGGGGTTGCGTATAGTGGACGGAGTTTCAAAAGATACATTTTTCAGGCGTTTTGGAGTGACGTTAGATTCTGTGTATGGAGATGTAATTGAAAAATTGATAAAAGAGCAACTGTTAAAAACAGACGATAATCTGAGATATTCCCTTACGAAGAGGGGATGCGATATCAGTAATTATGTATTTACGCAGTTCATATTAGACTACTAACAACACAAATAAAACTGTAACAGTGCAATACAACATATGAAAATGGAGGAAACAATATGAAAAAGATCGGATTAAAGGATATTTTGACCTATGAATTTTTATCCAATATCGATTATTGCCCGGACGGCAGTAAGGCAGCCTTTGTAGTGAGCCACGCAAAGGAAGAGGAAAATAAATACGAGGGATGCATTTGGCTTTATGAAAATGGTAAAGTTCGTCAGTTGACCGGTCTTGGAAAAGAGCGTTCTTTTTTCTGGGAAGACAATGAAAATATTTTATTTGCTGCAAACAGAACGGAAGCAGAGCAGAAAAGAGCAAAAGACGGAAAAGAACAGTTTACATCCTATTACAGAATAAATGTGTATGGTGGTGAAGCAACACATGCCTTTACCCTGCCGTATCCGGCAAATTCCTTGAAGCGCTTAGATGAAAATCGTCTTGTAGTGCGCGGCGGAATTGAAGTTCCTTATGCAGATTATTACAAAATGACGAAGGAAGAAAAAGCGGAAGTCGCAAAGAAACGGGAAGAAGAAAAAGATTATCAGGTAATTGATGAAATGCCGTTTTACTTTAATGGCGCAGGCTATGTAAATAAAAAGAGAAACGCTTTTTATATCTATGACATGAAGAAAGATAAGAGCGAACGAATCTCTATGCCAAAAGAAAATGTAGAGAGCCTTGAAATTTGGAAGGGCAAGATTTACTATACCAGCACCATTTTTAATGCAAAAAGACCAAGACAGGCACAGCTTTACGAATTCGATCCGGAAACCGGCAATATTTTATGCTTATATCAGGGATCAGAAGGTGATGTGGAAATCAGAGGCCTTCATCCAATCGGCGACAGATTCTTTGTAACAGGAACCGAACATAAGAATTTCGGTTTAAATGAAAATGCGCATGTATATGAGTTTGACTTTGACATTAATGAACCGCTTGTTTGCTTTGAACAGCCACATTCCATGCATTCTACTGTTGGTAGCGATTGCCGCTTGGGTGGTGGAGCACAGAGCAGAAATAAAGACAAGTTATATTATGTGACCACCAGAAGAAATGCCGGACATATCTATGCACTTGATTTAAGTGGCGAATACGGTGTGGACATTCCTGTATTCACAGAGGAAGGTTCTGTAGATTGTTTTGATATTAAGGATGACGGTTCCGAAATCCTTTTCATTGGTTTAATGGGACAGAAACTTCAGGAATTATATCGCATTGATGCTAAGGGAAAGTGCAAACAGATTACAAACTTCAATGAAAAAGCATTGAAGGGCAAATATGTAGCAACTCCGGAAAAAATCACAGTTATGTCAGAAGGCGTTGACATTGACGGTTGGGTATTAAAACCAATCAACTTTGATGAGAATAAAACCTATCCTGCAATCTTTGATATTCATGGCGGACCAAAGACGGTATACGGCGAAGTGTTCTATCATGAAATGCAGTATTGGGCAAGCGAAGGATACTTCGTATTCTATTGTAATCCAACCGGTTCTGACGGCCGCGGAAATGAGTTTGCAGACATTCGTGGAAAATATGGCACAATTGATTATAAGAACTTAATGGACTTTGCAGACGCAGTTTTGGAAAAATTTCCTCAAATCGACAAGAATCGCGTAGGTGAAACCGGTGGTTCTTATGGTGGTTTCATGACAAACTGGATTGTAGGACATACCGATCGATTTGCATGTGCAGCAACACAGAGATCCATTTCTAACTGGGTAAGCTTCTACGGAATCTCTGATATCGGAACTTATTTTGGTACCGATCAAACGGCAGGTAACATCTACGAAAACATTGATAAGATGTGGGAGCAGTCACCATTAAAATATGTTGACAAAGTAACTACCCCATTATTATTCATTCACTCCGATGAAGATTATCGTTGCCCATTGTCACAGGGTGTTCAGTTTTATACAGCATTAGCTGATTTGGGAAGAGAAGTAAGAATGTGCGTATTCCATGGTGAAAATCATGAACTTTCCCGTTCCGGTAAGCCGAAACACAGAATCAGAAGATTGGTAGAGATTACCAATTGGATGGATAAGTACTTGAAAAAGTAATTGTATTTGAAAAAATATAGCGAAAAGCCGTCGTAAGACGGCTTTTTCTTTTGTAAATGAAAGAAGCGGAAGAATCTTTTTGGCTTTCCATTTTCTTTTCGTCGAAAAAAGCCTGGGATTTCCTAAGTCTTTTCGCCCGAACATTTTGATGATTTATTTTTTTCCAAAATTACACAAGCTCGACCGCATTTGTGCGCGGAGCGCAAAAACACCTTGGGAAGCGTCTTAGTTCCTCTTGGCGGATGCAGCGAGTGAATGTGCATGCAGGCGAAAACTGTCTGAGGCCGAAATGATTTTGTTCGGCCGAGTTTTTTCGCTGCATGTAATAGACATACGAGCGCATCCGCCTAGAGGAAGTTAGGCGCTGACAATAAGTGTTTTTCGCCCGCGGACAAATCGGACGACTTGTTGTAATTGGTGGAAAAACATAAAATTATAGTTCGGGCGAAAGACTAAGGAAATACCGACTTTTTTCGAAATCAAATAAAATAAAAAGCAAAAAGGTTCTTCCTCTTCTTTAAAAAGAAAAACAAAAAAGCCGTCTTACGACGGCTTTTCGTTATTTTTCAAATACAATTACCTTTAGCAATGCGAAATCATCACTTGCCAGTAAAAAATGAGGAGTATTCTCAACGTAGTAATGCTCTTCTCCATTAAAATTGAATTTTTTCAATTGTTCAGAAACTAAATCATATACTTTTGCACCGGTGGACGGGATTTTCATGAAAAATGTAATGGCCCGTCCTTCTTTTTTTTGTTCCCCATCCGGAGCCAGCTGGCAGGTAGATACATCATGACGGTCCCGGAAAAGTAGGACAGAGTAAGTTCCGTCAATTAAGAAAGTAAAATAGTGACCGGTCAATTTTTCCATTTTTTTCTCATTATAGGAAAGTGACAAATCTGTAATTTCATAGGTGCCGATTGGTAATTCGCGATATTTTTTTATGAAATCCTGTTTGCTTTGTAAGTAGCGGTGCATTTCGGTTAGGGTATGAATTTGGGCTTCAATACGTTCCTTTCCGTCCTGCATGAAATCAATGCGAAGATCGCCCGGAGCGGCAAACATATCTTTAATTTCGACTAAAGAATAGCCGCATGCCTGAAAAATCTTAATCATATCCATATCAAATAACTGGTTCGGCGTATATTCCCGGTAGCCGTTTTCACGAATGGAAGCAGGTTTTAATAAGCCAATCTCATCATAATGAAACAGAGTTCTTTTCTCGACACCACATAATGTTGCAAATTCTTTTGTATTCATGTAAAATTCCCTCTTGACTATAACGTAACGTTATACTTTATACTAAGCTTAATAATATCAAAAGTCAATAAGAATGACTCTATTTCATATTATTCAATTCAGTTGTTAAAAAAAGCAAGCCACCAATTTGGTGGCTTTCTTTTTTTGTTTGTATATTATAGGTTGTATTTCTCGTACGAATTTATTCTACTGTGTAGTTCGGTGCTTCCTTGGTGATGTGAATGTCATGCGGATGACTTTCTTTTAAGGAAGCTGCGGAGATTTTAACAAATCGGCCGGTTTCCTGCAATTTTGTAATGGTCTGTGCACCGCAATAACCCATACCGGAACGGATACCGCCAACCAACTGGAAGATGGTGTCTTCTACGCTACCTTTGTAAGCAACTCGTCCTTCAACACCTTCCGGAACAAGCTTTTTCGCATCGCTCTGGAAGTAACGGTCTTTGCTTCCGTTTTCCATAGCAGCAATGGAACCCATACCGCGGTATACTTTATACTTTCTACCACCATATAATTCAAAGTCTCCAGGGCTTTCATCACAACCTGCAAACATGCTTCCCATCATACATACGGAACCACCTGCAGCCAACGCTTTTGTCATATCGCCGGAGAATTTGATGCCGCCGTCTGCAATGATCGGAATACCATAAGGCTTTGCGGCTTCGTAGCAGTCCATAATAGCACTAATCTGCGGAACACCAATACCTGCAACGACACGGGTTGTACAGATAGAACCAGGTCCGATACCAACTTTTACAGCGTCTGCACCTGCTTCAATCAAAGCCTTAGTAGCTTCTGCAGTTGCAACGTTACCTGCAATAACCTGTAATTCAGGGAATTTACTCTTAATGTTCTTAACTGCATCAATAATATTCTTGGAATGTCCGTGAGCAGAGTCAACCACAACACAGTCAACCTTTGCATCAACCAAAGCTGCAACACGTTCCATCATATTTCCTGTGATACCGACAGCAGCACCACAAAGAAGTCTTCCGTGTTCATCCTTTGCGGACAACGGATACTTAATCTGTTTTTCAATATCTTTGATAGTAATTAATCCCTTTAAGTGGAATTCATCATCAACGATTGGAAGTTTTTCTTTTCTTGCCTTTGCTAAGATTTTTTTCGCTTCTTCTAATGTAATGCCTTCTTTTGCAGTTACAAGACCTTCGGAAGTCATACTTTCACGGATTTTCTTAGTAAAGTCTTCTTCAAACTTCAAGTCACGGTTGGTAATAATACCAACTAATTTTCCGTTTTCACATACCGGAACACCGGAAATTCTAAACTTGCCCATTAATTCATCCGCATCCTTTAAAGTATGATCCGGAGATAAGAAGAATGGATCAGTAATAACGCCGTATTCAGAGCGTTTTACTTTGTCAACTTCATCTGCCTGAGCTTCAATGGACATGTTCTTGTGGATAATACCGATACCGCCCTGTCTAGCCATGGCAATTGCCATTCTGTGCTCGGTTACGGTGTCCATACCTGCACTCATCATAGGAATGTTCAAGACGATTTTCTTGGTCAAGTGGGTTGTGAGGTCGATTAAATTTGGGGTAACCTCAGAATAAGCCGGCACTAATAACACATCATCAAATGTAATTCCTTCGCCAATAATTTTAGCCATATTCGTACGTCCTTTCTTTTATTCACACAATTGATATTAAGTGAAAAATGCAAAAATTTTCACTTATATATTAATTCCGTATTCTAACAAACAAAACTATCAAAGTCAACATTCTCCGCGATTATTTTCTTGAAAAAGACCGTTGCTGCCGTGGGATTTCTTTTCTATGGTAGTGCGTTGCTTTATATGAAAAAATATTCCCTGTGGCTTAAGTATGGGAAACCACAAATAAAATCTACAATTTCTTACAAACAGACCCGTGACAGGTTGATAATTTATGTTTTTCAAAAGTCTCCTACAATCTTTTTATATTTGTCCGTTTTGCTAAAACACCTTTCGGGGCTTTCGTGCGTCGCTTTGAAGGTTGCGTATACAGCCGGTGGTCGAAGGAAAACTGTTTGAGCAGATGCATTTTTCACCTTATAAAGTATAGATGCGAGTTTTTTCCTTCGACCACAAGCATCGGCTGCATACACAACCTTCTTAGCGACGCCAGAAAGGAACGACGTGTTTTTCAAAATGGAACAAATATAAAAGATTGTGTAGACATTGAAAAACACAAAAACTTTTGTCACGCGCCTGTTTGAGAAATTGTGCTTTTCTTTGAAGGTTTCTCATACTTAAGCCACAGGGAATATTTTCCAAAATAAAAAAACCTTTGCTAACCATAGAAGAAAACTTCATGGCAGCAAAGGTCTTTTTTTAAAAGAAAATTATCTGCGGATAATGTTTCTGATGGTAATTTTGTTTTTGTTTAATGCATCAATAACAGCATCAAAATCAGGAGCATCAATACTTACATGAAGCTCACTTAATCCCATCACACCGATATCTACAGAAACAAGGTTGCAGATGTTTCCGTCTGCATCTGCGATGATGTCCGCAACGCGGGCAAGAGCACCTTTGTAACCGTCAACTAACAGCATTAAAGAATTGTGCTTGGTTCCGAAGATTTCCTGATAGAAACGGAAGATGGACTGCTGTGTGATAACACCCATTAAATTGCCGTCTGCATCTGTAATCGGAATGAAACGAACTTTTGAAGCGATGAACATGCTGGCTCTTCGATGGTGGTGTCCATAGAGCATGACTCTACAGGATTCTTCATAAAATCAGCAACCGGTCTCTTTAAGAAGTCTTCTTTGGAGCAGTTTTCGTTTCGGAAGAAGTTTTCATATAAAAACTGTTTGGATAACACTCCAATGAATTTTTCACCGTCTACAACCGGTAATGATAACATGTTGGTTTCATCAATGACGTTAATGGCCTGTTCAATGTTTGAATTGTAATCGATGCATCTTAATTCTTTTTTGGAATCATTAATATGTTTACTCTCATTTACGTTTCCCCCTTATAATTAATAAATCAAATTTGATCTCAGATATGTTTGCGACGGATTATTTGTTTGTTAAACGGATAAATTCGTCGATGGTTTCTGCGATTAATTCTAAAGAATTTCTCCAGAAATCAGGTTTTGTAATATCAGCGCCAACCATCTTTGCAACATCTTCTACTGTGCTTACGGTAGTTGCTTTTAACAATTCGCGATATTTCGGAACAAAAGAAGCGCCTTCCTTTTTGTAAATAGCATAAAGACCTTTTGCAAACAATGCTCCGAATGCGTATGGGAAGTTGTAGAAACTTAAACCATCGGAGTAGTAGTGGCCTTTACAGCACCACATATACGGATGCAGGTATTCCGGATCAAGACCGTCGCCATAAGCTTCTTTTTGTGCATTTAACATCAGTTCGTTTAACTGTTCAGGGAACAGGAACTGGGTTTTTGTATTTTCAAATACGGAACTTTCGAATAAGAAACGGGAGTAAATATCACAGATAGTCTGGTTTACATCCTGTAACATGGATTCGATTAAGCCTAATTTTTCTTCATCATTTGCCTGTTCAATTGCGAAACTCATTAACACGTTCTCATTGAAGGTGGAAGCGGTTTCAGCAACCGGCATGCTATAGTCGCGGTTTAACGGAAGATGATCTTCAATCTGCTGTCCGTGGTATGCGTGACCAAGTTCGTGAGCCATAGTGTCAACAGAACTTAAAGAACCGTTAAAGTTTAATAATACACGGCTCTGTTTCTTGGAAGGAATGTTGGAACAGAATGCTCCGCCAACTTTTCCAGGGCGAGGATAGAAGTCCATCCAGCTTTCATCAAATGCACGGCGCATCATTTCTGCCATATCGTCTGAGAAGTTTCCGAATAAGGTTACTAAATAATCTTTTGCTTCTTCGGCAGTAAATGTTTTTTCAACTTTGCCCATAGGAGCAAACATTTCAAACCATGGAAGACCGTTTTTATAACCTAAAATTTCAGCCTTTCTCTTCATGTATTCACGGAATTTTGGTAAGTATTCTCTGCAGGCGGTCCACAAAGCGTCCAATGTTTCCTGCGTCATACGGGACTGTTCTAATGTCATTGCTAACGGAGAAGTATATCCGTGAGCGGCAGAGAGCATGTTTACCTGCTTTTTAATATTGTTCAAAGCAAATGCAATCGGTGCTTCAATCTTTTTATAGCATGCAAGTTCTGCTTCATAAGCTTTTTTACGAACGGCCGGGTCAGCATCGTGAGCAAGGTTACGAACGTCAGATAAGGTAATGCTCTTGCCATCGTATTCTGCTTCTACGGTAGAACTTAAAAAACTGAATAAATCACCCCATGCAGCACCGCCGGTTAAATTCATTTTTGTAATCATTTCTTCCACATTGTCTTCCAGCATATGTTCGCAGGCTTTTTTCTCTTCTTTTAAGAAGAATTCATACTGCTTTAAGAAATCATTTTTTGCGATAACAGCATCCAAATCTTTTACACTCGCGATGTATTTGCGGAATGCTAAGCTGTCTTTAATGCTTGCGGTATATTTTTCCTGTAACTGTCCTAAAAGGGCCATGGATTCAGGGTTGGTAGTGTCCGTAGACTGACGAAGAGAGATGTAGTTGGCAAGTGTGTTGATTAATTCGCTGAATTTTTCACACATTTTTAAGCCTAAAACCAAGCCTTCTTCTTCGCTCATTGTCGGCAACTGTGTTATTGCCTTGTGCATTTCTTCCTGCATTGGCTCAATGCTTGCAAAATCAGCCTTGAATGCAGGGTCGTCATATCCTTTGTAAAAGATATCAAGTGACCATTCTTTATTCATGTGTAAACCTCCTGATAATAATTGTGCTTTGAATGATTTCGTGAAAGCACACCATAAGTCAATGTTATCTTTTTGTGCGTTCGTTGTCAAGAAAAGGCCTTGCGTCAAAGAAAAAAATTAAAAATTAAAAAAGTTGTTCTAAAAGTGAAAAAACGTTCATAGATATAAAAAGAGTGCGACGCTTATGCCGGCGTCGTAAGAAAAATTATCATAAGAAAAGGGGAGAAAAATATGGCAGATAAAATTTTTGAAAACAACCAGGTGATTATTTTAGGGGAGATTGTATCGGAATTTTCCTACAGTCATGAAGTCTTCGGAGAGGCTTTTTATGTCGTGGATGTATCCGTTCGCCGTTTAAGCGACAGTAAAGATATTATTCCGCTTATGATCTCGGAGCGACTCATTGATGTGACCAAGGATTACAGAGGCTACATTATTCACGCAGTGGGCCAGTTCCGTTCCTACAATCGTCACGAGGAAAAAAGAAACAGATTGGTATTATCCATCTTTGTCAGAGAGTATGAAATGTTGGAGGAAGAACCGGCAAATGTAAAAACAAACCAGATCTTTTTGGATGGCTATGTGTGCAAAGAACCGGTGTATCGCAAAACACCGCTGGGACGCGAGATTGCAGACCTTTTACTGGCAGTAAACCGTTCTTACGGAAAGAGCGATTACATACCGTGTATCTGTTGGGGAAGAAATGCCCGTTATGCCTCCGGATTTGAAGTAGGAAGCCGTTTGCAGATATATGGAAGAATTCAGAGCCGCGAGTATGTAAAGAAGATTAGTGAAGAGGAAATTGAAAAGCGGATTGCGTATGAAGTTTCTGTCAGCAAAGTTGACTATGCAGACTAAATATGGTATTTTTTAAGTAGTATTTTGCATATGAAAAAGGAGGAAAAAAGTATGGCAATTTTTAAGGGTTCCGGAGTAGCGATTGTGACTCCTATGAATGAGGATAAAAGCATCAATTATTTGAAACTGGAAGAGCTTGTAAAAGAGCAGATTGCAGGAGGTACCGATGCGATTATTATCTGTGGAACAACCGGAGAATCCGCAACATTATCCGAGGATGAACACAGAGAATGTGTACGTACGGCTGTATCAGCTGCTGCAAAAAAGGTTCCGGTTATTGCGGGTACAGGTTCTAACAATACCGCACATGCCATTGCGTTGACAAAGACCGCAAAAGAATGTGGTGCAGACGGCACACTGGTTGTGACACCGTATTATAATAAAGCAACCCAGAAGGGCTTGATAGAACACTATACAGCCATTGCGAAGGCCAGCGATCTTCCTATGATTATGTATAACGTTCCGTCCAGAACCGGATGTAATATTTTACCGGACACTGCGGCAACTTTGGCAAAAACCGTGGATAACATTGTGGCCATGAAAGACGCTACCGGAAATGTTTCCCAGACTGCAAAGATGGCAATGTTAGCAGGCGATGCGTTAGACATTTATTCCGGTAATGATGATCAGATTGTTCCGGTATTGTCTTTAGGTGGTATTGGTGTCATTTCCGTATTGGCAAATGTGGCACCAAGACAGACCCACGATATGGTTATGGAATATTTAAACGGTAACCATAAAAAAGCGTTGGAATTGCAGCTTGCAGCCATTGAATTGATTGACGCATTGTTCTGTGAAGTAAATCCGATGCCTGTGAAGACAGCCATGAATTTAATGGGTAAAAATGTAGGAGGTCTTCGCCCACCAATGTGCGAAATGGACGAAAAGAATATTGCCTTTTTACGTAAGGCACTTACTAATTACGGCTTGTTATAGTGTGTAAATGTGATTCGGAGGAAAGATGCATGATTAAGATTATTTTGCATGGATGTAACGGACGAATGGGTCAGGTGATTACCCGACTGGCAACAGAGGATGAAGGGGTTGTCATTGTTGCCGGTGTGGATAAATTTGATGATGGTCATAACAAGTATCCGGTTTATCCTACATTCGAAGCATGCAGGGAGGAAGCAGATGTTGTTGTGGATTTCAGCAATCCGTCCGCTGCCGATGACCTGTTAGACGGTTGTGTCCGCAGAAAATTGCCGCTGGTTTGGTGTACAACAGGTTTGCATCCGCAACAGTTGGAAAAAGGCCTTGAAGTGACGGAGAAGATTGCGCTTCTGCGTTCAGCCAATATGTCTTTGGGCGTTAATTTAATGCTGGAGCTGATAAAAAAGGCGGCTACTGTGCTTTCGGAAGAAGGTTTTGATATTGAAATCGTAGAAAAGCATCACCGTCACAAATTAGATGCACCAAGCGGTACAGCCATTGCAATGGCGGAAATCATGAATGAACAGCTGGATCACAAGTACACGTTGGAATTAAACCGTTGTGCAAAAAGAGAAGAAAGAGGAGATAACGTCATCGGCATCAGTGCAGTAAGAGGGGGCTCGATTACCGGTGAACATGATGTTATTTTTGCGGGAATGGATGAAGTATTAACGATTAGTCATACGGCTTATTCCAGAGAAATTTTTGCTAAGGGTGCTTTGGCAGCAGCAAAATTTTTGGCAGGAAAAGAATCCGGCTTATATAATATGGGCGATGTAATCCGCTCGAAATAGGGGATAGATAAAGGGGTTTACACATGGAGACAAAGGATTTACGGTATTTAAAAAGTCTGGCAAAGCAATATCCGAACAGCGCCAGCGTTGCAACGGAAATGATTAACTTGAATGCGATTTTAAACCTGCCGAAGGGGACAGAGCATTTTGTAACCGATATTCATGGAGAATATGAGCAGTTTACCCATATTTTGAGAAACGGTTCCGGTGCAATCCGCAGAAAAATCGATGACACATTTGGTGACAGCTTATCACTGGCACAAAAAAAGCAGCTTGCAACATTGATTTATTATCCGGAGCAGAAACTGGAGTTAATCAAACAGGAAGAAGAATATGATATGGATGAGTGGTATGAGGAAACTCTTAAGCAATTGGTAAAGGTTGCAAAAAAAGCGTCCTCCAAATATACCCGTTCCAAATTGCGCAAGTCCTTAACCAAAGACTTTGCATACGTTATGGAAGAATTAATGTCCAACCGTTCTGAAATCAGCGACCAGGAAGCGTATTACCGTGAAATTTTCAATACCGTAATTATGGTTGGAAAAGCAGAGCAGTTAATTATTGCGTTCTGTAATCTGATTCGTCGTTTGACTGTGGACCATCTCCACGTTATCGGAGATATTTTTGACAGAGGACCATTCCCACATCTGGTTATGGATGACTTAATGAACCATCATTCCATTGATATCCAGTGGGGAAATCATGATGTGTTGTGGATGGGCGCCGCCTGCGGACAATTAGCATGTATTGCAACAGTACTGCGAATTTGTGCGCGGTACGGAAATCTTGACATTTTAGAGGATGGTTATGGTATCAACGTGTTGCCTTTGGTAAGATACGCACTTGATAATTACAGCGAAGACCCTTGTGCTTGCTTTGATATCCACTATCGTGATGATGAATATGACACCCGTGATGAAGACTTGGATATGCGTATTCACAAAGCGATTTCCGTATTGCAGTTTAAATTGGAGGGCCAGCTGATTAAACGGCATCCGGAATTCCAGATGAATGACCGAATGTTGCTTCATAAGATGGATTTACAGAAAGGAACGGTAGAAGTAGACGGCAAGGAATATCAGCTATTAGACACCTGTTTCCCAACAATAAATCCGGAAGACCCATATGCTTTAACCGAAGAAGAAGAACAATTAATGCAGCGTATGCAAAAAGCGTTTTTAGGCAGTGAACGTTTGCAGAGACATATCCGATTCCTTTACGATAAGGGAAGTCTTTATAAGGTGTACAACGACCATTTAATGTTCCACGGATGTGTGCCGCTTAATGAAGACGGCTCTTTTAGGGAAGTAAATATCGGAGGTATGACCTACTCCGGAAAGCGTCTCTATGACCGTTTGACCTACTATGCAAGAAAGGCATACTTTGAGCGGACAGAGGATAAGGAAAATTTGGCAGCCGACATGTTATGGTTCTGTTGGACCAATCCGAATTCCCCTGTTTTCGGTAAAGAAAAAATGGCTACCTTTGAGCGCTACTTTATCGCGGATAAAGAATCACACAAGGAAGCAAAAAATCCATACTACAAATTGTATGAAAAGCCGGAAATTATTGATGCAATCCTGGCCGACTTTAATTTAAGCGGGCCGGATGTGCGTGTGATTAACGGGCATATGCCGGTTAAAGCACCGAAGGGAGAATCTCCGGTAAAATGTGGCGGAAAGCTATTGATTATCGATGGTGGTTTTTCAAAGGCTTATCAGTCTACAACAGGTATTGCCGGCTATACATTAACCTATAATTCCTACGGAATCGTACTTGTTGCACACGAACCTTTTACCTCTATTGCAGATGCGTTAAGAGAAGAAAAGGATGTGCATTCCCACAAGATTTTGGAAGAGCACGTAACCCACAGAAAGCTTGTAAAAAATACGGATACCGGTTTGGAACTAATCGAAAGTTTAAAGGAATTGGAACAGTTATTAATCGCTTATAGAAAAGGTTTGTTGCCGGAAATCTATTAAGAATGGTTTGAATTGTTTAGAAAACATACAAGATATAGGCAAAAAAGCGCATTTTTATACGAAAATTGCGCTTTTTTTGTTGTTCTTTTTAAAACAGAGTGATATAATTTATTCTATATAAGCAAAAAAGCGTAAAACCGATAAAATCCGTAACACGGAGACGGTAATGGAGGAGGTCCTAACGTGAAAAACGACAATGGAAAAAAAGTAAAGGTTAAATTCAGTGTAAGAAAGCAGATTATGTTGCCGGTATTACTTGCTCTTTTGGTAATGGGTATTGTAATCACATTATTGGCAGTGTCTTCTACCAAGAAAGAAATCATTGCAATTGCGGCGGATGAATCTGTAACAGCGGCGCAGATAGCGGCAAAAAGAGTAGACTTGTCTGTACATAATAAGATTCAGGCAGGAGATGAAGACAATGAAGATTACAATCAGATTTTGGCTGCGTTAAATGATGTGAAAGAAAGCGTTGGCTTAAAATATTTGTATACTCTTACTATGCAGGACGGTAAATTGTGTTACGTAGTAGATACGGATACCTCAGACAATCGTTGTGCAATTGGCGATGAGTTTGCATATGCAGATGATATTATACATATTTTTGAAACAAAACAGGCTATCCGTATGGAAAGAATCGACGTGGATGAATACGGAAGTTTAGTATCTTCTTATGCACCGGTGTTAGATTCAGCAGGAAACGTAGTGGCTGTTGTAGGAGCAGACTTTGATGCGGAACACGTACAGGCTCTTTTAAAAAGAATGCAGATGGTTAACTTTATTATGTTGGCAATCTTAATTACAGCAGCGTTAGTCGTAACCTTTTTTATTATCAACGGTTTAATGAAAAAAGTAACGGTGGTTGGTGACAAGATTTACGACATTGTTAACAGTGACGGTGATTTAACCAAAGAATTAGAAATAAAGAAACTTGATGAATTAGGTATTGTATCCCAGCATTTAAATGAATTGCTCCGATACATCCGTGAAGTTGTTGTAAATATTAATGGTTCCTCCCAAAAGTTAAAACAGTCAGTTGAAATTTCTTTAAGAAGTGTTTCTGAAGCAAATAACGGTATTAATCAGGTGTTTGGTGAGATGGAACAGATGAGTGCTTCCATGGAAGAAACTTCAGCAGCGCTTTTACAGATTGAAACGATTTCAGAAACAATGTTAAACAACATTATGGCTATGATTGAAGTGGCTGAGCAGGGTCGTGCACTTACAAATGAAGTGTCCGAACAGGCGATGGATATTAAGCAAAAGGCGTTAGAGGAACAGACGGCTGTAAAACGTGACACAGAAGAAATGACACGCAGTTTAAAAGAAAAGATTGAAGCGGTTAAGGCTGTTGGTCAGATTGCAAGCTTAACAGATGAAATCTTAGAGATTTCCAACCAGACCAATTTGTTATCTTTGAATGCTTCCATCGAAGCTGCAAGAGCAGGTGATGCAGGAAAAGGATTTGCGGTTGTAGCGGATGAAATCACACAGTTGGCAACAGGTTCTGCACAGACAGCAGAAGAAATCAGAAAGATTTCAGATGTTGTTATCGGCGCAGTTGAGGAATTGGCTGTAAGATCCTTAGAAATGCTTGATTTCCTTAAGGTTAAAACCATTAATGGGTATGAAGGACTGGTAGAGGTTGGTGAACAGTACCAGACAAATTCGGAACAGATTAATTCCATGATGGGTGATTTTAATGCAAACTTTGCAGACTTCCGTGAAAAAATGCAGGAAGTAAAAGAGTCTATGGAAGCAGTAAATATTGCAGTAGACGAAACTACAAGAGCAGTAATGGAAGTTACCCAGACATCCGAACGTCTGGCAGGCAATACCAACGATGTTCAGAATGATACAAATAAGAATATGGAAATCGCACAGCAGCTTGAAGCAGAAGCGGCGAAATTTAAGATTGACTAATCAGAATTGCGATTAAGGCGGCAACAATAGATGGATAAAAAAGACGAAAATTTAACAATAGTAGAAGAACAGGATACATACGAAGATATTTGTTATATCTGTCGCAGACCGGAATCCAAAGCAGGCAGAATGTTACGCATTCCGGAAGATATCTGCATCTGTGTAGACTGTATGCAAAAGACCTTTGACACCATGGGTTCCGTGGGAGTAAGCCCTGCGGAATTTATGAAAGAAGATGTTACAAAAATGCCGGGGGTAAGCTTTTTAAATCTCGGTGACCTTGGTGGTTTTGAAGCAATTCCGAAAAAACAAAGGCTGAAAAAACCGAAGGCGGAAAAAGAAAAAAAGAAACCGGAATTTGATATTAAAAACATTCCGGCACCGCATATTATCAAGGAAAAGCTTGATGAATATGTGGTGGGTCAGGAATTTGCAAAAAAAGTGATTTCCGTTGGCGTTTACAACCATTACAAACGCATTCAAAAAGGCGAGGGTGATGTGGAAATCGAAAAGTCAAATATGTTGATGATCGGTCCGACAGGATGTGGCAAGACCTATCTTGTCCGCACATTAGCGAAGCTTTTGGATGTGCCGTTAGCAATAACGGATGCGACCTCGTTAACAGAAGCCGGATACATCGGTGATGATATCGAAAGTGTGGTTTCCAAACTTTTGGCAGAAGCAGATAATGATGTGGAACGCGCAGAACATGGCATCATTTTCGTGGATGAGATTGACAAGATTGGAAAGAAGAAAAATACGAACCAGCGTGATGTCAGTGGTGAATCTGTCCAGCAAGGAATGTTAAAGCTGTTAGAGGGAGCAGAAGTGGAAGTGCCGGTCGGGGCAAGCAGTAAAAATGCTATGGTTCCGATGGTTACAGTTAATACCAAAGATATTCTATTTATATGCGGCGGTGCATTCCCGGAATTAGAGGATGTTATCAAAGAACGTCTAAACAAGCAGGCGTCCATCGGATTCCGTTCCGATTTAAAGGATAAATACGATAAAGACCGTAATATTTTACATAAAGTTACGGTAGAAGATGTAAAGAAATACGGAATGATTCCGGAGTTTGTGGGACGATTACCAATCTTATTTGCAATGGATGCGTTGGATGAGGATATGTTGGTGAGAATCTTGCAGGAACCGAAAAATGCAATCGTTAAACAGTACGAAAAGCTTTTGGAAATGGACGAAGTCAAGCTTCATTTTACAGAAGATGCTCTTCGTGCCATTGCAAAAAAAGCACTGGAAAAAGAGGTTGGGGCCAGAGCCCTTCGAGCCGTTATCGAGGAATTTATGCTGGATATTATGTACGAAATTCCAAAGGATGATAATATCGGAGAGGTAACGATTACAAGAGAGTATATTGAACACACCGGCGGTCCGCAGATTACCATGCGCGGTGTACACAAAATAGAAGCACAAATATAGATCCGAAAATAGAGTAAAAGACGAAGGAGTAGGATGGTGAATCAAATGGCGAAAAAGAAAACAAATGTAAAAAAACAAAAAGTAACCACAGTAAAAAAAGGTAGTATGGTATGGGTAACAACGATACCGATTGCAATTATTGCAGTGTTATTGGGTATCGTGTTGGCTTATACCAGTTATTCTTCTGCACAAATATATGTTCTTGAAATGGCGGGAGAAGAAGCTGCAGTACTTGCCCGTACAGCAGCAGCCGTTGTCGATGCGGATAAGCATAATTCAATTCGTGCAGGAGACGAGAACAAAGATTATTACAGAGATGTATACAATGAGTTAAAGGATGTAAAAGACAGCTCCAGTATCAAATATTTGTATACAATGAAATTGTCCGGTGGCATGTTATTCTATGTTATAGATACTTCAGAGGACGCGGAACCATATGGTACACGGGTTGACGATTCAGATGACGCAGAAATTATTAAAAATGTTATTGCAACCGGAGAAATCTACGTTGCAGATGAAGTTGTGGTTGATGAATGGGGAGCAATTATCTCTGCATATGCACCGGTTTATGACAGCAGCGGAAGAGTTGTTGCAGTAGTAGGTGCAGACTATGATGCGGAGCCGGTTCAGACAAGACTTAGCGCAATGGTTGTTAAAATAGCGATTATTGCAGTTATCTGCGTGGCAATAGCAATTGTAATTGTTGTGTTTACAATCCGTAAACTGGTGAAAAAAGTAAATAAAGTTGGTGGAAGAATTTATGATATTGTAAACAGTGACGGCGATTTGACCCAGACACTGGAAAGCAGTACATATGATGAATTAGGTGTTATTTCCGGATATGTAAATGATTTGCTTGCATATATTCGTGAAGTTATTGCTAATATCAATCAATCTTCAACGGTATTAAACACATCTGTTCAAACGTCCTTGGCAAATGTTGAAACTACCAATAGCGGTATCAGTCAGGTGTTCGGTGAAATGGAACAGATGAGTGCATCCATGCAGGAGACCAGCGCGTCCTTATCACAGATCGGTGTTTTGGCAGAGGCAATGCTTCAGGAAGTGCTTCGTATGGCAGAGGTTTGCCAAGATGGTATGAAATTAACTGACCGTATTAAAAATGAAGCTCAAGGTATTACAGATAATGCAATCAGCACACAGGAAGCAGTGCAAAAACAGGCTGCAGATATGGAAAAAATGCTTCGTGACAGAATTGAAAAATCCCAGTCTGTTACTGAGATTGCAAATCTTACCGAGCAGATTTTAAACATTGCCAGCGAAACCAACCTTTTAGCGTTAAATGCATCTATTGAAGCTGCAAGAGCAGGAGATGCAGGTAGGGGATTTGCGGTAGTTGCTGATGAGATTACAAAACTTGCAAACAATTCCGCAGATACTGCAGAACAGATCCGTCAGATTTCCGAGGTGGTTATCAGTGCGGTTAACGCATTAGCGGAAGAATCCCAGGTTATGTTAGACTTCCTTGATAACAGAACGGTTCCGGGATATGGTGAATTAGTAGAAGTTGGTTCACAGTATAAAGAAAGTGCGGAGAGAATCCGTCAAATGATGTTAGAGTTTGGTGAGCGCTTCGGTGAATTCGAAGAAGACATGAAGGAAATCAGAATGTCTATGAACGATGTGGAAATTGCCGTAGATGAAAGTGCAAGAGCAATCGTTGATGTTACCGAGACTGCAGAACGTTTGGCAAGCAATACAACAGAAGTAAAAGAAGATGCTGCAAACAACATGAACATTGCAAAACAGTTGGGCAATGAAGCGGCGAAATTCAAAATTTAATTCACAAATATAATATTCGTCTTATAAATAATGAGCTGTTCCGTTGGGTGTTTTATCCGGCGGAACGGCTTTTTTTCTTCGGCTACAAGGTTATCCGCTCCTGCAGATGCCTTAGCGGAACGAAAAAGATTGCGCAGAGAAATTTTCAAAGAGTAAAAAAATAATGACGAAATGATTTACAATAGGCAATTACCTATGTATAATATAATAAGAAAATATTATACATTTTTCAAAAAAAGTGGTAGAATGTAGAAAGATACGAACGTATTCAAGGGAAAGTTATTATAACACAAGGAGGAGCAAGACTTTGAAACAGTTATTAACAGGTAATGAAGCCGTTGCAAGAGGCTTGTACGAAGCAGGAGTAACCGTAGCAGCAGCATATCCGGGCACACCAAGTACTGAAATTATGGAAAACGTGGCTAACTATCCGGAAATCCGCAGCCGTTGGACTCCAAATGAAAAGGTAGCAGTAGAAGTTGCAGGTGCAGCATCTATGGCAGGCGCAAGAGCATTTTCCGCTATGAAACATGTAGGTTTAAACGTAGCGGCAGACCCACTTATGACATTAGCATACGAAGGTGTAAACGGAGGTTTGGTAATCGTTACAGCGGACGACCCTGGTATGCATTCATCTCAGAACGAACAGGATAACCGTAACTTCTCAATTTTCGGTAAATTAGTTTGTATTGAACCAACCGATTCTCAGGAATGTTTGGATTTCATCAAATTAGCTTATGAAATTTCCGAAAAGAACGACTTGGTTGTATTATTCCGTATGACAACCAGAGTTTGTCATTCTAAGAGTATTGTAGAATTAGGTGAAAGAGTAGAAGTTGGTGTTAAGCCATATGTAAAGAATATCCAGAAGACAATTATGACTCCTGGTAACTCCAGACCGAGACATTTTGTTGTAGAAGATAAGTTCGTTGAATTAGAAAAATATTCTAACAACTGCCCATTGAATACTGTTGAATATAACTCTAAGAAGATTGGTGTTATCACCAGCGGTATTTCTTATCAGCACAGCAAAGATGTATTCGGAGCAGATGCATCTTACTTGAAAGTTGGTATGTTAAATCCACTTCCAAAGCAGATGATTGCTGATTTTGCAAAAGAAGTTGAAGAAGTATATATCATTGAAGAAAATGAGCCATTCATCGAAATGCAGGTTCGTGCAATGGGAATTGCATGTAAAGGTAAAGATGTTGTTCCGCGTTGCGATGAATTAAATACACGCCGTATCGGTAAAGCATTTGGCGTTGACAGATACGTTAACGAAGACTTATTCGTTTCCGAAATCCAGGCTCCGCCACGTCCTCCGGTACTTTGTGCAGGTTGTCCTCACAGAGGTTTCTTCTACGAAATCGGCAAGTTGAAAGACGTAATGGTTGCAGGTGATATCGGATGCTACACATTAGGTATGGTGGATCCGCTTAACGCTGTTGACTCCGTAATCTGTATGGGTGGCGGTTTCTCAGGTGCAACAGGTTTTGACCAGGCAAACAAAGAAGCAGGCAGAGACAATGTTAAGGTATTCGGATGTGTTGGTGACTCTACATTCTTCCATTCCGGTATCACAAGCTTAATCGATGCTGTATATAACAAAGCTGATGCAGTTTACTGTATCTTAAACAACTCCATTACAGCTATGACAGGTCATCAGGAAAACCCTGGTACAGGTCGTACAATCACAGGAGAAATTACAGAAGCAATCGATCCATTAGCAGTTGTTCGTGCGATTGGTGTTCCGGAAGATCACATCCGTGTGGTTAATCCATTAAACCTTGAAGAAACCAGAGCAGCAATCAAAGATGCGAAGGAATCCAAGGGTGTATTCGTAATCATGACAAAGAGCCCATGTGCTTTGATTAAAGAAGTACAGAAGGCAAATGCAGGTAAGCACGTAACTGCAATTGCAGATAAATGTAAATCCTGTAAAGCTTGTCTTAAGGTTGGATGTCCTGCACTTTCTCTCAATAAAGAAGGAAAGATTCAGGTTGACTTAGCACAGTGTAACGGATGCGGAATCTGTAAACAGGTTTGTCCGTTCGGTGCATTAGAATAAGGAGGAGCTGACATGGAAAAGAATATCTTATTAGTTGGTGTAGGCGGACAGGGAACACTCCTTGTTTCTAAAATCCTTTCTCAGGGTCTTATGGAAGCAGGCTATGATGTAAAAATGTCTGAAATCCATGGTATGAGCCAGAGAGGTGGTAGCGTATCTACTCACATTAAATTTGGTAAAAAAGTAAACTCTCCTGTAATTGCAGAGGGAGAAGCAGATATCTTAGTAGCATTTGAACAGGTAGAAGCAATCCGTTGGATTTCTTATTTGAAAAAAGACGGTGCTGCAATTGTTAACGATCACCAGATGTATTCTATGCCGATTCTTACTGGCAAGATGGAATATCCGGAAGGCGTTATCGAATACTTACATAAACTTGTTCCGGACTGCTTAACTCTCAATGCAGGTGAATTAGCAGAAGAACTTGGAAACATCAAGGCTCAGAACATCGTATTATTAGGTGCATTAACAAAGAAAATGGGCTTAAACGATATTGATTGGCCATCCCTTGTTGCAAAGATGGTTCCGGAAAAATTCAAAGAATTAAACTTAAAGGCATACGAAGTAGGTCATAACTTATAAGATGCTTTGAGCGAACAAAATCATACACGGAAGTGCCGCTTATGGTGTGCACTTCTGTGTTTTGCTCTATTATAGATAGGAGGGAAACACAACCATGAAAAAAACGATGGACGGAAATGAAGCTGCTGCGTACATATCCTACGCGTTTACAGAAGTAGCGACCATTTACCCAATTACACCATCTTCACCAATGGCAGAACATGTTGATGTATGGTCTGCAAACGGAAAGAAAAACATTTTCGGACAGGAAGTTCGTTTGGTGGAAATGCAGTCTGAAGCAGGTGCTTGTGGTGCTATGCACGGTTCCTTGGAAGCAGGTGCATTAACAACAAGTTACACAGCATCTCAGGGCTTAATGCTTATGATTCCACCATTATATCGTATCGCAGGACAGTTGATGCCGGGCGTATTACACGTTGCAGCAAGAACTGTTGGTACACATGCATTCTCTATTTTTGGTGATCATTCCGACGTAATGGCTTGTCGCCAGACCGGTTTTGCAATGTTATCATCTGCAGGAGTACAGGAATGTATGGACCTTGCAGGGGTAGCACATTTGGCAGCAATTGAAAGCCACGTACCATTTATGCATTTCTTTGATGGTTTCAGAACATCACACGAATTGCAGAAAATTGACGTGATTGAATATGATGATTTGGCAAAGCTTATCAATCAGGAAGAATTAGAAAAGTTCAGAAAGAACGCACTTAATCCGGAACATCCGGTACAGAGAAGTACTGTTCAGAACCCGGACGTATTCTTCCAGGCAAGAGAAGCAAACAACCCATATTACAACGAAGTACCGCGTATCGTTGAAGAATATATGGGCAAGATTAACAAATTAACCGGCAGAGATTACCATATCTTTAATTACTTCGGTGCACCGGATGCCCAAGAAGTAATCGTAGCAATGGGCTCTGTAAGCGGAACGGTTCAGGAAGTAATCGAACACTTAAATGCACAGGGAAGAAAATTAGGGTTCTTGCAGGTACATTTATATCGTCCGTTCGATATTGAATACTTCCTTAACAAGATGCCAAAGACTGTAAAGAAGATTGCAGTTTTAGATCGTACAAAAGAATGTGGTGCAGTTGGTGAACCGCTTTACTTAGACGTATGCGCTGCATATTCCAATAAAGAAAATGCACCATACATCATTGGCGGACGTTACGGATTATCATCCAAAGACGTAACACCGGCTCAGATTATTGCTGTATTTGACAATTTAGATGCACCGCAGCCAAAAGAACATTTCACCGTAGGTATTGAAGATGACTTAACCTTCCTTTCTTTACCGCTCGGAGAAGAAATTGATCTTTGCGATGAAAAAACAGTAAGCTGTAAATTCTGGGGATTGGGTTCTGACGGTACCGTAGGTGCAAACAAGAACTCTATCAAGATTATCGGTGACAATACCGACCAGTATGTTCAGGCATATTTTGAATATGATACAAAGAAATCCGGTGGTATTACCAAATCTCATTTACGTTTCGGACACAAACCGATTCGCGGAAGTTATTTGGTAAAAAATGCAGACTTTGTTGCATGCCATAACCAGTCTTATATTAACAAATATGACATTGTTAATGAAATTAAACCGGGCGGTGTTTTCTTATTAAATACAGGCTGGAGTGATGAAGATTTAAATACAAAACTTCCGGCTAAGGTTCGTCGCGAAATCGCAAACAAGAACATTCAGTTCTATTGCATTGATGCTGTTGATATTGCAAGAAAGATTGGTCTTGGAAACAGAACGAATGCAATTTTACAGGCAGCATTCTTCAAACTTGCTGATATTATCCCGATTGAGGATGCAGTAGGCTACATGAAGAAAGCAATTGAAAAAACATACGGCCACAAAGGTGATGAAGTAGTTTCTATGAACAACAAAGCTGTTGATGCAGGTATTGAGGGATTACGTAAAGTAGCAGTTCCAGCAAACTGGGCAAATGCAACAGATGAAGTGGTAGAAGAAAAAGAATTACCGGACTACATCAAGAACTTTATGGTACCGATCAATGCATTGAAAGGTGATGATTTACCGGTAAGTGCATTTAAGAATAACCCGGACGGAACCGTTCCGCTTGGTACATCCAAATATGAGAAACGTGGAGTTTCCGTTGACGTTCCGGTATGGAACCCAACCAAGTGTATCCAGTGTAACCAGTGTTCCTACGTATGTCCTCATGCATCCATCCGTCCATTCTTATTAACAGAAGAAGAAGCAAAGAATGCACCAAAGGGTTACAAATATGTTCCTGCAAAAGGAAAAGGCATGGAAATGTATCAGTTTGGCATTCAGGTATCCCCGCTTGACTGTACCGGATGCGGAAGCTGTATCCAGGTATGTCCTGCTCCGGAAAAAGCTTTGGAATTCGCATCATTGGATTCTCAGAGACATGAAGCAGATAACTGGGATTATGCAGTAAACCTTTCCTACAAAGAGAACCCGATGAACAAGTTTACCGTTAAAGGTAGCCAGTTCGAGCAGCCACTTTTAGAGTTCTCCGGCGCTTGTGCAGGATGTGGTGAAACACCTTATGCAAAATTAATGACACAGTTATTTGGCGACAGATTGTATTTTGCAAATGCGACCGGCTGTACACAGGCTTGGGGCGCTGCTTGTCCGTCTGTTCCGTATACAACCAACAAAGACGGAAGAGGTCCGGCTTGGTCCAATTCCTTATTTGAAAACAACGCAGAATTCTCATTGGGTATGTGTTTAGCAGTACAGCAACAGAGAAAACGTCTGGTTGCTAAGATTGAAGCATTCAGAGCAACGACTCAGGATGAAAAAGTAAAAGCAGCAATGGATGCTTATCTTGCGGGTATGGATGATACTGAATTAACCAGAGCCGTTAGTGATGCATTGGTTGCAGCATTAGAAGCAAATACAGAAGCAGATGAAAATCGTAACTATATCTTAAACAATAAAGAACACCTTTCCAAAAAATCCATGTGGATGTATGGTGGTGACGGTTGGGCTTACGATATTGGTTTTGGTGGTCTTGACCATGTACTTGCTTCCGGCGAAGATGTAAACATTCTTATCGTGGATACAGAAGTTTACTCCAATACCGGCGGACAGTCCTCCAAGGCAACTCCGGTTGGTGCAGTAGCACAGTTTGCTGCTTCCGGTAAAAAGACTGCAAAGAAAGACTTAGGCTTACTTGCAATGTCTTACGGATATGTATATGTGGCTCAGGTAGCTATGGGTGCTGATCAGGCTCAGTTAATTAAAGCCATGAAAGAAGCGGAAAGCTATAAGGGACCATCTATTATCATCGCATATGCTCCATGTATTAACCATGGTATCGTTAAGGGAATGGGTTGCGCACAGGAAGAAGCAAAACGTGCGGTTGAAGCAGGTTACTGGTTCTTATACCGTTACAATCCGGAACTTAAAGCTCAGGGCAAGAATCCATTTATCTTAGATTCCAAAGAACCGAGCAAGGATTTCCGCGAATTCTTAATGGGCGAAGTTCGTTACGCATCCCTTTTAAGAGCATTTCCTGAATCCGGTGAAAAACTCTTACAGCAGGCAGAAACCGGTTCTAAGGAAAAATACTTATCTTACAAGACTATGGCAGAAGAATAAGAAATTATAAAATAATAGTAAAAGAATAAGTTAAAACAGAAGTGCATTTTGATTGGTTTATACAATTGAAATGCACTTTTTATTGTTCTGAAGCAAAATAATAAAAAAATATTGTATTATTTTGTATTTTGACAAAAAAACACTATTATTTTGTGCATAAAATTAGTAAAATGTAAGAGTAAATTGTTAAATTACCATTCAATTGGGGGAAGGGAGGTTTTTCTTAAATGAAAAACAAAAAGAGAATTGGAATGCTTTTTGCAGCTATGATTGCAATGGTACTTCCTATGGTAGTATTCGCAACCGGTGATGGTGAATATGTACCGGCAGTTTATCAGACATTCTGGGCATTATTGCCTCCGATTATCGCAATTGGTCTTGCATTAATCACAAAAGAAGTTTACAGTTCCTTATTCATCGGTATTTTAGCAGGTGGTTTGCTTTATTCAAACTTCAACCTGGAAATGACCATTGAGCACGTATTCGTTGACGGTATGATCGCTTCATTATCCGATTCCTGGAACGTAGGTATTCTTATCTTCTTAGTAATCCTTGGTGCAATCGTTGCTTTAATGAACAAAGCCGGCGGATCTGCAGCATTTGGTGAATGGGCGGCTACCCATATCAAATCCAGAGTTGGCGCACAGTTAGCAACCATCGCTTTAGGATGCTTAATCTTCATCGACGACTACTTCAACTGCTTAACAGTAGGTAGCGTTATGAAACCTGTTACAGATAAGCATAAAATCTCCAGAGAAAAACTTTCATACTTAATCGACGCAACAGCAGCTCCTGTATGTATTATCGCTCCGATTTCTTCTTGGGCAGCAGCAGTTACCGGTTTCGTTCCTGGCGAAGAAAATGGCCTTTCCATTTTCGTACAGGCAATTCCATATAACTTCTACGCATTATTAACAATCGTATTTATGCTTGCAATTGTACTTATGAAGGTTGACTTTGGTACAATGAAGAAAGCAGAAGTTGATGTACAGGCAAAATTAGAAGAAAAGATTGCTGAAGTACAGAAGAATACAAAAGCAAGAATCATCGACTTAATTCTTCCTATTATTGTGTTAATCGCTGCATGTGTAGTTGGTATGATTTATACCGGTGGATTCTTCGAAGGCGCAACTTTCGTAGAAGCATTTGCAGGATCTGATGCATCTGTAGGTTTAGTATACGGAAGCTTTATCGGTATCGTATTTACAGTTATTTATTACCTTTGCCGCAGACTCATTAACTTCAAGGAAAGCATGGAATGTATTCCTGAAGGATTCAAGGCAATGGTACCTGCTATCTTAATTTTAACATTTGCATGGACATTAAAGGCTATGACCGACAGCTTAGGCGCAGCTGATTACGTTGCAGCACTCGTTGAAGGTTCAGCAGCAGGATTCCAGATGTTCTTACCGGCTATTATCTTTGTTATCGCTTGCTTCCTTGCATTCGCAACAGGAACCAGCTGGGGTACCTTTGGTATCTTAATCCCGATCGTAGTAGCAGTATTCCAGAACACAGACTACACTATGATGATTATGTCTATCTCTGCTTGTATGGCAGGTGCTGTTTGTGGTGACCACTGCTCACCGATTTCCGATACAACAATCATGGCAAGTGCCGGTGCTGAATGTGAACATATTAATCACGTTCGTACACAGCTTCCATACGCATTAACCGTAGCAGCAATTTCTTTCGTAACATACATTGTTGCAGGTCTTACAAAGAGCGCATGGATCAGCTTACCGGTAGGTATTGTTCTTACAATCGGAACAGTATTACTTATTAAATTAAGTCAGAAAAATAAATAATTAAATCTTCAAATGGTAATTTAATAGACAATGAATAAAAATTGAATAGTTTTACATAAAAAGCAGGCGTTGAAATTCAGCGCCTGTTTTTATAATGATATAAAACTATTTTGCATATATTGTCAAAAAGGGAAAATAAATGATCTGTCCGGAAGTTTACAATGAACAAGCCAGAGATTTTATTTTGGAACAGAATGGTATTTATTCGGGAAAAGCGCCAATAAATCCAATCTGTACGCAAGCATTGGGAAACGGTTATTATGCTGTATATACGAAAGATAACAATCAACCACAATTAAATATGGAAAACTATACCTATTCGGCAATCCCGGAAGGCTATAGCTTATTAGGACAAGAGGCCTGGGAGGCCTCTTGTATGATTTCCGTCATGAATAACCCCGTTCTCAATTTAAATGGAAGCGGGGTTATTTTTGGAATAGTGGATACCGGATTGGATATGACCAGTCCTGCATTCAGGTATTTAGGCGGAGCTACACGAGTGATTGCGTTATGGGATCAGACAAATGAGAATGGACCGGAACCGGAGGGTTTTTTATACGGAAGAGAATTTTTGCGAGAAGAGATTGATAGACTGCTTATGCAAGAATTACCTGGAGATTTACCCAGGGATGAGGTCGGCCATGGCTCTTATGTTACAGCAATTGCCACGGCCACAAGAAGCAGAGAAATCGATGAGAGTTACGGTGCTGCAAATCAATGTGATATTGCTGTAGTAAAATTAAAACAGGCGAAGCGGTATTTACGGGAGTTTTATCATGTTCCGGAGGACGTACCTTTTTACCAGGAAAATGATATTATGGCCGGAATACGTTATTTGGATTGGCTGGCAGAAAGAGAGAATAAACCGCTTGTAATCTGTATAGGGTTGGGAACCAATATGGGAAATCACAAAGGAGGTTCGAAGTTGGCAACCCTTATTAATGACCTTACAACAAGGAAGCAGAGGATGGTGGTATGCGCGGCAGGAAACGAAGCGTTGCACAGACATCATTACAAGGGAACGATAGTGGAACAGAGGGATTATGAGACTGTAGAAATTAATGTGGGTGAGAATGTGTCCGGCTTTTATTTGCAGATATGGAGCGAAGTGCCTCAATTATTTCATGTAGATGTGATTTCGCCCGGAGGAGAGGTTTTGACGGGTGTTGACAGCAGGGATACCACTGCGGTCTCCAAGCGCTTCCGAAGCGAAAACACATTGGTCCGGATAGATAATCGACTGCTTGCAACAAAAGAGGGGCAACAATTAGTTGTTGTTGATTTTTCAGAACCGACAGCCGGAATCTGGCGTTTAAATATTACGGGAGATGTAGTAACAACCGGGGTATATCACATGTGGCTTCCTATGGAGGAACAGCTTTTTGGAGAAGTGATTTTTATCCGATCCGATCCGGATTATACGGTTACGGAGCCGGGAAATGCCAGGATGGTATTAACGACCGGTGCATACGATATAGACAACGAAGCGATTTACCTGCAATCCGGCAGAGGCTACTCAGCAGCGGAGCAAATCAAACCGGAGCTGGCGGCACCCGGAGTTGATATCATAGATGCTTATCGGAATGAACCCCGAACCGGAACCAGTGTAGCCGCTTCATGCATGTCGGCGGCTGCCATATTATATATGCAATGGGCGGTTTATGTTCGTGACGCACAAAATATCACAGGTTCTTTTATCAAGACCGCACTGATTCAAGGTGCTGCGACACAACCGAACCGAAGTTATCCGAATCGTGAATGGGGATACGGACAATTATGTTTGGCGGATAGCATATATGGAAGATGAAAGAAAAATAAGGGGAGGATAAAGGGAAGATAAAGGGAAGGAGGGATTTTTTTGCCGCCTGCCCCAACAAAGGAATCTACGCACTCTAATACCGGAAATATTAATGATTTCTATAGGCAAAATAAAACAAAAACTCCCCCTCCTTTATTGAAAAAGCAAATCCATTGTGCTATGATGAACTTAACTTGATAAATTCTGTGGAAAGTCCACTGAATTGTAGGAAAGTTCTGGGAAAATAAAAGATATTAAGGAGGAAATTATGCAGAAAATTACAAGCATTGCACAGGCTGTTGATCAGATTAAAGACGGCATGAGCATTATGGTTGGCGGATTCTTAGGATGCGGTTCTGCACACCAGGTATTGGAAGAGTTATCCAAGAGAGATGTTAAGAATCTTACCGTTATGTGTAACGACGGTGGATTAATCGGGGGACCAAACGGAGACGATTACTACGGAGTTGCCAAATTAATTCACACAAAGCAGGTAAAGAAGCTTTACGCAACTCATGTTGGTTTGAATGCTGAAATCGGCGAACAGATGATGGAAGGAACATTAGAAGTAGTATTAGTTCCACAGGGATCTTTTGCTGAAATGATTCGTGCCGGCGGAGCAGGTCTTGGTGGCGTATTAACACCAACCGGTGTTGGTACGATTATTCAGGATGCTGAACATGTACACAGCGTGATTGAAATCGAAGGAAAGAAATACTTATTAGAAAAACCATTAAAGGCAGATGTTGCAATCATCTATGGTTCTAAGATTGATGAAGCAGGTAACATGTGCTACACAGGTTCTACCAGAAACTTTAACGAGTTTATGGCAATGGCAGCAGATTTGGTTATTGCAGAAGCAGAAGAAATCGTACCGGTTGGAGCAATCTCTCCGGATGATGTTGTAACACCTGGTATTCTTGTTGATCATATCGTAAAAGGAGGACCGGTTCGTGGATAAGAGTTTAGTAAAAGCATATATTGCAAAAAGAGCAGCCATGGAATTAAAAGATGGCGACGTTGTAAATTTAGGAATTGGTTTACCAACCATGTTATCAAACTATTTACCGGAAGACGTTCAGATTATCTTACAGTCTGAAAACGGTATCGTAAATACAGGCGGAAAGCCAACAGAAGAAAATGCAGACCCGCTTCACATTATCGATGCAGGCGGTACACCGGCATCTGTTAAAGCAGGTGGATGCTTTATCGGTTCTTCTATGTCCTTCTCCTTAATCCGTGGCGGTCACGTTGACTGTAGCGTACTTGGAGCAATGGAAGTTGACCAGTATGGTAACCTTGCAAACTGGATTATTCCTGGTAAAAAAGTTGCAGGTATGGGTGGAGCGATGGACTTAGTAGTTGGTGCTAAGAAAGTTATCGTTACAATGGAACATACTGCAAAAGGAAGCCATAAGATCTTAGAACAGTGTACATTACCATTAACCGCTGAAAAATGTGTAGACATGATTATCACAGAAATGGGCGTTATGAACGTAACAGACAAAGGTCTTGTATTAGAAGAGTACAATCCGGAATTCACTGTAGAAGAGATTCAGGCAGCAACAGGTGCTAAATTAATTATTAGTGAAAACTTAAAAGAAATTCCTGTAACAGTAGAATAACAAAAGCAAAAAAAGAGAGCGTTTTTTAACGCTCTCTTTTATGTGTCTTCAATTAATTCTTTATGCAACAACGGTTACGTTAGTAGCCTGTGGGCCTTTTTCACCGTCAGTGATATCAAATTCAACGGAAGCACCTTCCTGAAGTGTTTTGAATCCTTCCATGTTTAATCCGGAAAAATGTACGAAAACTTCTTTTCCGTCTTCAGCAGTAATGAATCCATAGCCCTTCTGGTTGCTAAACCATTTTACTGTACCTCTTGCCATGTAAAACTCCTCCAAATAAATTTATTGGTAAATTTATCATATCATACAAAAAATACAAAGTAAAGCAGAAATTCATAAAAAGTTGACAAAATGTTCAAAATTTGCTTTCATTTTTTGACGGCGTTTTCGGGCGAAAAGGAACGGGAAAATCCTTTGTTTAACTTTGTTATGTCAAGGTCTCAAAAAATATCTGATGTTTCTTTAAATACAGGGATACCACACGATCCCACTCTGCTTCGAGAATTTTATCCTTGCAAAATGTGCTGTAAGACACTCCTGTTGTACAGAGGAGTTGTTGGTTCTGGTATGTAATATTAATGCAAAGATTTCTTACCTCGCCAACAGCAGTTGCGGTAGAAATGTCGCTTAATAACTGCTTCATGGATGAACCAGACAGTGCCAGCACAAATTTCATATAACTTGGGGTCTGGGTACCCTTGACCATCTGGAATAGCATCGGACGGATGTTGCTCATGGAAATCATACCATCCGGTGATTGGGCTTTTTGATCTTCCGTTGCATCTTTGCATAAACGTCCGTCAATGGTGTAGGTTATACCATTGGTAATCGTAGACTCTAAAAGCAGAAAATCAACAAACAAATCCCCCATTAAAAATTTATTCATAAAATCTTTGGTTTCTTGTAAGTGCAGTGCAATCATAACATAACTCCTTTGAGAATATTATAGCGAATGAGCAATAAAATGAAAAGAAAAAACTAAAATACAATAATAAAAAAGAAAAATAAAAATTGACAAAAACGTCATGTACTTTCCTTCTTTTTCGCCCTAAAATATATTTGAAACCTATCCTATAAAGTGATAGAATAAAACCAAGTAGGTCATAGGACAAATTAGAAGGGGGTACATTATGGACCAGAAACAGGTAAATCAGAAATTATTCAGTATGTTGAAAAGGGGCGTTTCACCTTTTCATGTAGTAAACTACGCACAGGAGCAGTTAGAAGAAGCAGGTTTTAAACCGCTTAATATGACAGAAACCTGGTGCATTGAAAACGGGGGAAAATATTTCATCAATCACAACGATTCCACATTATTGGCAATCCGCGTTGGTGAAAAAATCAACTTCCAATCATCCTTCAGGATTGCAGCGGGACACACCGATGTTCCATGCCTTTCCTTAAAACCAAGCCCGGAAATTAATGCAAACGGATACCAGCAGGTAAACGTTGAGGTTTATGGTGGTGCGATTTTAAATACATGGCTTGACAGACCGCTGTCTTTAGCAGGTAAAGTGGCGCTTCGTTCCGAAAATCCATTTAAACCGGAAATTCGTTTGTTTGATGCAAAAGATAAGATTTTATACATTCCGAACCTTGCAATTCATATGAATCGCGAAGTAAATAAGGGTGTTGAATTAAAGAAACAGTCCCATATGCTTCCGATGGTTGGTATGGTGAAAGAAAAATTAGAAGAAAAGAACTTCATGATGAAATATCTTGCTAAAAAATTAAAATGCAAGGTAGAAGATATTTTGGATTATGAATTGTTCGTATATTGTGCAGATGAACCGGAATATGTTGGTATTGACAAAGAATTCATTTCTTCTCCGAGACTGGATGACTTAACCAGTGTTCAGGCTATGATTTCTGCGATTGTTGAAGGCGGAGACGCGGAAAGCATTCAGGTGGCTTACCTTGCTAACCACGAAGAAATCGGCAGCAGAACCAAACAGGGTGCCGCATCCATGTTGTTAAATCATGTTTTGGAAAAATTGATGATGGCACTTGGCAGAACACCGGAGCAGACCTTGCAGATGATGTATGGAAGTATTCTTCTTTCCATGGATGTAGCACACGCACTTCATCCAAGTTACGCAGGAAAAATGGATGTTACCAATAAGCCGGTAATGAACAAAGGATTCATTATTAAAGAAGCTTGTTCACAGTCCTACGCAACAGACTGCGAAGCAGTAGCAATTATCCGTCAGCTTTGTGACGAAGAGAACATCCCATATCAGAAGTTTGTTAACAACTCTGACTCGGCCGGTGGCGGAACATTAGGTTCTATTGCATCTGCACTTCTTCCGGTAAAAACCATTGATGTGGGTGTTCCGATGCTTGCAATGCATTCCGCAAGAGAATGCATGGGTTCAAAAGACCAGAAAGCATTTTATGATTTGACAAAGGCATTTTTCGCTAGAAGAGCATAGAGATATAAGAATATTAAAATGTAAGAATATAAGAACTTTGTCCGGCGTTTTCCAAGGCCGGACAAAGGGTTATTAAATCCTGCAGGAGGTATGCCATGAATTACACAAAAAGAGAAGATACTTTTTTAAGTAGCAATGAAGTTGTTCGGATTAAATATTACGTATATGTTCCGAATGGTGAAATCAAGGCGTTATTTCAGATTACCCACGGAATGTGTGAGTATATTGAGCGTTATGAACCATTTATTGATTATCTGACCGGTCATGGTTTTTTAGTCTTTGGAAATGACCACCTGGGACATAAAGGCAGCGTGGAAAAATTAGAAGACCTAGGATATATGGGCCGTGATAACGGATGGAAACATATGTATGAAGATGTACATACACTTTCCAAGATGATGAAAAAAGAGTATCCGGGATTCAAACTTTTCCTTTTGGGACATAGTATGGGATCTTTTGTTGCACGTGCAATCATGGCAAATTATCCGACAGATTATGATGGGGTTATTATTTCCGGTACGTCAGGAAGAAATCCAATGACAGGATTAGGACTGAAGCTGGTTAGTTTTCTTATGCTTTTCAAAAAACCTAGAGGAAGAAGTGCATTTTTAGTAAAAACGGCCTTTAAAGGATACAACAGCCGCTTTGAAAATGTGGTCTATGGTAGTGAATGGCTTTCCAGAGATGTGGCAATTCAGGAGGCATATTTAAAGGATCCGTATACGAACTTCTCCTTTACGTTGGCGGGATATAAGGATTTGTTTTCAATCCTTGATTATGTAACAAATGACAATTGGTACAATCTGATTCCGGAGGAAATGCCGATTTTTATGGTCAGCGGAGATATGGATCCGGTGGGCTCATGGGGCGATGGTGTCCGGGAGGTAGATGAAAAGTTGCGCCAAAAAGAGCGTAAACATTATGAAATGAAATTATATCCGGATATGCGTCACGAAGTTTTAAATGAGATTGGAAAAGAAGAGGCATATGAAGATATCAGAAAATGGGTGGAGAAATATTTATAAAGTATGCTTTTTATCAATGGCTTTTAGGATTCCGGCTACGCTTTTTTCTTCCACGTGCAGGATATGAATGGCTTCATGAATATCACTTAAAGAGTGTGCATCACTATTGCATAAAAAATGACAGTGCTCCAAATAGGAGTACTGTTTTTTTAATTCCTCGATGTGAAAAATATCCTTCACTTCAGCAGCATTAAAACGGCTGTTTGGAGGGATAAAGCCTAAGTTGGACAATAAAGAAGTGGAAGATTTATCCAAATGTGCAGGGAGCATAATGCCACCATAACGATGAACCAAATCATAGACATCATCAAAAGAAATATCCGTTGCGGAAATCAACAGTGTATCTACGGTATCAAGTGGTTCGTCACAGTTATCCACGATAATCTGGTTTCCAAAGTACTCAGGACGGTTTGGAAATGGCATAATATGTGCCTCAACATAGGCGTCAAAAGCCATTGCCTGCTCCAAGGTTGGAAAAAGGCAGACTACATGCACTTCTTCACTGGTAGTCAGTTCCATTCCCGGAATTGCTAATAGCCCTGCCTGATGGGCAAAGTCCATAAAAGCAGGGCAATTTTTACAACTGTTATGATCGGTTAGGGCAATTGCGTCTAATCCGATTAAAGATGCCATTCCTACGATATTTCCCGGGGTCATGTCATCGTCACCGCAAGGGGATAAGCAGGAATGCAAATGAAAATCATAACTTAATCGATACAACGATAAACCTCCAAGGCAGCTTCAAAGACCGGCAAATCTGTCATAAATATGGTAATGTCTTCTCTGGCTGCGCGTTCTAACATTAAATCATCCGGTTTTACACCACAGGCAAAAATAACGCAAGCGCAATCTGTTAAAGAGGCTACGGCTAAGGTGTTCATATTGCCCATTACCGTAACCCATGCGGAATCCGCAGGGACGTTACCCATGGCTATACTTAATAAGTCACAACAGTAAGGTTTTGTGATGGTAGAATCAGCATTCCCGCCGTCATTGAGTAGAGTAAAAGTGTTGTTGGTCATTAAATCTTGTACGGTCATAAATCCTCCTGTTACATTAATTATTCAACTCATTTTTCTTAAAGTTTTGTAACAACTGGCTGTTTTTATAGGCGTCACGCATGCGGTAAATGCAATCATCAACGGCAGCCTTGCCGCGAACGATATCCTCTGCTAAGGCACGGCAAGTCGGAGCTCCACAAGAACCGCAGTCAAGTCCCGGAAGTTCGCGGAAGAGATTTTCAACGGCTGTTAGTTTTTCCATGCTTTCCATGCGGGTATTGCCAAGTTGGAATACCGGCTCAAATGCAATGTCCTGAGTAAGATATACATCGATTTCCGGAGGAAGATCCAGCAGATGAAGAGCAGATTCCGGAAGGTCTTTGATAAGACGTTTTAATTTGGTGCGGGCAACATAAGGATTCTCAACATTTTCCACGCCGCCGACGCATCCGGCAGGGCAGGCACTTAATTCGATGAATTTTACGCCTGCAACAAGTTTTTCATCTTCTAAATTTTCTAAAATCTGGATCACATTTTCGATGCCATCCGCTGCAATATAACTGTCGGATAACAGGCCTTCTGCTTCTCCGCCGCTAAAGCCCCAACTGATTCCTCGGGCACCGGAGTGGGCGAGCTCTTTTACGTTCTTTTGTGCGTCCGGCATGGTAGCAAGCAAGAGAGGATAAACATCTTTGATTGCAAGCACGCCATCGATGACGCTTTTTTCGATTCCAATCGGAGCTTTGACGGAAGTCGTTTTGGACGGACATGGTGTTATATAGATTACACCGATGTCCTCTGCAGGAAGTCCGGTCTTTGTCATGGCAAGTTTTTTTGCGCACATTGCAGCAATCTCTGCGGATGACTGAAGTGGCAACAGTTTGTCAATAAGGTTTGGAAAACGGGTACGAATCAAGCGCACTACGGTTGGGCAGGACGTGTTGATAATCGGCCATTTTTCCGGGTGCTCAGCTACATATTTCCGGGTTTCTTCCATGACGATTTCCGATGCCGCAGTTACTTCATATACGTCATCAAAGCCAATCATAGTTAATGCGGTTAGGATGATGTTTATATCGGTTAAATTGTTAAACTGGGCATATAACGGTGCCGAAGGTAATGCAACGGTATATTTGAAATTTTTCAAAATTGAAATGCTGTCGTGCATGGTTTTTTTTGCATTGTGCGGACAAATGCGGACGCATTCGCCACAGTCTGTACAGAATTCCTTGATAATACGTGCAATTCCGTTCTGCACGCGGATGGCCTGGGTCGGACAACGTTTGATGCAGTTGATGCAACCCTGGCAGAGTTTTCCGTTTAGATAAACGGAATGGAAAAATTTATTGTCAATATTGTTTGGCATATTTTTCTCCTAAATTAAAAATTTACAACCATAGTAACGGTGGTGCCGACATCGAGTTCGGTTTCGATGTGCATTTCGTCGGTGTTGGCCTTCATATTCGGCAATCCCATACCGGCACCAAAGCCTAGTGTGTGAACATCTGCTGTAGCAGTGGAAAAACCTTCCTGCATAGCCTGCTCAATGTTCGGGATACCCGGTCCCACATCCTTCAAAATCATTTTTATGTAATCCGGGCAAATATCAGTATAAATGGTTCCGCCGTTAGCATGGATAACCATATTGATTTCACCCTCGTACATGGCGATTGCTACCTTGCGGATGATATCCGGTGAAACGGCCATGGTTTTTAGCTTTTTCTTAATATCGCTACTGGCTGCTCCGGCGCGGGTGAAATCATCGGCTGGGACAACATATTCATAGTGGATGCACTCGTTATTCAACAGGGCCACCTCCGTTAAGGCCTGCGGTGTAAAGCTTTCCGCAGGTTGTAAACATGGAAAAATTGGTAGTCATAAGACATATTCCTAATTCTTCGGCCAGTTCAATTGTTTGTTCATCCGGCTGTCTGCGACCGATAAAAATAACACATGCCATTCCCATCATTTCAGCAGTACGTAGTACTTGCGGATTGTATAAGCCGGTTAAAAGAATGGATTTGTTGTTAGCATACGCCAGAACATTGCTCATCATATCGGAACTAAAAGCGGAGTGAACTTCCGTTTCTAAATCACATGTTGTTGTGAGAACGTTCGCACATAAAATGGATTTGATGTCATTGAGTTTCATAGAAACCTCCTAATGCTTTCTTGGATTCAAGAGACTATAGGGCAAAAAAAGGCAAAATTGTTAGAACAATTGCGTTTTTTTGCGCGAAAGTCTGATTACATTCATTGTAACACAAACAGCGGATAAATACAAACAAAAACAGGCTGAAAAATAGCGGTTTTTCAAGGGAAAATAAGTAAAAAGAGGTTGTAAAAAGGATGAAAAAATGGTATAATTTCAAAGGCGTTCGTGAAAAGTTTGACGAATTGCAAAATTTAGAAAAAAGTATAGGAGGGAACCAGGAGATGAAAGCAGCATCTGCTCCATTTAATGGAACAAAAGAACAGGAAAAGCAGTTGATTGAAGTCATCAACGAACTGAGAAATGAGCCGGGATGTTTAATGCCGATTATGCAGAAAGCACAAGATATTTACGGATATCTTCCGTATGAAGTTCAGAAGATCATTTCTGACAATTTGAAAGTGCCGATGGAAAAGGTATACGGCGTGGCAACATTCTATGCACAGTTTTCCCTGAATCCAAAGGGTAAATTCCACGTATCGGTATGTTTGGGAACTGCTTGCTACGTAAAAGGATCAGGCGAAATCTTTGAAGAACTTAAGAAAGAGTTAGGCATTGATGAAGGAGAATGTACACCGGACGGAATGTTCTCATTAGACACCTGTCGTTGCGTTGGTGCATGTGGTTTAGCACCGGTTATGTTAGTAAACGACGATGTATACGGAAAAATCACTGCTGATGATGTAAAAGACATTATAGGAAAATACAGATAATGTTACCGGAAATTTCTTTAAACATCTTGGATGTAACCCAGAATTCCATAAGTGCCCAGGCGACAATCGTTGATATATTGGTGGCAGTCGACAGACAGAACGAAGAACTTCATGTAAGGATCAGTGATAATGGGAAAGGCATGAGCCCGGAAGTGGTGGAGCATGTAACGGATCCCTTTTATACAACCAGAACCACCCGTAAGGTGGGACTTGGTATTCCATTTTTGAAGCAGGCTGCACAGGCAACGGGGGGAACTTTTTCCATTGAGTCCGAAGTGGGAGTTGGAACTGCCATTGATGCAGTTTTTATGATGAATCATATTGACTGTATGCCGCTTGGCGATATATGTGGCACAATTCATTCCCTGGTGATTTTAAACCAGCAGATTGATTTTGTGTTTATGTACAAAGTAGATGATAAGGAATTTGTGTTAGATACAAGGCAGATGAAAGAAATCTTAGGAAATGTTTCATTTCAGGAACCGGAAATTTCCGCATTTATTAGTGATTATTTAACAGAGAACAAAACGGAGGTTGAAAAATGAAATCCTTAGAAGAATTAAAGGCAATAAGAGAGAAAATGCAGGGCCAGGTTGGTATGCGTCGTGAAACAGAAGACGGAACCAGAATCGTAGTAGGTATGGCTACCTGTGGTATCGCAAGTGGTGCCAGACCGGTTCTTACCGCTTTGGTTGAGGACGTTGCGAACCGTAAACTCAAAGATGTAGTTGTTACACAGACCGGTTGTATCGGCTTATGCCAGTACGAACCGATTGTAGAAGTATATAGACCGGGAGAAGCAAAAGTTACATACATTAAAATGACTCCTGAGAAAGCTAGAGAAATCGTAGAGAAACACATTATCGGCGGCGAAATTGTAAAAGAATACACACCTGCTGATTTGAAATTATAGTGGAGGTAAGATAACTATGTATCGTGCTCATATATTAGTTTGTGGTGGTACAGGCTGTACTTCCTCCGGAAGCCAGCAAATCATTAACGAATTAGAAAAAGAATTAAAAAACAATGGCTTGGCAGAAGAAGTTGCAGTAGTTAAAACCGGTTGCCACGGCTTGTGTGCATTAGGACCGATTATGGTGGTTTATCCGGGTGCAACATTCTATGCACAGGTTAAAGTAGAGGATGTTCAGGAAATCGTAGCTGAACATATCTTAAAGGGTAGAGTTGTAGACAGATTGGTATACAAGGGAGATGACGGATTTGCGCATGCATCCATCAATGATACTGATTTCTACAGAAAACAGACAAGAATCGCACTTCGTAACTGTGGTGTTATCAATCCTGAAAACATTGATGAATACATTGGAACCAGAGGATATGAAGCGTTAGGAAAAGTTCTTACAGAAATGACTCCGGACGAAGTTATTGATGTAATGATAGCCAGCGGATTACGTGGCCGTGGTGGTGCCGGATTCCCGACAGGTACAAAATGGAAACATGCTTCTCACCACAGAGGAGAAGTTGAGAAGTATATTCTTTGTAACGCTGACGAGGGTGACCCGGGTGCATTTATGGATCGTTCTGTATTGGAAGGTGACCCGCATGTTATCCTTGAAGCGATGGCAATTGCAGGTTACGCTGTAGGCGCTGACCTTGGTTACATCTACGTTCGTGCAGAGTACCCAATCGCTGTAGAAAGATTAAGAATCGCTATTGCTCAGGCAGAAGAATACGGTTTGTTAGGAAAGAACATTTTCGGAACAGACTTCAATTTCAGAATCGAATTAAGACTTGGTGCAGGTGCTTTCGTATGTGGTGAAGGTACAGCTATGGCAACATCCATCGAGGGTAACCGTGGTGAGCCTAAGCCGAAGATTTATCGTTCAGCTGAAAGAGGTTTGTTTGACAAACCAACCGTTACAAATAACGTAGAAACCTTAGCAAATGTACCACAGATTATCTTAAACGGTGCTGAATGGTTCAGCTCTATGGGAACTGAAAAGTCTACAGGTACAAAGGTATTTGCTTTAGGCGGAAAGATTAATAACACAGGTCTTGTAGAAGTTCCTATGGGAACAACACTTCGTACCATCATCGAAGAAATCGGTGGAGGTATTCCAAACGGAAAGAAATTTAAAGCAGCTCAGACCGGTGGTCCGTCCGGCGGATGTATCCCTGCTGATCATTTAGATATTCCGGTAGATTTCGACAACTTAGTATCAATCGGCTCTATGATGGGATCCGGCGGTCTTATCGTAATGGACGAAGATAACTGTATGGTTGATATCGCAAAATTCTATTTACAATTCACAGTAGATGAATCCTGCGGTAAATGTACACCATGCCGTATCGGTACAAAGAGAATGCTTGAAATCTTAGACAGAATTACAGAAGGCAAAGGCAAGATGGAAGACTTGGAAGAATTAGAAGAATTAGCTAAGTACATCGAAGCAAATGCACTTTGCGGTTTAGGACAGTCTGCTCCAAACCCTGTAATCTCTACATTAAAGCACTTCAGAGACGAATACGTTGCTCATATCGTTGAAAAACGTTGTCCTGCAGGTGTATGTAAAGCACTTACAAACTACTATATTGATCCGGATATGTGTAAAGGTTGTACACTTTGTGCAAGAAACTGTCCGGTTAGTGCAATTGAAGGTACTGTTAAGACACCACACGTTATCAATCTTGACAAGTGTATCAAGTGCGGTAACTGTATGGCAAACTGTAAATTTGGTGCTATCTATAAAGGCTAGAATGGAGGAGAATGAAAATGGGAAATGTTACATTAAAAATTAACAATGTTGAAGTTTCTGTACCGGAAGGCTCCACCATCCTTGAAGCGGCAAGAGCAGCCCACATTGAAATTCCAACATTATGTTATTTAAAAGAAATTAATGAAATCGGTGCTTGTAGAATCTGTGTAGTAGAAGATGTTACCAGAGGAAAAGGCAAATTAGTAGCTTCTTGTGTAACTTTAGCAAAAGAAGGTATGTCTATTGCTACAAATTCACAGAGAGTATATGAATCAAGAAAGAAAACGTTAGAGTTGATTCTTTCTGATCACAAACAGGATTGCCTTTCCTGCGTAAGAAGCGGTAACTGTGAACTTCAGAAGCTTTGCCGTGACTACGGAGTAGAAGCAATTCATAAATATGACGGCGGCGCAGTAAATACACATGAAATCGATGACAGTGCAGCTCATATGGTACGTGATAACAACAAATGTATTCTTTGCAGAAGATGTGTTGCTGTCTGCGAAAAAACTCAGGGTATCGGCGTAATCGGACCAAACGAAAGAGGATTTAAGACCTATATCGGTTCTCCGTTCGATTTACCGTTAAATGAAACCAGCTGTGTAAGCTGTGGTCAGTGTATCTCCGTATGTCCGGTAGGTGCAATCTATGAAAAAGACTTTACCGAAGCAGCTTTTGAAGCAATTGCTGATCCGGATAAATATGTAGTTGTTCAGACTGCTCCTGCAGTACGTGCGGCATTAGCAGAAGAATTCGGAAATCCAATCGGAACTCCATGTGAAGGAAAAATGGTTGCAGCATTAAGAAGACTTGGTTTTGATAAAGTATTTGATACCAACTTTGCAGCAGACTTAACAATTATGGAAGAGGCTCACGAATTCTTAGACCGTGTACAAAATGGTGGTAAATTACCATTGATTACCTCTTGTTCTCCGGGATGGGTTAAGTTCTGTGAACATTACTATCCGGAAATGATTGACAACTTATCCAGCTGTAAATCTCCACAGCAGATGTTTGGTGCAATTACCAAATCTTATTTTGCTGAAAAAATGGGTATCGATAAAGAAAAAATCGTTGTTGTAAGCGTAATGCCATGTACGGCTAAGAAGTTCGAAATCGGACGTGACGATCAGGACGGAGCAGGTGTACAGGATGTTGATATCGCATTAACAACCAGAGAATTAGCAAGAATGATTAAGAAGGCAGGCATTAAATTTAATGACCTTCCGGATGAAGAATTTGATAATCCATTAGGCGATCACACAGGTGCAGCTGTAATCTTCGGTGCAACCGGTGGCGTTATGGAAGCTGCTTTAAGAACTGCTGTTGAAACATTAACGGGCGAAAAATTAAAGAAACTTGATTTCAAAGACGTTCGTGGCGTTGAAGGAATCAAAGAAGCTGCTTATGATGTAGCCGGCTTAAATGTAAAAGTTGCAGTAGCAAGTGGTTTATCCAATGCAAGAACATTACTTGATAAGGTTCAGGCAGGGGAAGCAGAATATCACTTCATCGAAATCATGGGATGTCCTGGCGGTTGTGTAAATGGTCGCGGACAGCCTCAGCAGCCTGGTTGGGTTCATAATACGGTTGATCTTCGTGCAGAAAGAGCAAAAGTATTATATGGATACGACAAGGATGCTAAGATTAGAAAATCTCACGAAAATCCGGGAATCAAGAAACTTTATGAGGAGTATCTTGGTGCACCGGGAAGTGAAAAAGCACATCACTTATTACATACAACATATGTAAAGAGAACCGTAAATAAATAATGGTAATAACAGGGCTGAAATATAATTTTGGCCCTGTTGTAGCGTGAAAACGCAAGAAAAATAAACAAGTGTTTTTACCCCGCGGACAAACGGCAGGATACAGAAATTTCACTTTCTTTTATCTGCCGTTGGGGGTATAATAGACGTATGTCTTTGAACATCGTTTATAAATAGGAAGGAGAAATAATAATGGGAACTTTAGTTAATGAGCTTGTAGAACGCTCAAGAAAAGCACAGGCAGTATTAGAAACATACAGCCAGGAAAAAATTGATGAAATCGTAAGAATGTTTGCGAAGGTTGTTTACGACAACGCTGAAGAATTAGCACAGTTAGCAATCGATGAAACAAGAATGGGTGTTTACGCTGATAAGGTAGCAAAATGTCAGGGTAAATCCAGAGCAATTTGGAACGCATTAAAAGGAAAGAAATCTACCGGTATTTTAAACGTAGATGAAGCAGCAGGAATTATCGAAGTTGCTAAGCCAATGGGTGTTGTAGCTGCAGCTACACCATGTACAAACCCTGTAGTTACACCAATGTGTAACGGTATGTACGCAGTAAAATGTAAAAACACAATTATCATTGCACCACATCCAAGAGGAAAAAAATGTGCAAAGGCAGTTGCTGATTTATACTACAAAGAATTAGATAAGATGGGTGTTCCGAGAGACATCTTCTTAGTAATTGAAGAACCAACAATCGAAATGACAACAGAATTATTAGGTGCTTGTGACGTAGCAGTTGCAACAGGTGGTATGGGTGTAGTTAAATCTGCATACTCCAGCGGAAAACCAAGCTACGGTGTAGGACCTGGTAACGTTCAGGGTCTTATCGACGAAGGAATGGACTATGATGCATGTGCTAAGAGAATGATTGCAAGCCGTATGTTTGACAACGGTGTTATCTGCTCCGGTACACAGACAATCATCGCTCCAGAAAAAGATTATGACAAAGTAATCGAAGCATTCAAGAACAATGGTGCTTACTACATTGATGATCAGGCAGTTTTAGATAAGTTAGCAGACGTTATTTTCCCAGGCGGCGCTTTAAACAAAGACGTTGTTGGACAGTCTGTTCAGACAATCGCTAAATTAGGCGGATTAGACGTTCCGGAAGGAACAAAGGTTATCGTTGTTAAACCTTCCAGACATGGCGCTGGTGTTGTATGGAGCAAAGAAAAAATGTGCCCAATGATGTGTGCATACTCCTATAAGACATGGGAAGAAGCTGTAGAAATCGCTTACGATAACTTAATGGTTGAAGGTGCAGGACACTCTGCAGACGTTCAGTCAAATGACAGAGCGCACATTGAAGCAGCAGGTTTAAGATTACCTGTAAGCCGTGTTGTTGTTAACCAGACATGTTCAACAATGGCAGGTGGTGCATTCTGTAACTCCTTAAATCCTACAACAACATTAGGATGCGGAAGCTGGGGTAACAATGCTATCAGCGAAAACTTCTTCTACATTCACTTAATGAACAGAAGCAGAATCGCTTTAGTAAAACCAAACTGGGTACAGCCATCTGACGAAGAAATCTTCGGCTAAGATATAACGTAAATTTTAATAAAAAGGCGGGTTTTTCCAAGGGGATTTTCTCCTTGGAAAAAACGCTGTAAAAAGATAACAATCAGGAGGACGCGACATGATAGAAGTAATCATGAAGCCACAGATATTGTCATACAATACCTGTAAGGAATTCGTTGAGGATTTAAAATTAGGCGAAAACGACTTAGTACTTTCCAATGAATACATTTTTAATCCATTCTTCGGAGATATGGGATTAAAGGTACATACCATTTTTCAGGAAAAATACGGCAACGGCGAACCAACCGATATTATGGTTGACGCAATCTTAGCAGACGCTGCTAAGACAAACTGCACAAGAATCATTGCAATTGGTGGCGGTACTGTTATTGATATTGCAAAGGTTATGGCAGTTTCTAATGGAGAAGTATTAGATTCTTTATATGATAACGTTGCAGGAATTACAAAGAAGAGAGAATTGGTAATTGTTCCAACTACATGTGGTACAGGTAGTGAAGTTACCAACATTTCTATTATTAACAGAACCAGAATGGGTACAAAGATGGGACTTGTTTCTCCTCATATGTACGCAGATCAGGCAGTATTGATTCCTGAATTATTAAACAGCCTTCCATTTGGTGTATTTGCAACCAGCTCTATCGATGCATTAGTACATGCTGTAGAATCTGCACTTTCACCAAAGGCAACTGAATTTACTAAATTATTTGGTTACCGTGCAATTGAAATGATTATCAAAGGATATCAGACCATCGTTAAAGAAGGCAAAGATGCAAGAATTCCGTTATTAAAGGATTTCCTTATTGCAAGTACATATGCAGGAATTTCCTTCGGTACAGCAGGCTGTGCAGCAGTTCATGCAACAAGCTATCCGCTTGGCGGAACTTACCATGTTCCACACGGTGAAAGCAACTACGCTATGTTTACAGGCGTGTTAAAGAACTATATGGAAATCAAGAGTGACGGAGAAATCGAAAGATTAAACCGTTACATCCAGAACTTACTCGGATGCGAATATGATGAAGTATATGACAAGTTAGAAGAATTATTAAATCAGATTCTTCCAAAGAAGAGACTTCGTGAATACGGAGTAACCGAAGCAGATATCCCTGTATTTACAAAATCCGTTATGGAGACTCAGGGACGTTTGATGGGCAACAACTTTGTTGAACTTGATTACGACAGAGTATTTAAGATTTATTCTGAACTTTACTAAGTAAAAAACTTAGCAAATATACAAACAAAAGCACGCTCTGCGGGGTTTATGTTTGTCATGAACAACACAAATCCACATCCTTCCGGAAACGACGCGGAGGGATGCGGAATGTGATAAGAAGGAGAGAATGAAAATGGCATTAATGACAGGCGAACAGTATGTTGAAAGCATGCGCAAAATGAAACTGAACGTTTATATGTTCGGCGAGAAAGTTGAAAATGTAGTTGACAACCCAATTTTAAGACCATCATTAAACTCTGTAAAAATGACCTATGACTTA